>NZ_BSDC01000001.1:1200000-1500000 GCF_030268045.1 Geothrix edaphica
AACTCCATCCACCTGGTGGTGGTGGAGGCGGATCCCATGGGGGGTCAGCTGGTCCTGGCCCGGGAGAAGGCCATGGTGCGCCTGGCCCGCGGCGAGGCACGCTCTGGCGAGATCGGTCCCGAGGCCTTCCGGGCCGGCCTTGATGCCCTGGCCCAGATGGCGAAGGTCATCCAGGGCTTTGAGTGCGAGACCGTGATGGCCTGCGGCACGGCGGCCCTGCGCGACGCGAAGAATGCCCAGGTCTTCGTCATGGAGGCCGAGTCGCTGGGCATCGCCATCCAGGTGATCTCCGGTGAGGAGGAGGCCCGGCTCATCCACCAGGCCGTCTCCCACGCCATCCCCTTCCCCCTGGAGCCCGTTGCCCTGGTGGACATCGGCGGCGGCAGCACCGAGCTGACGTGGGTGCAGGCCGGGCGCGTGGCGGCCAGCATCTCCCTTCCATGGGGCCTCCAGCGCCTGGCGGATGCGGCCCAGACCTCGAACCCGCCCACGGCCCACGACCTCAAGCGGCTGCGGAAGATGATCCGACGCATCCTCAAGAAGGCCCGCAAGGACCTGCCCACGGAGCTGCCCGAGCCCACGCTCATCCTGGGCACCTCAGGCACCCTGGAGGATCTGGCCAAAGGCTCGGACGACGGCCGGGGATTCACGGCGGAGCAGCTCCGGGCCTACGCCCTGAAGCTCTGGCGGACGGATGTCCAGCAGCGCACCGAGCGCCTGGGTGTGGATCCCAAGCGCGCCGAGGTGCTGCACGTGGGTGCCATCTGGGCCCTCTCCCTCATGGAGTGGCTGGGCACCCCGCCCCTGCGCCACCTGCCTGTGGGCCTGCGAGAGGGCATGATCTGGGAGGCCCTCAAGCACGGCGGGGCCGCCATCCCGCCCCTGGCGGACCGCCGCCGGGCCTCCATCGAGCAGCTGGCGGCGCGCCTGGATCCCGACCCCGGTCACAGTCGCCATGTGGCCCTGCTGGCGGACCAGCTCTTCCTGGCGCTCCAGCCGCACTTCGAACTGGGCGACACCGAGCGCCAGTGGCTGGCCTTCGCCGCGCGGGTGCATGACGTCGGCTTCTCGGTGTCCGAGAAGGACCACCACAAGCATGGTGAGTATCTGGTGCGCAATGCGGCCCTGCCTGGCTTCTGGCCGGAGGAGGTGGATGTGCTCGCCCAGGTGGTGCGCTTCCACCGGGGCAAGCCGCCCCATCACGCGAAGCACGAGGCGTTCCGGGCTCTGGCGCCCTGGCACCGCCAGGTGGTCCGCAAGCTGGCGGCCCTGGTGCGGGGGGCCGATGCCCTGGACCGCCGGCGCCGCCAGGCGGTGCGTGGCCTGTCCGTGGACATCGACGACGACACCCTGCGGGTGCACCTGGAGGCCACCGGGGATGTGGAACCGGAGATGGAGGCTTTCCGCGAGAAGGCCGCCCTCCTGGGAACCCTGCTGGACCGCAGGATCGAAGTCACCGTAGTCTGATTCCTCCATGACACTGGACGAGCTGATCAATGACTGGAACGGCCCTCAGGCAGAAGGCCGGATCCCGATACTCCTCGACGAGACCCTGCGCGACGGCCTCCAGAGCCCTTCCGTGCGTGATCCGGACATCGCCGCCAAGCGCGACCTGATCCACCGTCTCGCCAGCCTGGGGGTGGACGCCGTGGACCTGGGCATGCCCGGGGCGGGGCCGAAGGCCCTGGCGGCCGTGCGGGCGCTCATGGTCGAGATCCGGGATCACCGCCTGCCCCTCCAGCCCAACGTGGCCGTGCGGACCATCGAGGCGGACCTGATCCAGGTAGCGGAGATCCAGCAGCGCGTGGGGTTCCCGCTGGAGGCCGGCGCCTTCCTGGGATCCAGCCCCATCCGCATGGATGTAGAAGGGTGGGACCTTGCCTTCCTGGTGGACACGGCGCGCAAAGCCGTGGCCTTCTGCCGCCGCCACGACGTGCCCGTGATGATGGTGACCGAGGACAGCACCCGGGCCCGGCCCGACGTGCTGAAGGCCATCTACGTTGCCGCCCTCGACGAGGGGGCCCAGTCCATCTGCCTCTCGGATACCTGCGGCCACGCCACGCCCGACGGCGTTCGGCGGCTGGTGCGCTTCATCAGGGACGAGGTCGTCCGGGACCGCCCGGTGAACATCGACTGGCACGGGCACAACGACCGGGGGCTGGGCGTGGCCAATGCCATCGCCGCCTTCGAGGCCGGCGCGGACCGCCTCCACGGCACCATCCTGGGTATCGGAGAGCGCTGCGGCAACGTGGCCCTGGACCAGCTCATGATCAACCTGCACCTCATGGGCTACCCCAAGGGGGACCTCACGGACCTGCCTGCCCTCGCAGAGCGCGTGGCCGAGCTGTGCGATGTGGTGATCCCCGCCAACTACCCGGTGCTGGGCCGCGACGCCTTCCGCACGGGCACGGGCGTCCATGCCGCCGCCATCGTGAAGGCCCTGCATCGGGGCGACGTGGACCTGGCGGATGCCGTCTACTCCGGCGTTCCCGCCGCCCTGGTGGGCCGGCGGCAGGAGATCGAGATCGGCCCCATGGCGGGGCACAGCAACGTCATCTACTGGCTTGAGCTCAACGGGTACGACCCCAGTCCCGACCGCGTGGAACGGGTCCTCCAGGCCGCCAAGAACAGCCCACGGATCCTCAGCGAGGCCCAGATCCGGGCCGTGCTCTAGGCCTGGGGCGGGTGGAGGCGAACTCCACCCCGGTCATTACAACGGGAACCTCAACCCCTTGTCGCCCTTCACCTCCACCGTCTCGTTCTTGCTGCCTTTGGGGCCTCGGACGGTGACGGTGTGGCGGCCCTCCGTGAGCTTGACGCCGCTGCCGTCGCTTTCGATGCCCGCATCCTGGCCATCCACGAGGACCTTGCCGGTGCCAGGGAAGGTCTCGACGGTGAGGGTGGCGAGGGGGGGCAGATTCAGGGGCGCGGTCTGGCCGGCGGTCACACTCAGGGTCCGAATCTCCTTGAAGTAGTGCTTCGGGCTGGCCAACTCGACCTTGTGGGAGCCGGGAGGCAGCGGGAGCTTGGCACCAGGGGCGAAGTCACCCATGTCCTTGCCGTCCACCCTCACGCGCACGCCGAAGGCGCCGGCCAGCCTGATGAGGCCGGGGGCGTTGGGATCCAGGGGCGGCTCCTGGCGGGCGTCGGCGGTGGTCCCCTCCTTCAGCTCGAAGACCCTCCCGCCCGGAGCCTCGCCGGGGGCAAAATCCGAGGCGTAGCCCAGCTTCTCCTTGGTGAGGGTGAGGCGATGGGGCTGCCCATGGTTCCACGACACCTTGAGGGGCGTTGCGCCCTCCAACGGTTTCTCGTCCAGCACGACCGAGGCGCCGGGCGGCACGGAATCGATGAGCTCCTCGCTGACGATGGCCGCCAGGGTGAAGGTCGGAGGCGCTTCGCCTGGCTTGAAGGCGTACTCCATGGGCCGGAAGCCCTTGAGTTCCAGCCGCAGGGCATCCCCGGCCCGCAGGGGCTGGCTCATAGGGGTGGTGCCCACGGCCTGGTCGTTCAGGAAGACCTTGGCCCCCGCAGGCTGAGAGTCGATGGGAAGGCGGACGACCTTCGGACCCTGGAATAGGAACCAGCCGCCCCCCGCCAGGGCGGCCAAGGCGGCCGCGGCGAGCCAGATCCGGCCGGAGCCCCGGGGTTCGGGCCGCGCCACCACCATGGTCTCGTCGAAGGAGGTCGACCGGATCTCGGGGATGGGGGAATCTCCGTTCATCTTCAGGAGCCCGAGGAGCTCGCGGCGGTCCTCCTTGCCGAGGTCCACCACGGCGTCGAGCAGCTCGCGGACGAAGGCCGTGCAGGTGGCGTAGCGGTCTTCGGGACGCTTGGACAGCACCTTGTCGAAGATGCGGCGCCAGCCATCCGGGAGGACCCCGAGCACCGGCGGCTGCACCTCCACGGGCGGCTCGTTGACGATGCGGTAGAGGATGGTGTTGATGGAGGTGCCGGGGAACGGCGACTGGCCGCTCATCAGCTCGAAGACCAGCACGCCGAAGCTGAAGATGTCCGAGCGGCTGTCCACGGTGCCTTCGCGGATCTGCTCGGGGCTCGCATAGCTGGGTGTGCCCAGGAAGGTTCCGGTCTGGGTGAGGCTGGCATCCTCGCGCTTCGCGATGCCGAAGTCCATGAGCTTGGGGTGGCCATCCTCGCCCACCATGGCGTTCCCGGGCTTCACGTCGCGGTGGACGATGCCCTTGGCATGCGCGTGGTCCAGCGCCTCCGCCAGGCCCGCGGCGATGCGCAGCTTCTCCTTGTTGGGCAGTGCCGCACCCTCCTTCATCAGGCCGTCGAGGGGCTTGCCCGGCACGAACTCCATGGCCAGGAAGGGCCCGTAGCCCTCCTCCTCGCCCACATCGTAGATGGCCACGATGCCCGGGTGGTTCAGCAGGCCGGAGACCTCCGCCTCCCGCTGGAAGCGCATCAGGTGTTCGTGACGGTCCGCATCGGTCGTCACGGCGTCGAGCTTCATGAGCTTGATGGCCACCTTGCGCTTGATGCGGGGGTCCTCGGCGAGCACGACGCTGCCCATGGCCCCGGAGCCCAGGAGGCGCAGGACCTGGTAGCGGCCGATGGTCTTGGGGAGGTTCAAGTTGTCGAGTTCTGCCATGCCAGCATCCTACCGGACGATCGGAGATGGAGTGGTAGATTGTCATGTTTTTCGTGGATTTTCCGGCCTCCCGTGCCACAATAAACCACAGGCCCGCTGACCCGGGCCGAGGGAGGTTTATTCCGTGATGGAAGTCGTCAAGACCATCGTGCTCGGCACCTACTTCACGCTGCTCACCATCCTGAGTGTCTACGGGGCGCACCGCCTCTGGATGCTGCTGCTCTACTACCGCCACAAGAAGGACGTGCCGCAGCCCGTGGGCGACGCGAACTACCTGCCGGTGGTGACGGTGCAGCTGGCGGTGTTCAACGAGATGAATGTCATCGAGCGGCTCATGGACCACGTCGTGAAGATGGACTGGCCCAAGGACAAGCTTGAGATCCAGGTGCTGGACGATTCCACGGACGACACGGTGCACGTCGCCAGCGGCGTGGTGGACCGTTACAAGGCCCTGGGCTTCGACATCCACTACCTGCACCGCACGGACCGCACGGGCTTCAAGGCCGGCGCGCTGGCCGAGGGCCTGAAGGTCGCCAAGGGCGAGCTGGTGGCCATGTTCGACGCCGACTTCCTCCCCACCGAAGACTTCCTCCGCAAGGCCGTTCCCCACTTCGCTGATGAGAAGGTCGCCTTCGTCCAGGGCTGCTGGGCCCACTTGAACCGCGAGTTCTCCCTGCTGACCCAGGTGCAGGCCATCCTGCTCGACGGCCATTTCGTCTTCGAGCACACCGCCCGCCACCGCTCCAAGGCCTTCTTCAACTTCAGCGGCACCGCCGGCATGTGGCGCGTCGCCGCCATCGCCGACGCAGGCGGCTGGGAGCACGACACCATCACCGAGGATGCCGACCTGTCCTACCGGGCCCAGCTCAAGGGCTGGAAGGGCGTCTATCTCAAGGATCTGGTCGTCCCCGCCGAGCTGCCCGTGGAGGTCAACGCCTTCAAGAGCCAGCAGCACCGCTGGGCCAAGGGCAACGCCCAGGTCATCCGGAAGCTCATGAAGACCATCTGGAAGTCCGATGAGAGCCTGCACACCAAGATGGAGTGCTGGTTCCACCTGACGGCCAATTGCAACTACATGCTGATGGTGGTGCTCTCCGTGATCATGGTGCCCGCCATGGTCTTCCGGGCCGGCACGCCCGTGCATGTCCTGCTGCTCACCGACGGCCCCTTCTTCCTGCTGAACGCAGTGAGCGTCGGTCTCTACTTCGGCCTCTCCCAGAAGGAACTGACGGACAACACCGGTTGGCAGAAGCGCCTGAAGTACATCCCCGGCCTCATGGGCCTGGGCATCGGCCTCGCACTGAACCAGGCCAAGGCCGTGCTGGAGGGCTTCTTCACCGACGACAAGGAGTTCAAGCGCACCCCCAAGTACGGCGTGGATGCCAATGGCAAGTCCGTCACCAAGCGGGCCTACAAGGTGCCCAAGAGCCTGCTCACCTTCCTGGAGCTGGGCTTCGCGATCTACTATTTCGCCGCCCTCTTCGTGGCCATCTACATCCGCAAGTGGGCTTCCGTGCCCTTCCTCTGGCTGTTCTTCAGCGGCTTCTCCTACATGAGCATCCTGTCCCTGGCTGACGTGAAGCTGTTCCGCCGCCTGGCCATGGATGAGCCCACCGACGACGCCCAGAGCGCGGCAAACTTCGTCCAGTAGGGCGCGCTTTCAATATGGGGCCCTGCCCCGCCCCGGGGGTTTCCGAAACTGCGCGGGATCCTCCTTCGGATCATTCCGTCCAATCCTCTCCCTCCCTCCTTACCAGGGTCGGATCGTGACTCGGGCCTCCGGCCCTCGCCCTTCGGGCGGCAATGCCCCTTCGGGGCATTCCGTCCAATCCTCCCTCCGCTCTGCTACGGTCGGATTGTGATCGACCTCCACTGCCACACCCTCCACTCGGACGGCACCGATACGCCGGAACGGCTGGCTCTGCTCGCGGAGGAGGCGCGGCTGACGGCCCTCTGCCTTACTGACCATGACACCCTGGACGGTATCCCGCAGTTCCTGGCCATGCAGCCCCGGGTGCAGGTGCGCCTGCTGGTGGGCACTGAACTGAGCTGCCGTTTCCTGGGCCGCTCCCTGCACGTGCTGGGCCTCCTGGTGGATCCTGCCGACGCGCGGTTCCAGACTCGTCTCGACGAGCTGCGCCTCCGCCGCGATGACCGGAACCGCCGCATGATCGCCCGCCTGGGGGAACTGGGGTGCCCCATCACCTCTGAGGATGTCCAGGCCCAGGCGGAGACGCCGCTGATTTCCCGCGTCCATTTCGCCAAGGCCCTGGCCGCCCGGGGGTTCGTGCGGCGGGCACCGGAGGCCTTCGAGCGGCTCATCGGGGATGACTGCCCGGGCTTCGTGCCGCGGGAGGAATTGAGCCCCGCTGAGGCCGCCCGCTGGATCCGGGAGGCCGGCGGCGTGCCCGTGGTGGCCCACCCGGGGCGATTCGCCGGGGGGGCCTTCCGCTGGGACGAGGCCATGAAGGATCTCCAGCGCGAGGGAATGGAAGGGCTCGAGGGCTACTACGGGGAGTACCGGGCCGCGGAGCAGAAATACTTCGTGGCCCTGGCTGCGCGTCTCGGCATGGTGGTCACGGGGGGCAGCGACTACCACGGCGCCAACAAGCCGGGTCTCCGCCTGGGCGTCGGGCGGGGGGGCCTCAAAGTGCCGGATGACCTCCTGGAACACCTGGAACGGCGGCAAAAATACGGCACTTACCGCTGATTGCCGATAGTCTGGAATCACCGAGGCAGCTATGGCAGACCGGATCCTCCTAGTGGAGGATGACCCCATCAATGTGAAATTCATCCAGACCGTGCTGGTAAAAAAAGGCGGGTACGAGGTGCTGGTTTCCGAGGAGGTCGACGAGATCCTCCGTCTGGCGCGTGAAGCCGGACTGAAGGCCATCATCATGGACGTGAGCCTGTCCAGATCGAGCTATCAGGGCCAGAAGGTGGACGGGATCTTCATCACCAAACTGCTTAAGCAGGATGAGGCCACCCGGCGGGTTCCCGTGCTGCTCGCGACCGCCCACGCCATGTTCGGGGACCGGGAGAAATACCTGGAGCTGACCGGCGCCGAAGGCTACATCTCGAAGCCGATCCACGACCCATCGACTCTCATCGAGGCGGTGAAGTCCGTCATCGGGGGTTGAAGGTGGCTGCGAAACCTGTGCCCTATGCCGCCTTCCGCCTGCTGGTGGAGTACGACGGCAGCCGCTTCCAGGGTTGGCAGAAACAGGGCCCCAAGCAGACCCGCGAAGGAGTCCGCACGGTGGCAGGCAGCCTGGAGCACGCCATCCACGAGGCCGGTCTGCACCTGGTCTATCTGGGCGGCGCCGGTCGCACCGACGCCGGAGTCCACGCCCTGGGCCAGGTCGCCCATCTGCACCTGGAGGCCAAGGGCGCGCCGCGGCCGGGAGAACTGCGCCGCATCTTTGATAGCGTCCTGCCCCAGGACATCGCCATCCGCGATGTGCGTGTGTGCGCCCCCCGGTTCCATGCGCGCTTCGATGCCGTGGATCGCACCTACCTCTACCAGATCAGCCAGCGGCGCAGCGCTTTCGGCAAACCCTGGATCTGGTGGGTGAAGCGCAGCCTGGACCTCAACCGGCTGCGGAAGGCCTGGTGCGCCTTCGAGGGGGACCAGGATCTAGGCTCCTTCGCGGATCTGGACGCCGAGGAGGATGGCCTGAGCCGGATCCTCCAGTGCGAGGTCACGGAAGCCGGCTCGCTGGTGCTGCTGCGGGTCCGGGCCACGCATTTCTTCCGTCGCCAGGTGCGGCGCATGGTCGGGGCCTCTGTGGCCTGTGCCCTGGGCGAGGAGGAACCGCGCCGCATCCTGGAGGACCTCCACGCCCCCACCGAAGCCGCGAACCTGTACTGGGCCGCCAAGGCCGCCCCCGCCTCGGGCCTGTTCCTGGAGGCCGTGCGCTATTCCGGCGACCCCGAGCCCGGGCCGCCGCGGCCCACCATCATCATCCCTTGAGGACACGCGATGCTCGCCCGTGATGAAGCCTGGACCCTGCTCTGCCAGTGGACGCCTTCCGAGAAGCTGCGGACGCACGCCCGGGCCGTGGAGCTGGTCATGCGTGACCTCGCGGCCAGGCTGCAGGAGGACGTGGCGCTCTTCGGCCTGGCGGGACTGCTCCACGACGCAGACTACGACACCTGGCCCGGGGAGCACCCGAAGCGCATCGTGGCCTGGCTGAACGAGCGGGGAGAGGGGGACCTGGCCCATGCCATCAGCGCCCACTACACCCGCTGGAACGTGCCCTACGACCATTTGCTGGACAAGGCCCTGCTCGCCTCGGATGAGATCACGGGGTTCGTCATGGCCTGCGCCCTGGTACGACCCACTCGCACCGAGGGCCTGGAACCGAAGAGCGTGAAGAAGAAGCTCAAGGACAAGGCCTTCGCGGCCGGGGTGGATCGCTACGAAGTGGCCGAGGGCTTCCGGATGCTCATGGAGGCCGTGGGCGGTTCCGAGGACGAGCACCTGGCCCGCATCATCGCCGTGCTGCATGAGAACCGCGCGGAACTGGGCCTGGCCTAGCTCCTAGCGGACAAACGCCTCGCCCAGGGTCTCTGCGATGCGCCGCCGCCGGAGGATGAGCGTGCGGAGGTACTCCTGCTTCGCGAGGAGCGCGGTCCGATGGCCTGGGGCCCCCTGCCCCTCCCGGGAGGCCGACAGGGCCTCCACCTCCGCCCGCACCCTGGCTTCGGCGGCGGCCACGCGGATGACGCGGATCTCCCGTTGCGCGGCGGGGGAGCCCCAGTTGTTCTCGGTCCACAGGGGCTCGAAGGAAGTCTCCGCCAGCGCCAGGTGCGGCCGTCCGTCCGCGCCCTGCCGCTGTTCGAAGACGGCCTGGAGGGCTGCTCCGTCGCGGCTGTCGCCCCCCGCCACCGGAAAGAGGTCCGCCCGGTACATGCGATCCTGATTGCTGATGAAGTTGCCGAGGGAATAGGCCACCAGGGCCTTCCGCCCGCCCGCCTCCACGATCTCCGCCGGCTGCAGGACGTGGGGGTGGTGGCCCAGCAGGAGATCGCAGCCAGCCTCCACCAGCCGCTTCGCGATGTCCCGCTGCCGCTTTGTGGGCTGCCGCTGATACTCATTGCCCCAGTGGACGCTGACGACCACCAGGTCGGCGCGGAGGCGCGCTTCCCGCACGGCAGACATGGCGGGCTCCAGGTCCAGGGGCCGCACCCAGGGCTCGGTGGCCTTCCGGTTGAGGTCCACGTTGAAGAGATCGGTGAAGCCCAGGAAGGCCACTTTCAGGCCCTGGCGCTCCACGACCTGGACCGCCTCCGCCCGGACGCGGTCCTCGCCACTGCCCACCGCCACCAGCTGCTCCGCCCGCAGGCGGTCCAGGGTCTCCCGCACTCCCTTCGCCCCCTGGTCGAAGGCGTGGTTGTTGGCCGTGGAGAGTACCGTGAACCCGCTGGCCCGCAGGGCGGCCGGAAGGGCGGCTGGCGCGTTGAACTGGAACGGCACCCCGGGACGGCCCGAGGTCGGCGCCACGGGCGTCTCCAGATTGCCGAAGGCCACATCTGCCCCCTGGAACAGAGGCACGAGATCGGCCCAGAGGGCCGGAAATCCGGACGGAGCGCGCTCGGCGGCCGCCTTCACATCCTGGTGCATCAGGATGTCCCCCACCGCCACCAGGCGAAGGCGCGGGGGTGGGGGCGGCGGTGGGACGCGGCGGGGCCGGCAGGCGATGGGCAGGCCCAGCATGGCGCCCAGCCCGACCGCCACGATGACGGTGCTCCCGACCCGGCGGCGCATCAGCCCCAGGCCTCCGGCCCGTAGTAGACCTCGATCGGCAGGCTGGGCAGTCGGGCGCCCACCCGGGCCGCGAGATCATCCATTTCCGGCCGGGACAAGGGGCGCGCCTCGGGCTCCGGCGTGGGCCGCGCCACCGTATAGAGCTGAAGGGCCTGGAGGCGGCCGCCCTGGGCCAGGATGGCCTCCAGACGGCCGCAATAGGCTTCCACCTCGCCAGCCGAGGGCCCCTGCCCCTTCCAGCTGAGGAAGAGGGTCTGGATGAGGATGGGCCAGCGCCGGGCCGTGGCCAGCAGGTTGTCGAGGATCCTCTGGAACGGTACCTGGCTGCGGCAGATCTCGCGGTAGAAAGCCTCGGTGCCCGCATCGAGCTTGGCCCAGATCTCGCCCTGATTCGCCATGAGCGTCTCCAGGCCCTTCACCACCTCGGGGGCCTGCAGGCGGCTGGAATCCGTGATGAGCACGAGCTTTACTAGGTCGAGGCCGCGCTGTTTCTTGAGGGTGGCGACCCTCGCCGCGACTTCCGCGAACTCGCGGGCCGTGGTGGGCTCGCCATCGCCGCTGAAGGCGATGTCGTTGAGGCGGCGCTGCTCGGGCCGGGCTGAATCGAAGGGCGGGATGTCGTAGATCTCGCCGCTGGTCGCCAGGTCCAGCAGCAGGCCCAGCTCCTTGTCCAGCAGGTCCAGATCCAGATCCTTCCGCCTCGCCGGCGTCAGGCGGTCCACCTCGCAGTAGACGCAATCGAAGTTGCAGACCTTGTCCGGGTTCAGGTTCACGCCCAGGCTCACCCCGCGGCTGCGCCGTGAAATCACAGGGTAGCAATAGTCGAAATCCCGCCAGACGCGGCGGTGATCCAGATGGGCCTTGATGAGATCCGTCATGCCACCAGGATACGCCCTTCAGGCCCGGCTGCTCCGGGCCTGGTGGGCCTCCGCCGCGAGTTGGACGGCCTCGGGCTTCCAGAGGATGGGCTCAGGGTGCTGCCCTTCGTCTACGGCCACCATGACGAATTCGCCGCTGGTGACGGCCCGTCGGGCATCGGACACGGGCTGGTAGACCTGCACCTCGATCTGGAGCGTCATGCTGGTGCGACCCTGGCGGGCGACGGCCACGTAGAACTCGATGATCTCTCCGGCCCGAACCGGGCTGTGGAAGACCAGCTCTGAGACCTTGAGCGTGAGGAACCGCCGGTTCCGGGACATGAGCGAGGCCGTGATCCCCGCCACCTTGTCCATGCGGGACATCATGTCGCCGCCGAAGAGGGTGGCGTTGAGGCCGATGTCCTGGTCCAGGACCATTTCCCGTGAAATCAACATAATGAAAATTAACCACCAAGACACCAAGACACCAAGAAAAGAAAAAGCAGTTCTTGGTGCCTTGGTGTCTTGGTGTCTTGGTGGTGAAGCTTTTCGTTGCGGCTACTTCAGGCGCTCGGCCAGGGCCTTGCCCATGTCGGCGGGGCTCTGCACCACGGTGATACCGGCGGCGGTCAGGGCCTTCATCTTCTCGGCGGCGGTACCCTTGCCTCCGGAGATGATGGCGCCGGCGTGGCCCATGCGGCGTCCCGGAGGGGCCGTCTGGCCGGCGATGAAGGCGACCACGGGCTTCTTCATGTTGGCCTTCACCCAGGCGGCGGCGTCTTCCTCGGCGCTGCCACCGATCTCGCCGATCATGATGACGGCGTGGGTGTCGGGGTCGTTGTTGAACATCTCCAGCGCGTCGATGTGGCTGGTGCCGCTCACCGGGTCGCCGCCGATGCCGATACAGGTGCTCTGGCCGATGCCCAGGGCGGTGAGCTGGCCCACGGCCTCATAGGTGAGGGTGCCGGAGCGGCTGACCACGCCCACGTGGCCCTGCTTGTGGATGCGGCCGGGCATGATGCCGATCTTGGCCAGGCCGGGGCTGATGATGCCCGGGCAGTTGGGGCCGATGAGGCGGCTCTTGGGGTAGTTGGGGAGCACCCGCTTGACCTTGACCATGTCGAGGACGGGAATGCCCTCGGTGATGCAGACCACCAGCTCGATGCCCGCGTCCAGGGCCTCGAGGATGGCGTCCGCAGCGGCCACGGGGGGGACGAAGATCATGGTGGCGTTGGCGCCGGTCTTGGCCACGGCGTCCTTGACGGTGTTGAAGACGGGGAAGCCTTCGATCTCCGTGCCGCCCTTGCCGGGGGTCACGCCGCCGACCACGTTCGTGCCGTAGTCGCGGCAGCCCTTGGCGTGGAAGAGCCCTTCGCGACCGGTGATGCCCTGAACGATGAGTTTGGTGTGGTTGCCCACGAGAACTGCCATGTCATACCTCGCAAGAATGGAATCGATCGGGTTCCGTGGTGGGACTACTTGATGGAGGCAACCACCTTCTCGGCGGCGTCCTTCAGGTCGGCGGCGACGATGAGGTTCAGGCCGCTGGCCGCGAGGATCTGCTTGCCTTCCTCGACGTTGGTGCCCTCGAGGCGCACGACCACGGGCACCTTGATACCGATCTCCTTGGCGGCATTGACGATGCCGGAGGCCACGATGTCGCAGCGCATGATGCCGCCGAAGATGTTCACCAGCACGGCCTTCACGGCCTTGTCCTGGAGGATGATGCGGAAGGCGTTCTTCACCGCATCCTCGGTGGCACTGCCGCCCACATCCAGGAAGTTGGCCGGGGAGCTGCCGCAGTACTTGATGATGTCCATGGTGGCCATGGCCAGGCCGGCGCCGTTCACCATGCAGCCGATGCTGCCGTCGAGCTTGATGAAGTTGAGGTTGTACTTGCTGGCTTCCACCTCCTCCTCCGCTTCCTCGTTGAGGTCGCGGTAGGCCAGCACATCCGGGTGGCGGACCAGGCCGTTGTCATCGAAGCCGATCTTGGCGTCCAGGGCCGTGACCTCACCCTGCTTGGTCACCACCAGCGGGTTGATCTCCACCATGGAGCAGTCCTTCTCCACGAAGAGCCGGTAGAGGTTCTGGAGGAACACCACACCCTTCTTGAAGGCATCGCCCTCAAGGCCCAGGGCGAAGGCGACCTGGCGGGCCTGGAAGCCATTGAGGCCGAGCGCCGGGTCGATGGCCACCTTGACGATCTTCTCGGGGGTCTTCTCCGCCACTTCCTCGATCTCCACGCCCCCTTCGGTGGAGGCCAGGATGGTGACCCGGCTGGTGACGCGGTCCACCAGGAAGCTCAGGTAGAGCTCCCGCTCGATGTCCACGGGCTTGGAGAGGAACACGGTGCGGACCTTGCGGCCTTCGGTGCCGGTCTGCTTGGTGACCAGCTGCATGCCGATCATGGCCTTGAACAGCTCGGCGGCCTTGTCGGGGTCCGTCGCGAACTTCACGCCACCGCCCTTGCCGCGGCCACCGGCATGGATCTGCGCCTTGACGACGCTGGCCCCGCCGAACTCCTTCGTGATCATGCGGGCCTCTTCCGCGTCCTGGGCGACCTTCCCGTCGGGCGTGGCCACCTTGTACTGCCGCAGCAGTTCTTTGGCTTGGTACTCATGAATGTTCATGCTGGCTCCGGGAAAAGGGTCGCCCTCCAGTCTAGCGTCCAGGCCGCCAGGTCCGAACCCCGAAGGCTGTGACCCGTGGCATCCTTTGAGGGCACCCAGGAGGCGTTCATGGCCCAGCTCGACCGGCTGCTCTCGCACGTCATCTCCCGCGGTGGGTCCCGGCTCCACCTGGAAGCGGACCAGAAGCCCCGACTGGAGCTCAAGAGCGGGGAATTCGTGGACCTCCTGCCCAACCCCCTGCCTGCGGTGATGGTCGACGTGCTGGCGGGGGAGGTGGTTCCCGGCGGCATGAAGGCAGCCTGGCAGATGGAAGGGAAGGCCGAGTTCGAGCACGAGCTGGCCGGTGAGACCTTCCGGATCCGCCTGGGTCGTCATGGGGAGGTCCCGAACCTCGTCGCCGAATACCAGGGACCCACCGGCCCGCAGGCAGTGGCCGTCCCAGCCACCGCACCCGTTCCCGCCTCCAAGCAGGCCCCGAGACCCGGGGGGACCCACGGCCATCCCCTGGCCGAGCGCCTGTTCTCCGCCCTGCTGGCCCAGCAGGGTTCCGATCTCCACTGCACCTCCCTGGAGCCGCCCCTGGTCCGCGTCCATGGCGACATGAAGGAACTGGAAGGCTTCGGTCCGCTCGAACCGGCCACCATGCTGGAAATGATGGAGGCCGTGGCCACGCCGGCCGCCTGGCACCACTTCCAGGAGCGCCACGATGCCGATTTCGCCTACGCCTACGAGGCGGGCGGCTGCCGGCTGCGTGTGAACTACTTCATGGATCGCGTGGGACCGGGTCTGGTCTGCCGCGTCATCCCCAATCAGATCCCGGATCCCGACAAGCTGGGCCTGCCCGACCCCATCCGGCGACTCTGCGACCTGGCCAAGGGCCTGGTGCTGGTGACCGGCCCCACGGGTAGCGGCAAGTCCACCACCCTGGCGGCTATCATCGACCTGGCCAACCAGAAGCGCCACGACCACATCCTCACCATCGAGGACCCCATCGAGTTCGTGCATCCCCGCAAGGGCTGCCTCGTGAATCAGCGCGAGGTGGGCACCCACACGGACAGCTTCAAGAGCGGCCTCCGCGCGGCCCTGCGGGAAGATCCCGACATCGTGATGGTCGGGGAGATGCGCGATCTCGAGACCATCGCCATCGCCCTGGAGACCGCCATCACCGGCCATCTGGTCTTCGGCACCCTGCACACCAGCAGCGCCATCGGCACCATCGACCGCATCGTGGACCAGTTCCCCGCCGACCGGCAGCAGCAGATCCGCGTGATGCTCGCCGACGCCCTCAAGTGCGTGGTGAGCCAGACCCTGCTCAAGAAGATCGGCGGCGGCCGCATCGCGGCCCTGGAGACCCTCTTCATCAGCCCAGCCATCGCCAACCTCATCCGCGAAGGCAAGAACTTCCAGATCACCAGTGCCATGCAGACGGGCCGGAGCTATGGCCAGAAGCTGATGAACGATGCCCTGGTGGAGTTCATCAAGGACAAGAAGGTGGAGCCCATGGAGGCCTACCTCAAGTGTCCCGACAAGGAGAGCTTCATCGCGGCCTGCAAGCGGGCCGGCATCCCCTTCGATCTGAGGTTGGGCGAAGTCGAAGGATAGGTCGGTCTCGAAAGGCCTTTGCGCCGGGTGGCCTGGCCCAGGGCCTATGCCTTCGACCGCCAGGACCTCTTCGCGACGCTCGACGACCTGACCCGGTGCGTGGCTTCCTCCTCCTCGACGGCGACCTGGATGCGGTCCGGTCCCATCCCCGCTTCCGGGAACTATTGGCAAGACTAGAGGGTCGATCCCGACCCTCACTTGCTCCGTGACAGCAAAGCCTCCGGAATGTCACGCAACAGGGCCCCGGTGTCGGCATCGCCGGCCACGGCCGCAAGCTGGGCCACGGCATTCTGGGAGGCCCTGTGGGCCAATCCGCGGGTTTCCGAGAGGGCGTCGTGCCGGGCGATGAGGGCGCGGAGCCGGGCCTCCTCGTCCGATGGGATGGGCACTTCCTCGCCCCGGTCCCAGATGGTGCGGATGAGGGTTCGGGCCTCATCCGGAGCCCTCTCCAGCAGGGTGAGCATGGGCAGGGTGAGCTTGCCCTCCCGCAGGTCGCTGAAGGCCGGCTTGCCCAGCTGCTCGCTGGTGGCGGTGTAGTCCAGCAGGTCATCCACCAGCTGGAAGGCGCGCCCCACCTCAAGGCCGTACTCGCGCATGGCCGTGCACTCGGCCAAGCTCCGGCCGGTGAGCACGGCGCCGGTCTCGGTACAGCCACTGAACAGGAGCGCGGTCTTCCGTTCCTGGATGTCGAAGTAGTCCTTGCGGCTGGTGTCCAGCTTGAAGAGGACGTCGTTCTGGATGAGCTCGCCCTCGATCATGCGGGTGGTCACTTCCGCGAAGATCTCCATCATCCGCCAGCTCCGGCCGGCGATGGCCTCGTTCATGGCCACCAGGTAGAGCAGATCCCCGAAGAGCACCGTCAGGGTGTTGCCCCAGAGCCGATTGAGGGTGGGCATCCCCCGGCGCAGCTGGGCGTGATCGATGACATCATCGTGCACCAGGGTGGCGGTGTGGATCAGCTCGAAGACGGCTCCGAAGCGCACGTCCTCATCGTTGGGCACACCGCAGAACCGGGACGACAGCATCACCAGGGCCGGCCGGAGACGCTTGCCCTGGCCTCCGCGAACATGGTCCGCCAGCTTCTGGACCACCTCCACGTCGCTCTGCAGGATGCGCTGCAGTTCCGCCTCCACGCCCGCCAGCTTGGGGGCGATGGGGAGGAAGTAGCGGGAGAGGTCGAGTCGCGACACGTCAGCCCCGGTAGTTGGTGAACTGAAGGTCCAGACCCTGGTCGTCCTTCTTGAAGAGGGCGATGACTTCCTGCAGGTCGTCGCGGCTCTTGCCGCTCACCCGGAGCTGGTCGCCCTGGATGCTGGCCTGGACCTTGATCTTGGCGTCCTTGACGGCCTTGATGAGCCCCTTGGCCTTCTCCACGGGAATGCCCTGGTGGATGGTGACCTCCTGGCGGACGGTGCCCTTGGTGGCGGGTTCGATCTTGCCGTATTCCATGCTGCGGATGCTCACGCCGCGCTTGTGCAGCTTGGTCTGCAGCACATCGATGACGGCCTTGAGCTTCACCTCGTCATCGCTGTTGAGCACCAGCACCTTGTCGTCCTTGAGCTCGATCTTGGATACCGAGCCCTTGAAGTCGTAGCGCTGGCCAATCTCCTTCATGGCCTGGGAGACGGCGTTCTTCACCTCGTCCAGGTCCACCTTGCACACCACGTCAAAAGAACATTCGCTGGCCATGGGCACTCCTCATCCGGATACACCTTTCAGACTAGCGCTTTGCCTTGGCTTAGGAAAAGGCCGAGACAGGATTAACAGGATGAAAAGCCGGATGAACAGGATGGGTGCAGCGTTGTGCTTCTTTTGGATCCTGTTAATCCTGCCCCCGCTTTTCACCCGAGCCCTCCAGCCGCTCTCGCAGCGCGGGCCAACCTTCCCAGAGGCTCAGAAGCTGGAAGGCGGACAGCACCAGGGCGTGGTGGACCTCCCCCTGGCGCATGCGGGCCTGCCATTCAGACCAGGAGCAGGCCCAGACCTGCAGTTCCTCGGCGGGATCCAACTCCAGGTCTCCCTGGAGCTCGCAATCCAGGGCCAGGAAGCTATGGCAGCGGTTGTTCTGGGTGGCCGGGTTCGGGGTGCAGGAGCCCAGCGGAACCCAGCGGTCAGAGACGAACCCGGTCTCCTCCCGGAGCTCCCGCCGAGCGGCCGCTTCCGGGATCTCGCCCCCATCGCAGCCCCCGCCCGGGATCTCCAGGGTGGAGGCGTCGATGCCGTGCCGGAACTGCTCAACCACCAGCAGGTCGCCCTCCCGGGTGAAGGCCACCACGTTCACCCAGTCGGGCCCCTGGAGGCGGTAGAAGGCATGCTGGCGGCCGGTATGGGGGCTCCGCCGCTGGGCCACGATCTGCCGGAAGAGGCGGGAATCCTGCCGCACACTCTCGGATTCCTGGGTCCAGGCCGCGTTCGGGTCGAAGCCTTCCGGGTGGCGGTGCAGGAGCCGCATCAGTACCTCGGAATGGATGGATCCAGGCGGCTGTAGGCGTCGATGCCACCGGCCAGGTGGGCCAGATCCCGGAAGCCCGCACCCTGGAGGAACCGCACGGCATAGAGGCTGCGGGTGCCGTGGTGGCAATAGGCGGCCACGGGCCGGGCGGGGTCCAGCTCCGCCACCCGCTCCGCCAGCTCGCCCAGGGGGATGAGGATGGCGCCGGGGATCCGCGCCAGGTCGTATTCCCACTGTTCCCGCACGTCGAGGCGCTGAACCGTTTCCGGAAGGTCCCGGTAGGTTTCGGCTGACAGATGGATACCGTTCTCAAACACGCTGAGGTTCTCCCTGATCCAGCACGCGGCTGCAGATGTGGCGGGTGATGACGTCCAGAGCCGTGCGGTTCTCCACACCTGTCGGGACGATGAGATCGGCCCAGCGCTTGCTGGGTTCCACGAACTCCAGGTGCATGGGGCGGACGCTCTGTTCGTACTGGTCCATGACGCTCTCGAGGCTGCGGCCCCGCTCCCGGGTGTCCCGCCGGATGCGGCGGAGGATGCGGATGTCGGCATCCGTGTCCACGAACACCTTCATGTCCAGCTGGTCGCGCAGCTCCGGCAGCGCGAAGAGCAGCAGCCCCTCCAGGATCACCACCTGTCCCGGCGGCACGGATTCCTCCCAGCCGGTGCGGTCGGAGATGGTGAAATCGTAGGTGGGCTTGCGGATGCTCTCGCCGCGATGGAGGGCCGCCAGGTGGGCGGCCATGAGGTCCAGGTCGAAGGCGTGCGGATGGTCCCAGTTCACGGGCAGGCTGCCGAAGCGGGATTTCACCAGTTCCAGCGGGGCGTAGTAGGCGTCCATGTCCAGGAGGAGCGTGGCCACCGAGCGTCGCCGCAGGCGCTTCACCAGCTCCGCGGCCACGGACGTCTTCCCGCTGCCGGAGCCCCCCACGATGCCCACCAGCATCGGCCTGTCGGTCATGTGCCCCCCTTTCCTCCATCCTAACGTCCCACGCCTCTGCTAAGGTTCATGCCATGCATCGCACGCGCTTCGCCCCAGCCCTGGCCCTTCTCACGCTCCTGGCCGGATGCAGCTCCGAAGATCCCAGGCTGCCCGGAAACCTCTACGAGGAGGCCCGCAAGCTGAACCTGGAGGGCCGGAGCCTGGAGGCCCGGGCGATGATGAAGCAGCTGGTGGATCGCTACCCGGACACCGAGGCCGCCCGCCAGGCCACCCGGGACCTGTTCCTCATCGAGGCCTTCGTGAGCCGGGACCTGGCGGACCGCCAGAAGCAGGTGCGGGCGGCCCTCAAGCGGATCACCGACGCCCTGATACGCTACCGGACCAAGACTGGGGAGTACCCGGAGTCGCTGCAGGGACTGGTGCCCGAGTATCTGGAGCAGGTGCCCGAGGCCCCCTGGGGCCATCCGTTCCTCTACCGGCCCTATGTCACCCGCCCGGTGGAGGAAGTCCAGGTCAAGCGCGGCCCGGTCCGGCAGAAGTTCAACACCAAGCTTGATGGCTACTACCTGGCCTGCCTCGGCACCGACGGTGTCCCCGGCGGCGAGGGGCTCGCCGGCGACATCCTCATCAAGGACGGCGCCCCCTGGACCGATGGCCCCTTCCCGCCCGTGCCCCAGCCGCAGCCCCTTCGCTAAGGTTCCAACCAGCCGTGCACCAAGCTGCGCCCGTTCGTGCGCAGCAATCAAAATGCGGCCCATGGCCGCATTTTGCAGGTGCCTCAAGGCAAGAAGCTACTTGACGCCCCAATCGAGGATCACCTTCCCGCTCTGCCCGCTGCGCATCGCATCGAAGCCCTTCTGGAAGTCGTCGATGCCGAAGCGGTGGGTGATGACGGGGGTGATGTCCAGGCCGCTCTGGACCATGGCGGCCATCTTGTACCAAGTCTCGAACATCTCGCGTCCGTAGATCCCCTTCAGGATCAACCCTTTGAAGATCACCTGGCTCCAGTCGATGGCGCAGTCGCCGGGGAGGATGCCCAGCAGGGCCACGCGGCCGCCATGGTGCATGGCCTCGAGCAGGGACTCGAAGGCGTTGCGATTGCCGCTCATCTCCAGGCCCACGTCGAAGCCCTCGGTCATCCCCAGGTCCTTCATCACCTCTGGGAGGCTCTTCTTCATGGGATTCACGGCCACGGTGGCACCCATCTTCCGGGCCAGATCCAGGCGGTACTCGTTCACGTCCGTGATGACGATGTGTCGGGCGCCCACGTGCTTGGCGATGGCCACAGCCATGATGCCGATGGGGCCCGCCCCCGTGATCAGCACGTCCTCGCCCACCATGTCGAAGCTGAGGGCCGTGTGGGCGGCGTTGCCGTAGGGGTCGAAGATGGAGGCCACCTCGTCCGGGACGTTGTCGGGCACCTTGAAGACGTTGAAGGCGGGAATGGACAGGTATTCGGCGAAAGAGCCCGTGCGGTTCACGCCGACGCCCACGGTGTTCCGGCAGAGGTGGCGCTTGCCCGCCCGGCAGTTCCGGCAGTGGCCGCAGGTGATGTGGCCCTCGCCGCTCACCCGGTCGCCGGGCTTGTAGCCTTCGACCTCGGCGCCCACCCGCTCGATGATGCCGAAGTACTCGTGGCCCACCACCATGGGCACGGGAATGGTCTTCTGGGCCCAGTCGTCCCAGTTGTAGATGTGCACGTCCGTGCCGCAGATGGCGCTCTTGTGGACCCGGATCAGCACATCGTTGGGGCCCACTTCGGGCATGGGCGCCTCGCCCATCCAGATGCCTTCCTCGCGCTTGGTCTTCAACAGGGCTTTCATGGCGCCTCCAACCGCACCATTTCATCATCAACATCAAGACTGGCCAACTTAGCCTTCCGCCCTTGACGATTCGTGAAGACAACCGATAAGGTTCTCCCAGGCGTTATATGACCAATCCCTCTCTGCGGTCCAACCGCAATATCAATCGGCTCCCTCGCGCGAATCGCGCGTGGGCCGGAGAGGGTCTCACCTAGACACCTGAATTCCCGGACCACCCCGATTCGCGAAAGCGGATCGGGGTTTTTTCTTTTGGAGCAGGCCATGTGCGGCATCCTCACCATCCTCGACATCGATCCCTCCCGCTCGAACCCGGCGGAGCTCCGGCGGCAGGCCCTGGCCATGGCCCGGAAGATCCGCCACCGGGGCCCAGACTGGAGCGGCATCTACAGCGACGATTGGGCCATCCTCGTCCACGAGCGCCTCTCCATCGTGGATGTCGAGCACGGCGCCCAGCCCCTCGTCGACACCCTCCAGGGCACGGTGCTGGCGGTCAACGGTGAGATCTACAACCACCGGGAGCTGCGCCACGGACTGGGGGAGGCCCACGACTTCCAGACCCTGTCCGACTGCGAGGTGATCCTCTACCTCTACGATGAGCTGGCCCCGAAGGACTTCCTCAACCGCATGAACGGCATCTTCGCCTTCGTGCTCTACGACCCCAAGCGGGAGACCTACCTCATCGCCCGGGATCCCATCGGCGTCATCCCCCTCTACCTGGGTTGGGACCGCGAGGACCGCCTCTACGTCGCCTCGGAGATGAAGGCCCTGGTGAGCCACTGCGAACGGATCCGCGAGTTCCCGCCGGGCCACTTCTTCCTGGGGCACGAAGCCGACAAGGGGTTCCAGCGGTACTACGAGCCGGACTGGGCCGAGCCTGGGTACGTCCCCGACACGCCCTACGATCCCACGGCGCTGCGCGCGGCCCTGGAATCAGCCGTGCGGCGGCAGCTCATGTGCGACGTGCCTTATGGCGTCCTGATCTCCGGAGGCGTGGACTCCTCGCTGGTAGCGGCCATCGCCGCCCAGTACCGGGACGGCCGCGTGGAGGAGGGCGGTACCACGCCCGCCTGGTGGCCCCGGATCCACAGCTTCGCCGTGGGGCTGAAGGGCGCGCCGGACCTGGCTCCCGCCCGTCTGGTGGCAGACCACATCGGCGCCATCCACCACGAGCTCCACTTCACGGTGCAGGAGGGGCTGGATGCTCTCTCGGACGTGATCCACCACCTGGAGACCTTCGACATCACGACCATCCGGGCCTCCACGCCCATGTACCTCATGATGCGGAAGATCCGGGCCATGGGCATCAAGATGGTGCTCTCCGGCGAAGGCGCGGACGAGATCTTCGGCGGCTACCTCTACTTCCACAAGGCCCCGGACGGCCCGGAGCTGCACGCCGAGACGGTGCGCAAGCTCCAGAAGCTGCACCTCTACGACTGCGCCCGGGCCAATAAGTCCAGCGCGGCCTGGGGCGTGGAAGCCCGGGTGCCCTTTCTCGACCGCGACTTCCTCGACGTGGCCATGCGGCTGGATCCTGCGGTGAAGCTGCCCCGGAATGCGCCCCGGCCCCGGCCCATCGAGAAATACCCTCTGCGGAAGGCCTTCGAAGGGCTCATCCCGGAGGAGGTGCTCTGGCGGCAGAAGGAACAGTTCTCAGACGGCGTGGGCTACGCCTGGATCGATGCCCTCAAGGCCACCGCCGAGCGCGAGATCAGTGACGTCATGTTGCGGGGCGCGGCGGAGCGCTTCCCCGTCAAGACTCCGGAAACCAAGGAGGCCTACTTCTACCGCCAGATGTTCGAGCACCACTTCCCCAGCGCCACGGCCGTGAACTGCGTACCCTTCGAGCGCAGCGTAGCCTGCAGCACGGAGACGGCCCTGCGCTGGGACGCCTCGTTCGCGAAGATGGCCGATCCATCTGGCCGGGCGGTCACTGGCATCCACGACCAGGGGTACCGGGATGAAGTTCGGTGATTTCCTCCGCGGTATCATGTCTGGATTGGACGTCAGACATGGCAACCCCTTCCGAGAGGCGGCGATTCCGCCGCGTTCCAATCACCTACCGGGTGAAACTGGTGGTCGAGGACCGGATCATTGCCTACCCCACCGCCATCGACATCAGCATGGGTAGCATCCTGTTGGGCGGCACCGAGCGCCTGCCCCTTGGGAGCCCGTGCGGCGTGGCCATCCTGCTGGCAGAGGGGGAGTCCGGGCAGCGGGTCGTGGCGAGGGGGACCGTGGTGCGGTCCGACTCCCGGGGCATGGCCGTCGCCTTTTCCAAGTCCCTCGACGCAGACAGCGAGAACGCGCTCCGGGCCCTCATCCATTCGCTGTCGCCCGGAGCTGAAGGGGTGGTCGAGCCGGAGCCCGGGCCAGCGGGCGATCAAGCCCCCCGTTCAACCAAGCAGGCGAAGCGTTCATGACAACACCTGGAAGCCTGGAGCGTACGATGCAGGACCCTGAAGCCTCGCTGGCCCGCCTGATGGGCTACATCAAGCCCGGCTCCGGCGCCCGGGGCCCCGTCGAAGGCGGATGGGAGCCGCCCCCCTTCGACCGGTACGAGGACATCCGCGAATGGCTGAAGGAATCCGTCATGAGCGCCACCATGTACGAGCGGTTCCCGGACGGCCGCTGGACCATCCAGCTGCTGCTGAAGGAGCAGGAACCCGGGATCTACCGGTACATCGTGCTGTGAGTCCGGCCAAGACCATGCCCCCGTGGACTGCCCTCTGATGGCCCGATTCCGGTCCACCCTTCTCCGAGTCCTGGCCCTGGCCGGAATGGCGCTGGTGGCGGCTCTGATCGCGAACAGCCTCGCCTCCCCCGCGCGCCGCCTGGCCTGGGTCCGGTCGAGCCTGCCGCCTGCCACCGCCGCGCCCAGGGTCGAGAAGATCCAGCCTCCCCTGCCCGGCTCCGGCCTCCCCATCGTCCCGGAGTCGAAGGTCGGCCACCCGATCCATCCTGGCCACCTCCCGTCGTCGCGGCCGGCGCCCTCTCCCGCCCCTGCCGCTGCGCCGGCAGCAGAGACGTCTCCCTCCAGCCCCATCCTCGACATCAGCGCCGAGGAGGCCTGGCGGGCGTTCCAGTCCGGAACCCCCTTCCTGGATGCCCGGCGAGGCTCCGAATTCGCCGAGGGCCACATCGCCGGTGCCTGGAGCACCCCGGTGTGGGAATCGGACCTGGACGACCGCCTGCTCTCCTTCAAGGCCGCGCGCCGGCCGGGCTCGGAGGATCCCATCGTCATCTACTGCAGCGGCGGTGACTGCCGGGATTCCCACCTCCTCGCCGAGAAGCTGCTGGGAGAGGGCTACTTCCACTTGCTCATCTTCCATGATGGCTACCCGGCCTGGGTGGCCCAGGGGCGCCCCATCGGGAAGGGCCGGCCATGAAGGCCCGCCTCTGGCCTTGGCTCCTGCACCCCAGGTTGACCCTGGCCGCCCGGATTGCCCTGGGTCTGGTCTTCATCGCGGCAGCCCTGCCCAAGATCGGGGATCCGCCGGGCTTCGCCAAGGCCATCTGGGCCTACCAGCTGGTGCCTGGCCCGACCCTGAATCCCATGGCCCTCGTCCTTCCCTGGCTGGAACTGCTCTGTGGGCTGGGGCTCGCCCTGGGGATCTGGGTCCGCGCCGCCGCCACATGGGCCGCGATGCTGCTCCTGGCCTTCGGCCTGGCGCTCGCCATCAACCTCGCCCGCCACCATCCAGTAGATTGCGGCTGCTTCGGCGCCACCGCACACCGGACGGACGCCGAACGCCTGACAGACATGCGGTGGTCCCTGCTGCGCGATGCCGGCTTGCTGCTCCTGGCCGCCCAGATCTTCCTGGCCGCCGCTCCCAGAAAGAACTGACGCCCCAAACCGGCGCGGTCTGGGGCGCGATTCCACTCGTCTGGTGCGGTCGATCCGCTTATTGGATCACTCCAAGTTCCCGACCCACCTTGGTGAAGGCGGCGATGGCTTTGTCCAGGTCTGCGCGGGTGTGGGCGGCGCTCATCTGCGTGCGGATGCGGGCCTGGCCCTTGGGCACCACGGGGAAGAAGAAGCCGATGACGTAGACGCCCTCGTCCAGCAGGCGCTTGGCGAACTCCTGGGCCAGGGGCGCCTCGTAGAGCATGACGGGCACGATGGGATGCTCGCCCGGCAGCAGCTTGAAGCCGGCCTTCTCCATGCCGGCCCTGAAGTAGCGGGCGTTCTCGTGCACCTGCTTGATGAGGCCCTGGCTGTTCTTGAGCAGGTCCAGCACCTTCAGCGTGGCCGCGACGATGGCGGGCGCCACGGAATTCGAGAACAGGTAGGGGCGGGCCTTTTGCCGCAGCCAGTCGATGGCCACCTGCCTGGCGGCGATGTAGCCGCCGGAGGCGCCGCCCAGGGCCTTGCCGAAGGTGCCCGTCATGAAGTCGATGCGCCCCATGACGCCGCAGTGCTCGTGCGTCCCCCGGCCGTTGGCACCCATGAAGCCCACGGCGTGGCTGTCGTCCACCATGACCATGGCGCCGTGTTTCTCCGCCAGGTCGCAGATCTCCGCGAGCTTGGCGATGTAGCCATCCATGCTGAAGACGCCATCCGTCACCACCAGCTTGAACCGGGCGCCAGCGGCGTCGGCGGCTTTCAGCTGGGCCTCCAGGTCGACCATGTCGGAATTGGCGTAGCGGAAGCGCTGGGCCTTGCAGAGGCGGATGCCGTCGATGATGGAGGCGTGGTTCAGCGCGTCGCTGATGATGGCGTCCTCCTCGCCCAGGAGCCCCTCGAAGATGGCGCCGTTGGCATCAAAGCAGGAGGAATACAGCTGCGTATCCTCGAAGCCCAGGAAGGCCGCCAGCTTCTGCTCCAACTCCCGGTGGATGTCCTGGGTGCCGCAGATGAAGCGCACCGAGGCCATGCCGAAGCCGTGGCCATCCATCACCTTCTTGCCCGCCTCGATCACCTCGGGATGGTTGGCCAGCCCCAGGTAGTTGTTGGCGCAGAGGCACACCACATCCTTGCCGTTGGCCTGCATCTGCGGCTGCTGGGGCGAGGTGATGATCCGCTCGGTCTTGTAGAGCCCCGCCTCCTTCAGCTGCTCGATCTCGCGGGTCAGGTGGGCCAGGTAGGCAGGGTTCACGGCGGTCTCCTAAGCGTCGAAGCCCCATAGGATACTGCGAGGCTGCGTGACGGGCGCCCGGTTGTGTCACCATCCTTGCGAACTGGAAAGGAACGAACATGCGCCCCGCCCTGCTCCTGCCTGTCCTCCTCCTGACGCTGGCCTGCAACTCCAAGCTGGAGCGGGCGAAGGCCGAGGACCTGATCCGCAAGGACTACCCGGTGGTGGTGCCCGTCACCGTGCCTGAGAGGGCCTCCGCCGAGAAGGGCAGCCCCGAGCACCTGCGGCTGGTTTCCCTCAAGGAGAGCCTGGACAAGAGCGGCTGGTTCGACAGCACGGTCCAGGCTGACGGCAGCCGGGAGACCTTCACCTTCCGCCTGAAGCCGTCTGCTCCAAAGGACATCAAGGCGGCGCCCAAGGGCTTCTCCATGCCCGCGGCCGAGGCCGTGTTCGTGCGCGCCGTCCGCATGGAGCCCACCCGGGAGGGCGCCCGCGTGACCTACGAGATCCGCCTGGACAAGCCCACGGCCCAGTTCCCGCTCTTCCAGGCCCTGCATCCGGATGTGAAGATCGGCCAGACCAAGCCGCGCCACGCCACCTTCGAGCGGCGCCGGGGCAGCTGGGGATTGACCGGGACCGACGAGACCTTCCGCAAGGCGGAGTGACCGGCGTTACACGCTCGTTCCTTGGGGTATGGCCAAGCCCCCGGTACCATCGAAGGCATCGAGGTTCCCTTGGATCACAGCCCTGCCTTCCGCCTGCGCCGGTTTCTGAACTGGTTTCCCCTGGGGCTGACCTACGCGGCCATGTACATGGGCCGCTACAACTTCAATATCGTGAAGAATGACATCGGCGCCTGGTACCACCTGGACAAGGCGCAGATGGGGCTCATCGCCTCGGCGGGCTTCTGGACCTACGGCCTGGCTGTGGCCTTCAATGGCCCCCTCGCCGACCGCATCGGCGGGCGGAAGGCCATTCTCGTGGGCTCCCTGGGCGCGGCCCTCCTGAACCTGGCCATCGGGTTCATGTTCCTGAACGGGCATGTCACCCAGATCCTGGTGAGCATGAGCCTGCTCTGGAGCCTGAACATGTACTTCCAGAGCTTCGGCGCCCTGTCCGTGGTGAAGGTGAACAGCACCTGGTTCCATGTGCAGGAACGCGGCGTCTTCGGCGGCATCTTCGGCATCATGATCAGCTCTGGCTACTTCCTGGCCACCACCATCGGCGCCTGGCTGCTGGCCAGCTTCCGCAGCTGGACGGTCATCTGGTTCGTGCCGGCCGCGGCCATGACCTTCATGTTCGCCGTGGACTGGTTCCTGGTGCGCAATCGCCCCAGCCACGCGGGCCATGCGGACTTCGACACAGGCGACGGCTCCAACGCGGCCTCCGCCGACGAGACGCCCCTGCCCCTCGGCGACCTCATGCGGAAGGTCTTCCACAACCCGATCGTGGTGGCGCTCATCTTCGCGGAGTTCTGCACGGGCTTCGTGCGGCAGGGCGTGATGCTCTACTTCACCGAGTACCTGCAGGAGGTCTACCACCTCGGCAAGAAGGAGCACCTCTTCTGGTGGACGGGCGTCGCCTTCATGGGCGGCGGCATCCTGGGCGGTCTGCTCTGCGGCTGGATGAGCGACAAGCTGTTCCAGTCCCGCCGTCCGCCCGTGGCCTTCCTCTTCTACCTGGTGCAGGTGGTGATGCTGGGGCTGCTGGGCCTGACGCTCGGCCAGGGCACCACGGGTGGCCAGATCTGGGCCGTGGTGCTGCTGGGCCTCACCGCCATGTTCATCTTCGGCGTCCACGGCATGCTCAGCGGCACCGCGAGCATGGACTTCGGCGGGCGCAAGGCCGCGGCCTCCGTGGCCGGAGCCCTGGATGGCATCCAGTACATCGGCTCGGGCCTCACGGGTTTCGGCCTGGGCTGGATCCTCAAGACCTACGGCTGGGACGGCATCGCCGCCCACGGCCACCAGCCCGCCCATGCCTGGGTGTGGGTGGGTTCCATCATCCCCTTCAGCCTCCTCGGCGCCTTCATCATGACCCGCATCTGGCACGCCAAGGCGGGCGCCGGGGCGCACTGAATCCAGGGGCTGTCAGCTATCGGCTGGCGGTCGCCAGCTGGTCGAAGGCGGCCTTGAGGCCACTGTGGATGGCCAGGACGTCGGCGGGCTTCCAGAGCTTCTGGTCTTCGCGGACGAAGGTGGTGAGGTCGTTCCGGTTGTCGAACCGGGCCACGGGCAGGTGGTAGACCCGGGTCTCGTAGCGGTCGCCCGCGGGCACGATGCGCTCCACGCGGATGGTGCCGGGGCGGTCGCTCTGCTCCATGAGCCAGGCCATGTCGTCGGTGCCGTACTGGCCCAGCATCACCTCCATGGGCACGCTGTGGTGGAGAATGCTGCCCTGGCCATCGGGGCGGCCGCGCTCGATGTTCTTGCGGCGGCTTTCCGCGGGATCCACCCAGACGTACAGGACTGCGGCCGTCTCGAGGATGGCGGGGGACAGCGTCTGGAAGGCCGTGTCGTAGCCGTGGGGCGGGCACAGGGGGAAGGCCGAGCCGTGGGCACCGCCCCGGGCGGCCTCGATCACCAGGGTGCGGCCCGCCTTGTCCTGGGCGTTCTGGCGGTTGAGGACGTCCAACTCGGCGCGGCACTCGGCCTCCAGGGCCTCGGCCATCCGCACCCGGAGGCGGTGGGGGATGTCGCCCAGGTATTCCGGCAGGCCCACCTTGGCATGGGCCGCATCCAGGCGGTCGAAGAGGTGCTGGGCCGCGCCGGCGACTTCGGTCTGACGGCTGGCCATGAGGTTCGCGTAGTCCTCGTTCAGCAGCTCGATGAGGACCGCCCAGGTCCAGTTGTCGCGGAAGGGACGGTTGGGCCCGTGGTAGTAGGCGTAGCCCAGGCCGTTGGCCTTCAGCTCGTCGTCGATGCGGTGCATGAGGTGGACGTAGGGGTAGTCGTCCAGCTGGAGGGTGGGGCCCATGTGGAAGTCGTTCCGGCACTGGTCGGGGGTCAGGCTGGCCAGGTACCGGCGCACCTCCGACTTGCCCGAGGCAGGCAGGCTGAAGAGGAGGATGGTGTCGAGGAGCTGGCTCATGGGGTCCGCCGTGCGAATCCTCAAATATGCCATGCCTCCCGCATCCGCGCTCATGTTATGCCTGAAGCATGCGTGACCGCGAAATCGTCGAGCGCGTCCGGGAGGCCACGGACCTGCTGGCCCTGGTGGGCCAGGCGGTGAAGCTGCGCAAGCAGGGCTCGGCCCACGTGGGCCTCTGCCCCTTTCACGCGGAGCGCAGCCCCAGCTTCCAGGTGGTGGCCAACCGGGGCTTCTACCACTGCTTCGGCTGCGGCAAGCATGGGGACGCCTTCGCCTGGCTGATGGAACGCGAGGGCATGACCTTCCCCGAAGCGCTGGAGCAGCTGGCCCGGGCCGCGGGCATCGACCTGCCCCAGCGCCGGGAGCGGCCGGCGGCCGAGGTGGACCTGGAGACCCGCCTGCGCGCGGCGCTGGAGGCGGCCCAGACCTTCTACGAGCGGCAGCTGGAGCGCCACGAGGAGGCCCGGGCCTACCTGCACCGGCGCGGCTATGAAGGCCCCTTCGTGGCCGAGGCCGGGTTCGGGGTGGCGCCGGACGGCTGGGAGCCCCTCGTCACCCACCTGCGGGGTTTGAACTTCTCCGGCGAGCTGCTGGAACAGGCGGGCCTGGCCAGCCGCAGCGAGCGCGGCACCCAGATCGACTTCCTCCGCAACCGCCTGACCATCCCCATCCATGACGCCCGGGGCCGCCTGGTGGCCTTCGGGGGACGCACGATGGGGGATGCCCAGCCCAAGTACCTCAACACCCGCGACACGGTCCTCTTCCACAAGGGCGAGACCCTCTTCGGCTTCCACCGGGCGAAGGGCGCCATGAAGGACGGAGCCCTGGTGGTGGAGGGCTACTTCGATGTGCTGCAGCTCCACCAGCACGGGATCCACCAGGCCGTGGCGCCCCTGGGAACGGCCCTCACCGAGGAGCACCTGAAACAGCTGGGCCGGTTCACCCGCCGCGTCATCCTCTGCTTCGACGGGGACGCCGCTGGCCGCCGGGCCATGGAGAAGAGCCTGAGGATGGCCCTGCCCCTGGGCTTCGAGGTGCGCCTGCTGGAGCTGCCCCAGGGCGAGGACCCCGACACCTGGTGTCTCAAGCTGGGCGGCGAGGCCTTCCGCGACCTGCTGGGGACCGCACCGGACTGGACCGCCTTCATGATCGACCGGGCCATGGAGGGCAAGGACCTGCGCCGCACCTCCGACCGCATGGGCGCCTTCAAGGATCTGCTGGATTTCCTGCCGTACCTGCCCCGCACCACTGAGAGCCGCGACCTCTTCGCCAGCCTGGCCCACCAGCTCCAGGTGCCGCTGCAGGAGCTGGACCGGGCGGTGCGAGGCCGGCAGGCCCCGGCCGCGGACACCGAGAGTCCCGTCCAGGCGGCTCCTCCCGAGGTGGATGACCTCATCCGCAGCCTCATCCTCATGACCACCGCTGGCCACTGGCGGCGAATCCAGGAAGTCCCTCCCGCCTGGTGGGAGGGCCTCCCCGGAGCCCCCCTGCTCCAGGCCCTGCTCGATGCCGAGGGGGACCCCACCCCCCTGCCCCCCGGCGCGCTGGCCGCCATCCGGCACCTTGAGGCCCAGGCCAGCCACAAGGACGAGGCCGGTCGCGATGCCGATTCTTTACTTGCCCGGCTGGAAGGCCGATACCTCGACCGGGAGATCCAGGCCAACAACCGCCTGCTCCAGGATCCCCGCACCATGGTGGACGCCGCCCTCACGACCCGGGTCATGACCCGCCAGAACGAGCTGCTGGCCCGCCAGAAGGACCTTTCCCGCCGCCGGCGGGCACCTCGCTGAGGCCCAACCTGAAGATCCAGCCCTTGCCTGAGTCAACAGATCCCCTATACTGAAAAGTTCCGGACTCGGCCCGGTACATTGGCCGTGTTCTGTTTTCCCCTCGGCCTCCGGGTCTTTCCACCCCCTTGGCCCGATGCCTGCAGTGCTCTTTGAGGTCCGAATGGTTCCGACGCCGCCACGCGATGCCTACTACACCCTGACCAAAGCCCTGATCTCCATCGGAAGGAAAAACGGATTCCTGCTGGTCGACCAGCTCAACGATTTCCTCCCCAACACCGCCTCAAGCCCCGATGACCTCGAAGTGGTCATGGGTTTGTTCGCGCGTCTGGGCGTGGGCATCGGTGCCACGGAGGAGGAGGCCCAGGCTGCCCGCGAGGCCATCGAGCCCGAGTTCATCGTGGTGGAAGGCGGCGGGAAGGGCGACAAGGATCTCGAGACCGAGATCGACAGCCCCGACAGCGACAAGTTCAACGACCCGGTCCGCATGTACCTCAAGGAGATGGGCACGGTGCCCCTCCTCAAGCGCGAGGACGAGGTCGAGATCGCCAAGCGCATCGAAGTGGGCGTCCGCAGCGTCATGCGGGCCCTCTCCCGGTCCCGCCTGGCCGCCAGCCTGCTCATCGACATCGGCAAGATGCTGAAGGAGAACCCCGGCAAGATCCGCGAGGTCGTGGGCCTGTCCGACGAGGTGGACGACGACGAGGATGCCGAGAGCACCTCCGCCACCCAGCACGTGCACCACCAGTTTGAGAAGCTGCTGGTCTACGACCAGGCGCTCCAGGACCTGCTGGAGCTGAAGCTCCTGGTGGACGCCGGCACCAAGACCCTGCCCAAGAAGCGCAAGCTCGACCGCGAGATCCTCCACGCCCGGGCCCGGCTCTCGCGCCAGATCCGCAAGCTGGGGCTCAACAGCCTGGCCGTCACCCGCCTCATCGACCGCATCACCCACCAGCACAGCCAGGTGATGGCCGGCGAGCGCAAGTGCCGCGAGCTGCGGGACCGCCTGAAGAACCCCGCCTTCGCCAAGCTCAAGGACCGCTACAAGGACGAGCTGGCCCACATCGAGAAGACCCTGGCCGACTTCTTCGAGAAGTACGAGACCACCAGCGACTACTTCCACAAGGACTTCAACGGCCTCAAGGCCGCCGAGAGCATCAGCCGCGCCGCCAAGGCCGAGCTCATCGAGGCCAACCTCCGCCTCGTGGTCAGCATCGCCAAGCGCTACACCAACCGCGGCCTGCAGTTCCTGGACCTCATCCAGGAGGGCAACATCGGGCTCATGAAGGCCGTGGACAAGTTCGAATACAGCCGCGGCTTCAAGTTCTCGACCTACGCCACCTGGTGGATCCGGCAGGCCATCACCCGCGCCATCGCGGATCAGGCCCGCACGATCCGCATCCCCGTGCACATGATCGAGACCATCAACAAGCTCATCCGCACCCAGCGCGAGCTGGTGCAGAAGCTGGGCCGCGAACCCTCCAGCGAGGAGATCGCCCACGCCATGGACATGCCCGTGGGCAAGGTCCGCAAGGTGATGAAGATCGCGCAGGAGCCCATCTCCCTCGAAACGCCCATCGGCGAGGAGGAGGATTCCCACCTGGGGGACTTCATCGAGGACAAGACCGTGGTCTCCCCCGTGGAGCAGGTCGTGCAGCAGCGCCTCAAGGAGACCGTCCGCAACGTGCTCAACACCCTCAGCGAGCGCGAGGAGCGCGTCCTCCGCATGCGCTTCGGCGTGGGCGACGACGGCTCGGAGCACACCCTGGAGGAGGTCGGCAGCGAGTTCGCCGTCACCCGCGAGCGCATCCGCCAGATCGAGTCCAAGGCCCTGCGTAAAATTCGCCACCCGCGCTATTCCAAGACGCTCAAGGCCTTCCTCGGCTAAACGCGGGAGCCATGACCGCATGGGTCGGCGAATTTGTGAGCCATCCGAAGGATGCGAACAGGATTCGCCACCCGCGTTATTCCAAGACGCTCAAGGCCTTCCTCGGCTAAACGCGGGAGCCATGACCGCATGGGTCGGCGAATTTGTGAGCCATCCGAAGGATGCGAACAGGATCCGACACCCGCGCTATTCCAGGACTCTGAAAGCGTTCTTGGGATAAATACACTCGCGGAGGATGCCGAGAATGCGGAGGGTCGCAGAGGAGAAAATCCTTTTCCTTCTCTGCGGCCCTCCGCTGCCTTCGCACTCTCTGCGAGTGTTTTCCGCTTTCCCTGGGTAGCCTGAGCCCGTGACCGAATCGAAAAGCCCCTTCGCTCCGCTCCGCAGCCACATGTTCCTCGCGATCTGGATCGCGGCCATGGCTTCGAACGTGGGCACCTGGGTCCAGAGCGTGGGCGAGAAGTGGCTCATGGCGGAGATCAGCCGGTCCCCGCTGCTCATGAGCCTCATCGAGACGGGCGCCACCCTGCCCATGCTGGCGCTCTCCATGCCCGGCGGCGCCATCGCCGACATCGTGGACCGCCGGCGGCTGCTCCTGGCCACCCAGGCCTGGATGCTGCTGGCCGCCGCGGCCATGGCCATCCTCTCCGCCCTGCACCTGGTGACGCCCGGCGTGCTCATCGGCATGTCGCTGCTGCTGGGCGTGGGCGCTGCCCTCAATGCCCCGGCCTGGCAGGCTTCGGTGCCGGACCTGGTGCCAAAAGACCAGATCGCCGCCGGCGTGGCCCTCAACAGCGCCGGCTTCAATGTGAGCCGGGCCGTGGGCCCCGCCCTGGGCGGCCTGGTGGTGGGCTGGCTCGGTGCCACCTGGGCCTTCGCTCTCAACGCGGTCTCCTTCGTGGGCGTGCTCGTGGTCCTGAAGGGATGGAAGCGCCAGACCATCACCACGGACCTGCCCGCGGAGCGCTTCATCGCGGCCATGAAGGTGGGTCTTCGGTACACCTGGCACAGCAAGGCGCTGCAGGTGATCCTGCTGCGTGGCGGCGGCTTCGTGTTCTTCGGCGGCCCGATCTTCTCGCTGCTGCCCACCCTGGCCATCCACCGGCTCCAGCTCGGCTCCACCGCCTTCGGCCTGCTGCTGGGTTGCATCGGGGCCGGGGCCGTGGGCGCCACACTGCTACTCCCCTCGCTCCGCAAGAAACTCACCCCCAACATGCTGATGGCCGCCGCCACGGCCACCTTCGCCCTGGGCCTCCTGGTGCTGGCTTTCGTCTCGCACACCCTTTCTGTGGGGCTGGCCCTCCTGGTCTGCGGAGGCGGCTGGCTGGCGGTCCTGAGCACCTGCAACACCGGGGTCCAGCTTTCAGTGCCCTCCTGGGTGCGCGCGCGGGCCCTGGGTGTCTACATCACGGTCTGGGGCGGGGCCATGGCCGGCGGAGCGGCCTTCTGGGGCGTCGTGGGGGAGCGCTGGGGCATCCATACCGCCTATGCCGCGGCGGGCCTCGGCATGCTCCTGCTGCTGGCCATCACGGGGCGCCTGAAGATCCAGGCCCTCCAGCGGCCGCTGGACCTGAGCCCCCACCACCTCGAGCCCCACTCGCCCGGGCCCATCCATCCTGACGAGGGACCGATCCTCACGGTGCTCGAATACCGGGTGCCACAGGATCGCAAGGCCGCCTTCCAGGAGGCCATGCGGGAGGTCCGCCGGATCCGCATCCGGGACGGCGCCGTGCGCTGGTCCCTATTCCAGGATCTGGTGCCCCCCGATCCCGGCCAACTCCGGTTCGTGGAGAGCTTCCTCAGCTCCAGCTGGGGGGAGCACCTCCGGCAGCACCACCGCGCCACCGTGGAGGATCGGGCCTTCCTCCGGAAAGCCTATGCGCTCGGGGTGGAGCCGCGCCCCCGGATCCGTCACCTGGCGGCGGCCTGGGAGGACCAGAGCTCCCTCCTGGACCGCATCCTGGAATAGGCTACCGGGACGCTAGGAGCCCTGAGCTGTTTCGGTCATGCTGGTTCCATCGCTTCGGAGCCCGCGCCCGTGCTTTCCAAGGACCAGACCCTGGGGAAATACCAGATCCTGGACCGCCTCGGCTCTGGCGGTTTCGGGGCCGTTTACCTGGCCATGGACACCTGGGTCAACCGCAAGGTGGCCCTGAAGGTGCCGCACCAGCAGCAGGACGAGATCGTGGACCAGCTCAAGGAGGCGCGGATCATGGCCGCGCTCAAGCACCCGAACATCGTCGAGCTCATCACCACCGAGCGGAAGAACGGGATCTTCTTCATGGTGCTCGAGTACGTCGAAGGCGAGAGCCTCGACCGGATCATCCGCCGCGAGCGCACCCTGCCCCCGGCCCGGGCCCTGGAGATCGGCCTGGACGTGTGCAGCGCCATCGCCTTCGCCCACGGCCACCAGATCCTCCACCGCGACCTGCGGCCCGCCAACATCCTCGTGAACCGCGAAGGCGTGGCCAAGGTCACGGACTTCGGCACCTCCCGGGTGCTGGAGCTGCAGCACGTGCCCTACGCGCCCACCCGCATCGGGTCGCCGCCCTACATGGCCCCCGAGCACTTCCGGGGCCGGGCCGTCTTCCAGTCCGACCTCTGGTCCCTGGGCATCACCCTCTACGAGATGCTCACGGGCACCGTGCCCTTTTACGATGCGGACCCGCTCAAGATCGCCCAGGCCTTCACCAGCCAGCAGGTGGTGGCGCCGCACCTCCGCAATCCCATCGTCCCCAAGGCCTTCTCTGAAGTGGTCATGAAGGCTCTGGCCGTCAACCTCGGCGAGCGCTACCTGTCGGCCCAGGCCTTCCTGGAGGCCCTCCGCCGCCTCAAGGACAGCGTGGCCCGCGAGACCCGGCCCCTGGGCACCGCCGTGCTCTCGTCCAGCAGCTCGGGCCCCCACCCCACCCTGCGCGCCGCCACCCAGGCCAGGCTGTGCCGCTTCTGCTACCGCCAGCTGCCCCGCATGGCCATGATCTGCCCCAGCTGCGGCGAAAAGAACTGATGGTCTGGCATCCGACGAAGGAAGCGGTGCAACGGCTCTGGGGCCGCCGCTGGGTGCGGCGCGTGTCCTATGTCCTGGTGGCCGGCGGCGCCACCATGACCATCGTCCCGTGGGTGGCGACCCGACCGGCGGTGCTGCGCTGGACCATCTCCAAGCTGGACGCCCTGGTGCGCGAGGAGACCGGCCTTTCCCTGGAAGTCGGCCAGCTGGAGGTCCATCCCCTCTTCGGCTCCGCAGCCATGAAGGATGTGCGGCTCGGCGGCGACCTGCTCACGGTGCAGCGGGTGGAAGTCCAGGCGAACCTGACCTCCCTGTTCGGCCCCGCGCCACGCATTTTCTCGATCCGGGTGGAGCGCCCCCACCTCCGCCTCACCGAAGCCGGTCTGGCGTCCATCCACCTCAAGGAGCATCCGCCCCGCAAGGGCCCCCTGCCCCAGGTACGCCTGGATCTGCTCAGCATCACCGGGGGCGAGATCGAGCTCCCCGAGCCTCTGCGGGGCCTGCCCGCCATGCGCTACCAGTTCGAGGTGAAGGCCACAGGTCCGGGGCCCAACCGGCTGCGCGTGGATGTGGCCGGCCCCCAGCTGATGGTCCTGGGACCCAAGGGCTGGGAGAAGGGCCGCCTGGACTTGAACGGCGAGGTTGCGGAGACCTTCGTGGCCCTCAAGGAGGGCTACCTCCGCCTGGGTGAAAGCCAGGTCCGCCTGCATGGACAGTTTGATGCGAAGACCCCCCAGCGGCCCGAGCGGCTGGAGGCCCAGCTGGCGGGCATCCTGGGCCTGACCCAGGCCGCCCACTGGGGAGGCATGACGCGTCCCCCCCTCGCGGGCAGCCTGGACTTCACCGCCTCCGTGAACGGGGCCCTCGCAAATCCCCAATGGACCCTGGCTGCCGAGGGGACCGGACTTCAGCCATCGGAGGCCACCTTCGCGCCCGGTAGCCTCGCCCTTCATGGCCGCGGCAATCTGGAAGGATTCCAGCTGAGCCAGTTCCGCTGGCATTCCCCGCAGGGAGAGCTTGACCTCGAGGGGAGCTGGTCCCACAAGACACCCGCCAGAGGCACCCTCACTGGCCGGGCCCTGGACCTCGAGGCCCTGGGCAGGCTCCTCCGGATCCAGGAATTCCAGGGCCTCCGGGGGGACCTGCGCGCCCAGGTGGAAGGTCCCAGGGACGCCGCTGCCCTCCGCCGGCCCGACCGCTGGCAGGGAACCGTCCAGCTGGGGCTGACCCAGCATGGCCTGGAGGCGGGAAATCTGCGTGCCACCGTCCGGAACGGGCGGGCCACACTGGATCAGCTTCACCTCGACCTGGAGGCCCTCAAGGCCCAGGGCACCGGGTGGGCCGACCTGGGGCCCCGGGGACTGATCCGTCTGGAGGCCGAGGGGAACGCGGAGGTGGGGGCGGGCCAGGTGGGCCGGGCGCTCCGGGCCTGGAAGGTGGTGGACCTCGATATGGAGGGGCAGACCCGGGCCCAGGCGAAGGTCCGCTGGACCCGCGGTCCGGGCCTGGAGCTGGACGGCTCGGCCCAGGTCACCCAGCCCCGCTGGCACGGTGCGCAGGCAGACAGCGTCCAGGCGAATGTCCAGATCCGAGACACCGACCTGCGCGTCACGGACATCCGCCTGCAGAAGGGCGAGGGCAGCGGCGCGGGCGACCTCTGGCTGACCTGGGGCCGGACCGCCCCCGGCCAGAAGCAGATGGACATGTGCTTCACCGCCTTCCGCCTGCCGGTGGCCGAAGGGCTCAAGGCGGCTGATCTGGGGGACCTGCCCATCACAGGCACCGGAGGAGGCTGGGTGCGCCTCCAGGGTCGATTCGACCACATCACAATGAACGGCGAGGCTCAAGTTGAATCTGGTGTAGCTTACGGAATCAAAATTCCAGCAGCTTCCTCCAGCTTCGCCATGGACCTGGGCAGCCTCCGGCTGCGGCTCGAGGGGGTGCGGATCGGCGAACGGCTCGACCTGCTGGGTGGGCCCGGAGGCGCGCCCGAAGGCGCCCTGGCCCTGACCGGCAGGGCCGACATGGACTTCCAGGGCTGGACCTGGTGGGTGGACCTCGCGGGGCGTCTGGATTCCCAGCTCCTGGCCCTCCCAGGGCCCCACATCCAGGCCCAGGTGGAAGCCCGGCTCCTGGGGCCCATCACCAGCCCGTTCGGGGCTCTGGACCTGCCCGAAGGCCAGGCCACCTTGAGCCGGGGCCGCGTCTTCTTCGAGGGCCGCAGCGTGGAGGGCCTCGAGGCGAAGGTGAACCTGGAGCGTGGCCGGATGGAGGGACGGCTCGGAATCGAAGGCATGACCCGCTCTCTGGTCGAAGCCCAGGTCCGGCCGGAGGGACCCGATCTGGTCGGCAGCTTCTCCCTCGCCATATCCCCCGAGAGCGCCCACACGGAAACCCTGGCCCGGGGTCTCACGGATGACCTGCTGGAGGACCTGAACCTGGAGGCCGTCGCCCAGGGCCGCTGGAATGGCCGGGCCCTGACCTGGACGGGCACGCTGAACCGCCTGGCGGCTCAGTTCAGCGCCTTCGAGCTGCATCAGGCCAGGCCCTCGGCCCTCCGCGGCGACGCCGCCGGCGCGGAAGTCGACATCACCCTGGAGGGCGGCGCCCGGAAGGCGTCAGACGCGGCGCCAGCCCAGGCGGCGGGGCTGCGGATCTCGGGCACGGTGCCCTTCTCGAACGCCGGTTCTCTGGGTCTCCGGGCCCAGGGAACTGCGAACCTGGCCCACCTCAAGGCCATCTTTGACCGCGTGATGGAGGTGGATGAGTACAACCTGCTCTCTGAGGTCAGGGTCCAGGGGACGAGCCGCTTCGACCTCCTGGCCCACGGGACCTATGCCAATCCGCAGCTGGACGGCACGCTCTCCCTTGAGAAGGGGCAGATGAACCTGCGGGGCTATCAGGGCGTGGAGGACCTCCAGGCGGAAGTGGTGTTCAAGGACCGCACGATCTCCATCCCCGTGGACAAGCCCCTGCGGGGCACCCTCGCCCATGGCGACCTGGTGGTGTCCGGCGGCCTCATCTGGCGGCTGGGGGGACTGGATACCTATGCGCTGAAGGCCTCCCTGGCCAACTTCCAGCTCCGCGATGTGCCGGATGGCCTGGACCTCCAGGGCACCCTGCGTGCCACCCTGGAAGGCACCGAGGAGAGCGGCCTGCTCAAGGGCCGGCTGCGGGCCGATCACCTGAGCTACCACACCGAGGTGAAGCTGGCCGATCTCATCCTCCGCAGCGCCCTCAGTGACAGCGGTGGGCTGGTGGGCCTGGACCTGGACGATCCCCTGGAGCGCATCCGGCTGGAGCTCGACCTGGACCTCCGCAGCCCCTGGAGCTTCGACACCAACCTGCTGAAGCTGGAGGGCCACACCGAAGGCCCCTTCCAGGTCCTGGGCACCCTGGCGCACCCCGCCCTCAAGGGCACCCTGGTCTTCCAGCCCGGCGGCCGCATCACCAACATCTTCCCGGCGGGCGACATGGTGGTGAACCAAGGCTCGCTGCGCTTCTCTGAAGCCCGCGGCCTGGATCCCAGCATCAACCTCCAGGGCAGCGTCAGCTCCATTCCGGGCTACACCGTGAACCTCGATATCCACGGCACCCTGAGCAACCTGTCCATCGTGCCCAGCTCCACGCCGAGCCTGCGCCAGGACGAGATCGTGGCCATCCTCATCAACCCCGGCAACGTGGCCAACGTCGGCACCGCCGGCGCCTCCTCCGGCGCCACCCAGGGCGCCATCACCTCGGGCATCGCCAGCGCGGGGTCCGGCCTCATCTCCACCCTGGCCTTCGCGCCCCTGCAGGAGCAGCTGCGGAGGACCCTCGGCCTGGACCGCGTGAACGTGGCCGTGCGCACCACCAGCCTCGGCACCACGGAGACCGAGGTCACCCTGGGCAAGAGCATCAACCTGTTCGGCCAGCGCAGCGCCTTCGTGGTGTCCCACCGGAAGAGCGGCGAGCTCAGCATCACCTCCGGCCAGGTGGAGTGGCGCTTCGGCGGCTTCATCCTCCAGCTGGGCGCCAGCAAGGGCGGTGGCACCGGACTGCACCCGTCGGGGGAGATCCGGCACTCCTGGAGCCCGAAGTAGGCTGGAGGCTGGAGGCTGGAGGCGGTAGGTTGGAGCTGGAGATGGCCATGCTGACCGTCAAGTGCTTCGCCCGCTACCGCGCCCTGCTGGGCTTCAGCGATCTCACCGTGCCCGCGGTCCCCACCCTGGGGGACCTGCTGGCGGACCCGCGCTTCGCGGACCTGCCCAAGGACGCCCTGCTGGCCGTGAACCAGAGCTTCGTCGACCGGAGCGCGCCGCTGGCGGACGGGGACGAGGTGGCCCTCATGCCGCCGGTGTCAGGCGGCTGATCAGCCTTCGCGCCGAATCTCCAGGACTTCCCCGCCACTGAGGCGCAGCAGCTCCTGGAAGCCTGGTTCCCGACGCAGGCGATCCTCCGGGCGTTCAGCCTGGGTCCCCGCCGGCCCATCATCGAAGCGGACCTCCAGTTCCCTCAGGCCCGGAAGCACCGCCGCCAGGGCCGCCAGCACATGGGGGTTGGCCTGCTCGCGCTCCAGGTCCTGGAGGGTCTGCCGCACATTGCCCGGAAACCGGAACCGCAGCACCGGCGGCTCCCAGCGCAGGTCCGTGGCCATCTGGGGCGCGGTGCCGAGGACCCGCAGGCCGGGTACGGCCCGCAGCGCTTCGCTGCACGCCATGCGCAGCTGGGCCGGCGCTGGCGGCCCAGGGGGCGGGGGCGCCTGGGCGCGCGCCGGGGCATGGGCCGGGGGTGTGGCCGGCGGAACCCTGCGAGGCCCCTCAGGCGCCGGCGCGGCCTGGGGGGCCCTGGAAGGGACCGGCGGCGGGCTGGTGGGAGGTCCCGGGGGCCGGACGGCGGCGCCTGATACGAGGGCGTCCAGGGGCGCCAGATGGGGCAGCTGGGCCGCGGTCACCAGGGCCAGCTCCACCACCACCCGGGGCAGGCTGCTGTCGCGCAGGTCCCGCTCCCGGCTCAGCAGAAGCTGGAGCATCCGGGCCCAGCGCAGCAGGTCCTGGGGCCCACGGGCGGCGCGGGCCTCCTGCTCGAGGCGGTCCCGGAAGGCCAGCACCAGCTCGCGCCAGAAGGTGGCCCAGTCCGCGCCCTGCTCGTTCAGCTCGCGGCAGGCCTCCACCAGGGCCGCCGTGTCGCCGATGGCCAGGGCGGACATCACGCCCTGCACCAGGTGGGCGCTGACGATGCCCAGCTGCTCCCGGACCGCTTCCTCCAGCACCTTCCCATCCCCCGCCGCGATGACACGGTCGAGGATGGTGAGCGCATCGCGCATGGAGCCCTGCCCCGCCTCGGCCACCAGCCGCAGGCTGCCGCTCTCGGCCTCGACGCCCTCCTGCTCGCAGACATGCTTGAGGCGGCCCTCGATGAGACCCACGGGGATGAGGCGGAAGGGGAAGATCTGGACCCGGCTCTTGATGGTGTCGGGCACGTCCTGCAGTTCCGTCGTGGCCAGCACGAAGATGGCGTGGGGCGGCGGCTCCTCGATGACCTTCAGCAGGGCGTTGAACGCCTCGGTGCTGAGCATGTGCACTTCGTCGATGATGTAGACCCGGTAGCGGCAGAAGGCGGGCCGGGTCTGCACCTGCTCCCGCAGGGCGCGCGCATCGGCCACCGAAGCCCGGCTGGCGGCGTCGATCTCGACGATGTCCAGGCTGCTGTCCGGCTGCTCCGCGGCACGGCAGGGATCGCAGACGCCGCACGGCGTGGCCGTGGGTCCCTCCGCGCAGTTCAGAGCCCGGGCCAGGATGCGGGCCGTGCTGGTCTTGCCCGTGCCCCGCACGCCGGCGAAGAGGTAGGCCTGGTGGATGCGACCGCTCTCCTTCGCCCGCTTCAGAGCGTTGGCCAGGGCCTTCACACTGCCTTCCTGGCCCACCAGGTCGGAGAGCAGGCGCGGACGGTACTTGAGGGCGAGGGTGGTCATGGGAAGTCCAGTCTCCCACAAGGTCCCTGCGATAGTCAGGGGCTATAAGCGCGCCTGATAACCCCATACGCCGTTTCAAAGCCAAAGATTCCGTGATTCTCGTTAGCATGGCTTGATCCCAGAAGGGAAAGCCATGCTTGAGGGATCGCGATCTGAGCACAGTGCCTGCGGGGTCGGCTTCATCGCCAGCCGGACGGGTGTGGCCAGCCGGGACATCCTGGAGGACGCCCTTCACGCGCTGAAATGCGTGGAACATCGCGGCGGCTGCGCGGCGGACCAGATCAGCAGCGATGGCGCTGGCGTCATGGCCGACATCCCCTTCGAAATGTTCGGCCATCGGTCTGGCGACATCGCTGTGGCCAGCCTCTTCCTGCCCCAGGACGCCGACCGGCTCCGCCGGTCCCTGGAGATCTTCGAGTCCACCTTCGCCTTCTTCGATCTGAACGTGCTGGCCTACCGGGAGCCCCCCGTGGATCCCGCCGTGCTGGGCGACGAGGCGCGACGCTCCCTGCCCACCATGCGCCAGGCGGTCCTGCGCCGCCCCGCCCAGTGCCGCACGGACGCCTCCTTCGACAAGCTGCTCTATTCGGCCAAGCAGGTGCTCCGCACCAAGCTGGTGGAACAGGGCATCCAGAACGAGGTCTTCTTCGCCTCGCTGTCGGCCCGCACCATCGTCTACAAGGCCCTCACCCGCGCCGCCGATCTCGATCGCTTCTACCTGGACCTGCGCGACCCGCGGTTTGTCACCCGGTTCGCCATGATCCACCGGCGGTTCAGCACCAACACGCGCACCTCCTGGGACAAGGCCCAGCCCTTCCGCCTCATCGCCCACAACGGCGAGATCAACACCATCGCCGGCAACCGCTCCCGGGCCGTCTCCCGGGAGATGTCCATCGGGCTCAAGCCCGACCAACTGGTGACCCACGGCTCCATCAGCGATTCCGGCAGCCTGAACGAGATCGCGGAGGGCCTGCACTACCGCAGCAGCATCCCCCACATGGAGGACATCCTGGCGATCATGATGCCTCCCGCCGAGGGGCAGAGCGCCTTCTACACGTTCTGGAGCCGCGCCATGGAGCCCTGGGACGGGCCGGCCTTCCTGGTCTACTCCGATGGGAGCAGCGTGGGCGCCCGTCTGGATCGCAACGGCTTCCGCCCGGCCCGGTGGGCCATGACGGAAGACCGCTTCTACCTGGCCTCCGAGGCCGGTTCCTTCCCGCTGGACGAGGCCGCCGTGTGCCGCAAGGGCATCCTCTACGCCGGCACCGGCGTCACGCTGGACCTGGGCACGGGACGGGTCCACTTCCGCGATCCGGGCCGCTCGCGCGAGCACCGCGATGCCACCTTCGACGCCCGGACCCGGCCCATCGGGTCACTGCCCGGCGCCGAGGCCACCGGGCCGGTGAGCGTGTTCAAGAAGACCCTCTTCACCTGCTCCCGCGAGGAGCTGGAGAAGATCCTCTATCCCATGGCCGCCACCGGCAAGGAGGCCATCGGCTCCATGGGCGACACAGCCCGGCCCAACGTCTTCTCCTCCGAGCCCCGCCCCTTCTTCGACTACTTCTATCAGCACTTCGCCCAGGTCACGAACCCGCCCCTGGACTACATCCGCGAGGGCAACATCACGGACCTGCGGGTGTTCCTGGGCCGCGCGCCGAACATCTTCTTCCCCAAGGACCTGCTGCCCCTGAACGAGGCGCTGGAGCTGCCACGGCCCATCCTGGACCTGGGACAGATGCGCTTCTTGGAGCGGATGCAGAGCCTGCGACCCTCCGAGTCTCACATCATCCCCCGCACCTTCCCCATGGTCTTCCGGCGCGACGATGGCGTGGCCGGCTTCCACGCCGCCGTCGAGCAGCTGGCCTCGGATGTGCGGGAGGCCGTCGAGCAGGGCACCAGCGTCATCATCCTCAGCGACCGGGAGGCCAGCGTGGAGCGGCCCCCCATCCCGGGCCTCATCGCGCTGCGCGCCGTGGTCCACACGCTCAACGAATCGGGCCTGCGGTTGAACGCCTCCATCGTCATGCACACCGGGGAGGCCCGCACCTCCCACCACCTGGCGGCCCTCATCAGCTTCGGCGCCTCGGCGGTCTGCCCCTATCTGGCCCTGGAGATCGCCCGTCAGGACGAGCACCCCACCTTCAGCGCCATGAGCCCGGACCAGCGGGAGCGGAACTTCGTCAATGCGCTGGAATCCGGCCTCCTCAAGATCATGGCCAAGTGCGGCATCTCGGTGGTGCAGAGCTACATGAGCGCCAAGCTCTTCACGGCCGTGGGCCTGGGGCCCGAGCTGATGGAGACCTTCTTCCCGGGCCACGCCAGCCCCCTGGGCGGCATCGGCTATGAGGAACTGGCCGGCGACGTGCTGCGGAAAACCGGCCTCGCGGCCCAGGCCGGCTTCATGGACCGGCTGCTGCACACGCACCAGTTCCGTGAATCGCCCCGGGCGGGCGAGGGCGAGCACCACGGGCTCACCTCCTCGCGGTCCCGCCTGCTGCACCGTCTCGTGGCGCTGGAGCCGGATTCGTCTGAGGCCCAGGCCCTCTACCAGGAGTACCTCGCCTCGCTGAAGGCGGACGAACCCATCAATCCGCGCCATCTGCTGGCCTTCCGGACCGCCCCGACCCCCCTGCCCCTGGACGCGGTGGAGGATGTCTCCGCCATCTGCCAGCGGTTCGGCGCTGGCGCCATGTCCTTCGGAGCCGTCAGCGCCGAGAGCCAGCGCGACCTCATCCTGGCCATGGAGGCCGTAGGCGGCCGCAGCAATAGCGGCGAGGGCGGCGAGAACCCCTTCTACTGGACGGACGGCATCACCGCCTCCACCAAGCAGGTGGCCTCGGCCCGCTTCGGCGTGACGGCCGAGTACCTGATCTCGGGCGAGGAGATCCAGATCAAGGTGGCCCAGGGCGCCAAGCCCGGCGAGGGCGGCCAGCTCATGCGCGTGAAGGTGGACGCCACCATCGCGAAGGCCCGGTTCTCCCTGCCGGACGTGGACCTGATTTCGCCGCCGCCCCTCCACGACATCTACAGCATCGAGGACCTCAAGGAGCTCATCCACGAGCTGCGCCAGGTCCACCCAGGGGCGAAAATCAGCGTGAAGCTGGTCTCCGGCACGGGCATCGGCACCATCGCCGTGGGCGTGGCCAAGGCCGGCGCGGACATCATCTACATTGCCGGGGGCGACGGCGGCACCGGCGCGGCCACGCTCGGCTCCATGAAACATGCGGGCCTGCCCTGGGAGTTCGGGCTCATCGAGGCCCACCAGGCGCTGCGCGAGAACCAGATGCGCGAGCAGGTGGAGCTGCGCGTGGACGGCGGCCTCCTCACGGGCAAGGACCTGGTGACCGCGGCCATCCTGGGCGCCGAGGGCTTCGAGTTCGGCAAGCTGCTGCTGGTGGCCGAGGGCTGCATGATGGCCCGGATCTGCGAGAAGAACACCTGCCCCGCGGGCATCGCCACCCACGATCCGAAGTTCAAGGCCCGCTACTCGGGCAGCCCTGAGGCCATCCAGCGTATGCTCGCGCATCTGGCCGGGGATGTGCGCCGCCACCTCGCCGCCCTGGGCGTGGCCTCCCTCGCCGACCTGCAGGACCGGGTGGACCTGCTCCAGGTGGCGCCGGATCACGCGGCCTTCGTGCGCGACCGCAAGCTGGACCTGGCCGGCTTCCTCGATCCCCGCCCCCAGGGCATCGGTTCGAACCCCGTGCCCTTCAACCAGGAAGGCGTAGCTCCCCTGAACCAGCAGATCCTGGCGGACGCAGAGCCCTTCCTGGATGACGGCGGCAGCCACCATCGCGCCTACACCATCACGACCGGGGACCGGGGGATCCTGGCCACCCTCTCGGGCGCCATCGCCCGTCAGGTGCGCGAGCACCGCCTGCGGGGCGAGGACCCGGCGGTGCGCGGGACGCTGCGTCTCGACTTCACGGGCAGCGCGGGGCAGGGCTTCGGCGCCTTCCTCACCGAAGGGCTGGACGTCCGCCTCCAGGGCGAGGCCAACGACTCCGTCTGCAAGTCCATGTCTGGCGGACGGACGGTCCTCGTGCCCCATCCCGAGGCCACCTACACCGCGGAGACGAACGCCATCCTGGGGAACGGGGCCCTCTACGGCGCCACGGGCGGCACGCTGCTGGTCCTAGGCCTGGCCGGGGACCGCTTCGCCGTCCGCAACAGCGGTGCCTCGGCCGTGGTTGAAGGTGCGGGCCACCACGCCTGCGAGTACATGACCCGCGGGGCGGTGGCCATCCTTGGTCCAGTCCTCACCAATGCCGGCGCGGGCATGACCGGCGGCTGCCTGTTCCTCCGCCGGGAGCGCGGTGACCAGGTGAACCGCGACTACCTCGCCGCCATCCCCTGGCGGGCCGAGGAGGAGACCCTGTTCCGCGGCCTGGTCGAAGCCCACGCCGCCGAAACCGGCAGCCGCACCGCCACGACTCTGCTCGAGGACTGGCCCGCGGCGCTGGCCGCCTTCGCCCCCTTCGTGCCCGTGGCCGTCGCCAGGCGCCTGGCCCAGGAGGCCTAGGGTCTGTTTTCAACGTGGATGCGAGCCGCGACGTCGTCCAGCCGCGCGCATGGCCAGGCGGTGACCGAAGGGCGATGCGGTCCATCGTTCGAGGTCGCCAACGCAGCCAGGGGTGCGGCTGGGCGACGTCCCGGAGGGCAAGGGGCGGCGCCCGGCGCGATGCTGCGTCAAGCTCCGCGTCGATAGTGCCGCTATCGCCTTCGTCGCTTTCCTGGCCTCGCTTGGGCGGCGCCCCTTGCGCGGCCACACCCCACTTTGAAAACAGACCCTAGCCCACCCGGTCGAACAGTCCCGGTTGCCGGATGGGCGGCGGCGGGAGCGGCGGAGGCTTCACCGGCCGTTCCCGGACCCGGCGGCGGGTCGGGAAGGCCTCCCGGAAGGCTTGGCGGATGCCCTCGGCGTAGGTGGGATCGAGCACCTTCAGCCAGCCATGATCCGCCAGCACCTTGTAGAAGGGGTCCTGCTTCAGGAGGCGGAGGCCGCCCACCCAGGCGCCCGACGCGCCGCTGGCCCTGGCCCGGCGGGCGAAGGCCTGGGCGTCATGCACGGCCATCAGGGGCGTCACGGCCACCGTCACCCCGATGCCCGCCGCCGCCAGCCGCTCCACCGCGGCCCAGCGGCTGGGGATGGCCGGGGCATGCGGCTCCACGGTCTGGCGCACGGTGTCGTCATCGGTGGGGATCGACAGGCCGACCGTCAGGCGATCGCCAAAGGCCCGCAGCAGGTCGAGGTCCTGGAGCACCAGGGGCGACCGGGTGTGGACGATCACCTCGGTCGTGGGACAGAGCAGCAGCACCTCCAGGCAGCGGCGGCTCAGGCGGTACTGCCGCTCCAGGGGCTGGTAGGGATCCGTGGCCGAGGCCATGAAGACCCGCTCCCCATGGAGCCGGTGCCGCTGGGACCAGAGCAGCTCTGGGGCGTTCAGCTTGGGCGTCACCCAGTTGCCCCACTCCTCGGCCCTGTGCAGGGCATTGGGATACTCGCGGACGTAGCAGTAGCGGCACCCGTGGCTGCAGCCCCGGTAGGGGCTGAGGGCGAACCCGAATCCGTAGCGCTCGTCCTTCTGGGGCCGCAGGATGGACCGGGCCTCCTCGGGTTCCACGAGCAGGCCCTGGAAGAGCAGCGGTGGATCTGAGGGCAGTGGCAGGGGCGTCATGCCATCAGTTTTCGCCTTTTATTCGTTTCGTCAAGCCCTCCCGTGGCTGTTTTCGATCACGGGAGCCCCCATCACGGCTTGGCATCCTTCCGATGGGTCTCGATGAGTTTCTGCAGCAGGGCATCCTGCGCCTCAAGGTGCTTCTGGATCTCGAGCGCCTCGTGAAGAATGGCCTCGGCATCGTTATAGGTGTCGTCGGCCCTGGTATCCGCTGCCGCGCCCTCGACCTTCTGGCCGACCATGATGATGGACAGCAGGACCAGCTGCAGGAAGGTCTGCGCGATCCAGGAGATGAGCGCGCCTTTCCCGGTGTGGATGGCTTCCGGCAGGCTGATGAGGGCGATCAGGGCGAAGGCGTAGGCGCACCACATGGTGCCCACTCCCTTGGTGATCTTCTCTCCCAGGAGCGCGTTGAAACGGGCCAGGCGCCCCTCAGGGAGCGGCTTGGGCTTGGGGGCACGTTTCTTCCGAGTTTCGATGTGCGGGTGGGGATGATGCTCGAAGATTTTCATGGTTTCACCTTGGGATGGAGAACCGCTGGGTGGCCCCCAGGATGAACCAAGGGGACACGGTATGGCCACCGGTGATCGAAGTGCCCGCAGAGGGCGCCCTCGATCCCCGGTGGCAGACGCAGACCCTCCCAGCCAAGAGAACGGTGCCCCTGCGAGGTACCGCCTCTTTGAAGACTGGAGCCGTGTGGCAGTCCCTACTCGAATTCGACCGTGAAGTCGGCCTTGCCCAGCTCGGCGCCGTCAGCGGCCAGGACCTTCACCGACCAGCTGCCCTCGTCGCCCTTGCGGAAGGTGCGGTAGGCGTTGGTGCGGTAGGGAGAGCGCGGAACCTTCAGCTCCATCTTGGAGGTGCGGTCGCCCTTGCTGAACACCACCGTGATGGAGCTGTCAGCAGCGCCGGCTACCTTGGTCCAGGCGTAGATCTTCGTGCCGGCGGCCACTTTGAACGAGGTGGACTCGCCCTGGAGTTCCATCTTCTCGACGCCGGTGCCGACCTTGACCTCGGCGCTGGCCTTGGCATCGACCTTGGCTTCCGCCTTCGCCGCGGGCTTGGGCTCGGCCTTCGGCGCTGGCGCCTGGGCGAAGAGCGCCGCAGAGGCGAGGAGAGGGAGGAACAGGCTGGCGCGCATGGCAGGCTCCTGAAAAGGTGGCCCCATTCTGCGCCTGTCGGTGCTGGGTGTCACCAGGATCAGAAGCTGATCACCAGAGAGGTGGTGAACACGGTGTCGGTCTTCTTCAGCTGGAAGGGCACCTGGCCCAGGATTACGGGTGGCGTGGCGACGGGCGTCTGCACGACATCCACCCCTATGGACGCGGGCTTGTTCTTGTAGGTCACGTCGTAGCCGACCTTCAGGGCCAGCCGCGAGGACAGGTTCGTGGTGAAGCCGTTCCGCCAAACCGCCAGGTAGTTCTGGGTGTCCTTGAAGCTGTCCGAGAGGTTCAACTCCGAAGCGAAGGCCGAGGCGGCGAAGATCTTCTTCTCGAATTTGGCGCCGAGCCGGAAGGTGGCGAACCCGTCCTCCGTGCCCACGGGCCGGAACACCAGGGTCTCCTTGGTATAGCCCACGCCGGCATCCGTGAAGAACTTGGCGCGATCCTCCTTGATCCACCAGTACCCGAGGCCAGCCAGTCCCACGTATCGCGCTTCCAGGCCCGCTGGGATGTTCCGCTCCCACCCGGCGGAACCGAACCACAGGAGCCGCTCAGTGATGTTGTGGTCATAGCGGAGGTTCGCGTAGTAGGTCTCGGTGCTGGTCTTGCTGGTGCGGGTCTCCTGGACCGTGGCCGTGGCCAGGCTCGCCCCCAGGGCGCTACGGTCGATGGTGGTGGTGGCCACCCGTACGCCCCCCACGTTGAAGGCGAAGGTGGCATCGGCCCAGGTGTATTTGTACTCGTTGGTGAAGCCCAGGCTCTGGCTGGATGCGTTTCCGCCCACGGCCACGTAGCTCAGGGCCGCCTTGTCCGACCAGGGCCGCTTGGGAGCCGGCGCCTCCTGGGCGACCAGTGTCTGCAATGTCGCCGGAATGGCTAGCAGAATAAGGCTTGTCTTCATGGCCAGCTCCTGGAAATTCCAGGCCATGCTACCAGCCTCAGGGTGAAAGCAGGCTCAGGAAACCCAGGTCTCCAGGCCCTCCAGGATGTCGCGCACGCCCGGTCCGAAGCGGGCGTTGCTGAGCCAGTCCACACCGGCGGGCAGGCCCTCCACGGCGGCCTTCACCCGGGCCCGGTGGCCCAGCTCCGGTCGCGGGATGGCGCGCTCCGCGCGCTCGTGCCGCACGGCGGCGGGGGCTTCGAGCGCGGGAATCCAGTGCTTCAGGCGGGCGTAGATGCCCTCCCAGGCCTCCAGGTCCGCGGGCTTGCCGAAGGCGCCGCCGATGAAGCTGCGGAGCTGCATGAGACCTGCCGGCGCGCTCTGGGGATCCATCCAGGACGGCACAAGGGAGCCGAGGTAGCCGTTCCCCTCAGGCGGGTGGATGAGGAAGCCGAAGCTGTCCTTCAGGGCCGGCAGCGGCGCGTGGCGGCTGTGCCAGAGGTCCACGGAGGTGTACGGGATGGCCGCCAGGGCCTCGGCGCTCTGCTGCGCTACCGGTCCGAGCAGGATCGCCGCTTCGTAGGCCGGGAGCGCCAGCACCACGCGGTCCGCCTCGCGCACTTCGCCGCCGCCGCTCACGCGCCAGCGGCCATCGGGAAGCGCCTCCATCCGCTCCGCCCGCAGGCCCGCGCGCACCGCGCCGAGCTTCGAGGCCAGGCGGATGGGCAGCTGCCCCATGCCGCCCTCGGGCACCACCATGTGGCTCACTCCGCCCTTGCGGATGCCGTTCACCAGACTGCCGGTGGCCTCCCACTGGCGCAGCTTGGGGATGGCGTCCACGGACAGGATCTCCGCCGGCGCCGCCAGGACGCCCGCGATCATGGACGGCAGCAGCTCCGTCGCCACGCCCTTGCCCAGGCGCCGTGTGATGAAAGCGGACAGGCCCTCCTCCGGTTCGGCATCGCGCACGGGCTGGAAGGGCTCCAGGATCATCCGCAGCTTGGCGCCCAGGGGCATCAGCGGCGAAGTCATCAGCCCCACCGGCGAGGCGGGCACGGGGATGAGCCGCCCGCCCTTCCCCACCCAGCGGGCGCCGGTGCCCGGGGACTTGAAGGGCAGCTCGATGGCGCTGAACAGGCGGTCCACCGCCGTGCCCTTCTGCCACAGCACGCCCTGGGGACCGGTCTCGAAGTGGCCGCCCTCCCAGGGCAGGGTCTTCATCCAGCCGCCCACGCTCGCGCCGGCCTCCCACACTTCAACGGTCTCGCCCTTCCTTTGCAGGTGCCAGGCGGCCGCCAGGCCAGTCACGCCGCCGCCGAGGATCAGGGTGCTCATGGGAGGATCTCCAGGACGCGCCGCACGAGGCAGCGGATGTAGGCGGGGTCGATGCCCGGGGCGGCCACGCGGCGGTAGGTTCGGATACCCGCCTGGTCGGCCACGTGCCGGTACTCGATATCCAGTTCGTGCAGGGTCTCGATGTGCTCGCTCACGAAGCTCATGGGCACGACGATGACGTCCTTGCCGCCCATGGATTCCAATACCGACTTCAGCGGCGGCTCCAGCCAGCGCACAGGGCCGGTGCGGCTCTGATAGGCCTGGAGGTAGCCACCGGGGATGGGTCCGATGCGGGCGATCAGCGCCTCCCGGGTGGCGTGGATCTCCTTCTCGTAGGGATCGCCGGCCTCGATCTGGCGCACGGGCAGGCTGTGCGCGCTGAAGATCACGGTGGCCTCAGGCAGGTCCTTCAGCGCGGCGCGGAGCGGCCTCTCCAGCGCATCCAGGTAGTCGGGATCCGTGGCGTAGTGGTCCACGCCCGGCAGGATCTCCATGCCCGCCTTCGCGGCCTCCACGGCCAGCTCCCTCAGGCTGGAGCCCGTGGTGGCCTGGCAATCGTGGGGATAGAGCGTCACCGGCACCAGCTTCGTGATGCCCTGGCGCTTCAGGGCCTTCAGCAGGCCTTCGGCCCGGGGCGCAGCGTACCGGAAGCAGAGCTTCACGGGTTCGAGACGCCCGGCGGCCCGCAGAGAGGCCCGCAGCGCCGCGGCCTGGAAGGCACTCTCGCGGAGCAGGGGCGACCCGCCGCCGATCTGCGCGTAGCGGCCCTTTGCCCCGGGAGCCCGAAGGCGCGCGATGAGACGGGCGAAGGGGGGCTGCAGCCAAGCCGGACCCGGCAGCCGGATCAGGTCCCGATCGCCGAACAGTGCCGCAAGGAAGGGTTCGACCTGGTCCAGGTTCACCGGACCGCCGAGGTTCAGGAGCAGGATCGCCGTATCTCGCATCACCCTCCACCTTACGCGAGACTTGGCGGAACTTTCGTCACGGAAACCCGTCCTCGGCATGACGCTGGAGGCCCCGGCATCCCATAGACTGTCCTGACAATTGGAGTCCGCCATGCCCGAGTCCGCCCCCCTGACTGCCTTCGCCGCCCTGCCTGATGACGCCCGGCTCTGGCTCGTGGCCTTTGACCGGCCCGTGGAAGCCGGTCGCCTCGCTCCGGAGGTGGATGCCCTGCTCGGCCGGTGGCGCCACAAGGGGGTCGAGTACCGCGGATCCTGGACCCTCCTGGAGGATCGCATCCTGGCCATCGCGGAGCCCACCCTGGCCTCCAACCCGTCAGGCTGCGCCATCGACGGCATGCTGCGGGGCGTGCGTCAGCTCTCCGAGCGCCTCGGCCTGGGCCTGCAGGACTCCCAGGATGTGCTCGCCCGCCTGCCCGGGGGCCTCCGCGCCTTCGTCCGCACCGACCTCGAGGCCCGCCTGGCCGACGGCACCCTGGGCGGCGGCACCCCGGTCCTCGACCTGGCCCTCCTCACCCTGGGGGACCTCCGGAACGGGCGCTTCGAGCGCCCCCTCGCCGCCACCTGGATCGGCCGGAAGTACAAAATCCAGGCCCCGGTTTCCGCCGGGGCCTGATTGAAAGGAAGCCGTTCGCTAGAAGATCGATTCGCCGGGCTTGCGGCGCCAGGCTTCGGAGCGCTTCTGCCCCTCGACCTTGGGCTTGGCATCCTTGGCGGCGGCCAGGGTCTGCAGCAGGGAGCCGCCCACCTTGGAGGCCACGCTCTTGGCCAGGGCCGGCGCGGCGGGCACCAGCGGGGCGCTGACGGGGCCGGAGGCGGCATTCTCGGAGGCGGCAGCCTTGGCCGTGACCTCCTTCAGGCGCTTCTCGTACCAGACCTTCCGCTTGGGATCGATGGTCCGGGTGTTCCCGGCCTTCTCACCCTTCTTGAGAACCTTGGGCTTGGGCTTCTCGCGGTCTTCACGCAATACGGAATCGGGCTTTGCTGCTTCTTCCAGGATCTTCGCCAGGTTTCCAAGGCCACGCAGGTTCATCATGTGCGGTTGCTACTCCCATTGGGGCCACGGGCCACCGCTGACCAGAATAACGGCAACACCTTTGCTTACATAGTGATTTTAGACACGTGGTGCGGTTTTTTGCCGCCACCCCCACCCCGCCTGGGACACTGGGCCCCATGGGAACCTCCGCCGCCACCCTGAAGGCCCGCCTGGACAGCCTTTGCGTCCGGTACGACACGGCCGGGGCGCTGGCGAAGGATCCCCTCTCCGTGCCATTGGCCTATGAGTCGCCCCTGGACCGGGAGGTGGCCGCGTTCGTGGCGGCCCACCTCGCCTATGGTCGGGTGGATCCCATGATCCGGGCCGTCCGCGGCGCCCTGGCCCCGCTTGGCGCCCACCCTGCCGACTGGCTGCGGGAGCGCTCCGAATCCGCCATCCAGCAGCACCTGGCCCAGGCCCTGGGCAACTGGGCCTGGCGGTTCCACACGGCCGATGATCTTGCGGCCTGGCTCCTGGCCTGGAGGCGGCTGGACGGGGAAAGCAGGGCGGGCCTCGAAGCCCACCTCCTGCCCGGCCCCGACGGAGATTCCGATGCCGCGCTCTCGCGGCTGGTCCAGCGCCTGCGGGCGGAGCTCCCGGCCTCGTACGGCTCCCGCTTCTCCCTACCTGATCCCCGCGAAGGCGCCGCCTGCAAGCGCTGGCGCATGTTCCTGCGCTGGATGGCACGCCCAAGTTGGCCCGACCTGGGCCTCTGGACCCGCTACCCCGTGGATCAGCTCATCATCCCCCTCGACACCCACGTGGCCCGCGTCTCCCGCTTCATCGGCCTCAGCCGCCGGGCCACACCGGACGGCAAGATGGCCCGGGAGATCACCGAGGCCCTGCGCCTCCTGGACCCCGCCGACCCCCTGCGCTACGACTTCGCCCTCAGCCACCTGGGCATCCTGGGTGACTGCCCCGGCGTGCGGAAACGCAGCACCTGCGCGGGGTGTCCGCTGTACACGGTGTGTCGCGCCGGCTCGGAATCCGAGATAAGAACAAACAAGAGCTAAGCCACCTTTTTTTCAATACCCTTGCGATTGCCGGAACCGAAGGCCGGGCTGGCCATGTGCGCGACCTAAGTGGGTCTCGGAGCAGAGCCTGGGGGGTTCTGCGGAGCGGGGACCCACTGGGAGCATATGCCAGTGCCGATTCGCTCAGGCGTAGCCTGCGCGATGGTAAGCCCGGCCCTTTTGCGCCTTTGGCGCAAAAGGGCCGGGCTTACCACGGCACTCGGGGGAACGACTTAGGGCTGCTTCTTCCGATCTGACCCGGTTCATCGCACCCCGATGCATGGGGCCCGGCTTGGGTACAGGGTAGTCCGGAAGAGGTAGGTCGCGCCAGCGGAAGGGGGCCCCGGGGAGGCGCGCCGGCCCTCGAAGTGACGGATTTCATGGAGGTTTTTAATTGCTGGAAAAATCCGGTGCTGGGCCCTTGACACCCCTACATGTTGGGGCCATCCTTTTCTCCCGGCACAACCCCTAGAGGTTTCCCATCAAGCGCCCTTCCTGTAAGGGAGAGCTTCGTGCGCCTTGCCGGTCGCGCCTTGCCTGTTTGAACGCCCTTCTCCACCCCCCCCTACCCAGGACAGCCCCCATGAAGATCGCCCGCCATTTCACCAAGGCAGGTCACGACCCCCTGGAAGGTTTCCGCTTCGTCCCTCGGACGAGCCGGATCTCCAAGCTCGATGGCACCGTGGTCTTCGAGGCCAAAGACGTGATGGTGCCGGAGGCCTGGTCCCAGGTGGCCGTGGACATCCTGGCCCAGAAGTACTTCCGCCGGAAGGGCATCGACGCCCAGAACGGCGGAGAGAAGGACGCGCGGCAGGTGTTCCACCGCCTGGCGGGCTGCTGGCGCCACTGGGGCGAGACCCATGGCTACTTCGACACCACGGACGACGGCCAGGCCTTCTACGACGAGCTCACCTACATGCTCACCGACCAGATGTGCGCGCCCAACTCGCCCCAGTGGTTCAACACGGGCCTGCACTTCGCCTACGGCATCTCCGGACCGGCCCAGGGCCACAGCTACGTGGATCCGAAGACCGGCGAGATGATGAAGTCCACCTCCGCCTACGAGCGCCCCCAGCCCCATGCCTGCTTCATCCAGAGCGTGGCCGACGACCTCGTGAACGAGGGCGGCATCATGGACCTGTGGACCCGCGAGGCCCGCATCTTCAAGTACGGCTCCGGCACCGGCACCAACTTCTCCAGGGTGCGCGGCTCTGAGGAGCCCCTCTCCGGCGGCGGCCGCAGCTCGGGTCTCATGAGCTTCCTGGCCGTGGGCGACCGCGCCGCGGGCGCCATCAAGAGTGGCGGCACCACCCGCCGGGCCGCCAAGATGGTCTGCCTTGATCTCGACCACCCCGACATCGAGGCCTTCATCGACTGGAAGGTGACCGAGGAGCGCAAGGTCGCCATGCTGGCCGCCGGCAGCGCCATGCTGCGCCGCCACTGGGATGCCGTCTGCCAGACCGTGGAAGGCTCCACCAGCAAGGACGCCGATCCCGCGACCAACGAGGCCCTCCGCAAGGCTCTGGCCCGCGCCAAGCGGGAGGGCGTGCCCACGGCCTTCCTCACCCAGTGCCTGGGCCGCCTGGCCGATGGCGATTTCGCCCGGGATCTCGCGGGCTACGACACCTCCTGGGACGGCGAGGGCTACCTCACCGTGGGCGGCATGAACTCCAACAACTCCGTGCGCGTGCCCGATGCCTTCATGCGCGCCATGGAGATCGACGGCGACTGGGAGCTGAAGCGCCGCATCGACGGCAAGACCAGCAAGAAGCTGCGCGCCAAGGATCTCTGGGAGAAGGTGAACCGCGCCGCCTGGGCCTGCGCCGATCCCGGCATCCAGTTCAACACCACCATCAACGACTGGCACACCTGCCCCGAGGATGGCCTCATCAACGCGAGCAACCCCTGCTCCGAGTACATGTTCCTGGACGACACCGCCTGCAACCTGGCATCCCTGAACCTGTGCACCTTCCTCACCGATGACGGCGGCTTCGACCTGGTGGGCTACCGCCACGCCATCCGCCTCTGGACCGTGGTCCTCGAGATCAGCGTGCTCATGGCCCAGTTCCCCAGCGAAGCCATCGCGCAGCGCAGCTACGACTTCCGCACCCTGGGCCTCGGCTACGCCAACCTGGGCGCCATGCTCATGCGCATGGGCATCCCCTACGACAGCCCCGAGGGCACTCAGTGGTGCGCGGCCCTGACCGCCATCCTCACGGGCGATGCCTATGCCGCCAGCGCCGAGATGGCCCGCGAGCTGGGGCCGTTCCCCAGCTACGAGAAGAACGCCGCCCACATGCTGCGCGTCATCCGCAACCACCGCCGCGCCGCCTACCACGCGCCGGGCTCCGAGTACGAGCAGCTCTCCATCCGCCCCCAGGGCCTCACCGGCACGGGCGTGCCCAAGCGCATCGTCGAGGCTGCCCGCGAGAGCTGGGACACCGCCCTCACCTACGGCGAGCAGTGGGGCTACCGCAACGCCCAGGTGACGGTGCTGGCGCCCACGGGCACCATCGGCCTCCTCATGGATTGCGACACCACCGGCGTCGAGCCCGACTTCGCCCTGGTGAAGTTCAAGAAGCTGGCCGGCGGCGGCTACTTCAAGCTGGTGAACCGCGCCATCCCCGAGGCCCTGGCCCGCCTGGGCTACGCGCCCACCCAGATCCAGGAGATCGAGCGCCACGTGGTGGGCTGGCTCCAGATCACCGACGAGACCCCCGGCATCACGCGCAGCATGCTGAAGGGCGCAGGCTGGGCCGAGGAGGAGATCGCCGCCGTGGAACAGAAGCTCCCCACGGCCTTCGATCCCGCCTACGCCATGGATGTCGAGCGCCTGAAGAAGGACTTCAGCGCCGAGCAGGTGGAGACCTTCCTCCTGGCCCTGAGCGGCACCATGACCGTGGAGGGCGCGCCCCACCTCAAGGACGAGCACCTGCCCATCTTCGACTGCGCCAACCGCTGCGGCCGCACGGGCCGCCGCTACATCGCCCCCCTGGGCCACCTGCGCATGATGGGCGCCGCCCAGCCCTTCCTCAGCGGCGCCATCAGCAAGACCATCAACCTGCCCGCGGAAGCCACCGTGGAGGAGATCGGCCGCATCTACGAGGCCAGCTGGCAGCTCATGCTCAAGGCCGTGGCGCTCTACCGCGACGGCTCCAAGATGAGCCAGGCCATGTCCACCAGCCTCGATCTGCTGGACGGCGCCGATACGCTGATGGACGACCAGGCCACCCACGCCGAGAAGACCCCCGTGCTGGCCCAGGCCCTCACGCAGCAGCTCGTGCGGACCTATCGCCGGCGCCTGCCCAACCGGCGCGGCGGCTACACCCAGGCGGCCACCATCGGCGGCACCAAGCTCTACCTCCGCACGGGCGAATACGAGGACGGCAGCCTCGGCGAGATCTTCCTCGACATCCACAAGGAGGGTGCCGCCTTCCGCGCCGTGCTCAACTGCTTCGCCATCGCCGTGAGCATGGGCCTCCAGCACGGCGTGCCCCTGGAAGAGTTCTGCGATGCCTTCCTGTTCACCCGCTTCGAGCCCGGCGGCATGGTCTCCGGCAGCGACACCATCAAGCTGAGCACCAGCCTCATCGACTTCGTGTTCCGGGAGCTGGCCATCAGCTACCTGGGCCGCTACGACCTGGCCCATGTGGAAGCCGATCAGATCGTGAGCGCCACCACGGGCCTGCGTCCCGGCAGCCAGGCCCCCGGCCTCGCCAACCTGCCCAGCCTGCCCACAGGCACGCCCCTGCCCTTCCCCGAGGCCGGTGCCGCCGCCGGCGCTGCCGCCCACGAGCAGGAACTCCAGCCCGTGCTGCAACCCGTCACCGTCGGCGCCCGGACCGCCGTCAGCGCCGCCCAGGTCGCCCGCGAGAAGGGCTACACCGGCGACCCCTGCCCCGAGTGCGGCCACCTCACCCTCGTCCGCAACGGCGCCTGCATGAAGTGCCAGACCTGCGGGGCGACCACGGGATGCAGCTAGAACATCAAGAAGAAGGGCTGATGTAAGCGGAGGACAGCAGAGGAACGGAGGAGAGCGGAGGAAGATAAGAATTTCCTCCGCTCTCCTCGGCCCTTCCGCTTTCCTCCGCTTATCTACATTTCTTCAAGCCCCCGGAAGCCGCCCGACCGCACCTTCTGCCACAGCCGCATCCAGCATCCACCTGGCGATGCTGAGGGCGCTGGGCAGCTGCGGCAGGGCGTCGAGGCGGAACCAGCGGGCGTCTTCGATCTCTCCGGGATCGGGCCGCAGGTCGCCATCCAGATGGTCGGCCACGAAGGCCACCATGAGGCCATTGGGGAAGGGCCAGGGCTGGCTGCCGAAGTAGCGCAGGCGGTGGACGCGGATGCCCAGCTCCTCGGCCACCTCCCGGTGGACGGCCTGCTCCAGGGATTCCCCGGGCTCCGTGAAGCCCGCGATGGCACTGTACACACCGGGCTTGAAGTGGGGCGAGCGCGCCAGGGCCAGATCCCGGTCCGGGCCCTCCCCGCGCTGAATGAGTACGATGATGGCCATGGCATTCGAGGGGAACACCGTCCGCCCGCAGGCCGGGCAGCGGCGGCCATGTCCTGCCTCGGGCCCCTCGCAGGGCTCCAGGGCCGTGGCGCAGGTGCCGCAGAAGCGATGCGCCGCCGCCCACTCCAGCCACTGGTAGGCGCGACCCGCCCGGGCCCAGTCCTCCGGGTCCATGCGAGGGAAGGCCTCGCGCAGGCTCAGCGCCTCCACCCCTTCGGGCAGCGGGTGGTCCTCAGCCACCTTCAGCGCCAGGTGCCCCTCCGGCAGGCGCAGGCGGAGCTCCGCCTCCACTTCCGGCAGCGCCGGCGCGGAGGAGAGCCACAGCCGGTCCCCCTGGAAGATGATCCGCACACCGCTCATGTCGGATCCGCGGCCAGAGGCGGGACCACGCGCTCTCCGCGCGAGCCCATCCGGCCCCTGCTCCTAGTGCTTGCCGTGGCCCTTGCCCTCGCGCTTCTCCTCGCGCTTCTCCTGGTGCTTCTCCTGGCCCTTGTGCTTGCCTCGATTGCCGCGCCTGGGTTCCACACGGCGGCCCTCCTGCCGCGGCGCCGGCGCTGGCGCGGGCTTCTTGGAGAGGCCCAGGGGATCGGGCAGGCCCAGGGGATTGGGCAGCTGCGCCATCAGTAGAGTGCCGCCGAACAGCAGGGCAGCCAGGGTGCGAACCGTACGGGCCATGGATTCTCCAGACTCTTGGCAGGGGCGGCGGGTCCGCCGCACCGAATCCCCATGCTAACCGGCCTCTACACGAAGAGCACGGCATGCACCGGAGGAAGGTGCTCGGCGAGGGTGGTCCAGTCGTCGCCGGCGTTCTCGCTGATCCACACGGAGCCCGTGGTGGAACCGAAGGCCAGGCGCTCGCCGGAGGCGTCGAGATCCAGCGCGTGGCGGTAGACCAGGTCATAGGCCCAGGCTTGCGGCAGCCCCTTGTGCAGGGTCTCGAAGGTGCGGCCGCCGTCGCGGGTGCGGTTCACCACCACCCGTCCTTCCGCGGGAATGCGGCGCTCGTCCTTGATGGCCGGCACGAACCAGGCCGTGTCCGGATCCTTCGGATGCACCACCACGGGGAAGCCGAAGACCGAGGGCTTCACATCGGTGATCTCCCTCCAGGTCATGGCATCGTCGGTGCTGCGGAAGATGCCGTTGTGATGCTGGATCCACCAGACGTCCGGCGCCGCAGGGCACTGCACCATGCGGTGGGGATCCTGCGATTCCGGCGCCTCCACCAGCTCCGGTGGCGCGTAATCGGCCCGCATGCCCTTGGTGTGGGCGGTCCAGGTCTGCCCGCAATCCGTGGTGTGCCACACGCCGCCGCTGGAGACGGCCACCACCACGCGGTTGCCGTCGCGAGGATCCACGCAGATGGAATGGATGCCGGGGACATCGGCGCCGCCGCCGGCCCACTTGCGGCGTTCCGGCATGTTCCAGAGGGCTTCCACCATGGTCCAGGTGGCGCCGCTGTCCTCGCTCCAGAAGAGGCCACCCGGCAGGGTGCCAGCCCAGAGCAGGCCCGGCTGCGAGGCGAGGCCCGGCGTCAGGCACCAGAAGCGCATCAGGCGCCACGGGATCTCGCGCCCGAGAAAGTCCTTCTCCACATGCCCCTCGGGCGGCGTGGGATAGGCGGGCACGCCGATCTCCTCCCAGGTGGCGCCGCGGTCGCGGGAGCGGTGCAGCTTGGCCCCGAAGTGGCCGTGGTCCAGGGCCGCGTACCAGGCGCCGTCGCGGGGATCCTGCATTGCGAGGGAGACGTTGTCCCCCAGAAAGGACACCGAGTCGAGGTCCCAGACGCCCCGGGCCGTGCGGCGGGCGGAGAAGAGCCCCTTGCGGGTGGAGACGAGCAGCTGGTCGGACATCATCAACCTCCGGACAGGGCCTGCATGACGTAGATCTCGCTGGCGGCGGACACGGGGTCGCTGAGCCCCCGGCGATCGGCGATGGGGACGCCGTCGACGAAGACGGCCATGTGGAACCTCAGGGCGCCGTGCTCGTCCAGCACGTAGCCCCGTAGCCTGGGATAGAGGGCGAAGGCCGCCTCCAGGCTCTCCTGCACCGTGGCGCCCGTCACCGTGCAGGGCGGGCACGCCACATGGCGCTGGAGGTTAGTTGTGAATGCGACTCGGGACATGCAGGAGCCTCAAGGCCCCGCCACTTTCCCCCATCGCCTCCCTACCTGTCAAGACACGCACCGGTCAGTCGAACAGGTCGGGATTGCTCCACCGATCATGATGCTCGGAGGCCTTCTTCTTCGCCGCGGCGAGTTCGGCCTGCGTGGCGGCGAATTCCTCGTCTTCCAGCCTGGTCGGATCCGGCAACGGACGTCCGGCCAGGTCGTGCAGGGGCGCGGCCCGACGCTCCACCCCGACGATCCGGCTCCAGGCCTTCTTGCGCCGTTCGACCTGTTCGATCATGGTCCACCTCCGGCTCAGGCCAAGGATAGGTTCCGGGGGGGCGGCCTGCCATTGTAAAAAAGCGCAGGGGGATCGCTCCCCCTGCGCTTCTGGTAATGGTTTCCGGTAACCGGGCTTTCTACTTGACCAGGCCCAGGTCCTTCACTGCCTGGCGCTCTTCTTCGAGCTCCTTGGCGGTGGCGTCCATCTTGGCGCGGCTGAAGGCGTTGATCTCCAGGCCCTTCACGATCTCCACCTGGCCGTTCTTCACGGTGACGGGGAAGCCGTAGACCAGACCCTCGGGCACGCCGTAGCTGCCGTCAGAAGGGAAGGCCATGCTGGTCCAGTCGCCCTCGGCGGTGCCGAGCGCCCAGGAGCGCATGTGGGCGATGGCGGCATTGGCGGCGCTGGCGGCGCTGCTGAGCCCACGGGCCTCGATGATGGCGGCGCCGCGCTTGGCCACGGTGGGGATGAAGGTGGTCTCGTACCAGGCGTGGTCATTCACCAGCTCGTAGGCGTTCTTGCCGTCCACGGTGGCGTGGTAGAGGTCGGGGAACTGGGTGGTGCTGTGGTTGCCCCAGATGGTCATCTTCTGGATGGCGGTGACGGGCTTGCCGGTCTTCTCGGCCAGCTGGGAGATGGCGCGGTTGTGGTCCAGGCGCACCATGGCGTGGAACTGGCTGGGCTTCAGCTTGGGCGCGTTGGACAGCGCGATCAGGGCGTTGGTGTTGGCGGGGTTGCCCACCACGAGCACCTTCACGTTGCGGCTGGCCACTTCGCTCAGGGCCTCGCCCTGGGGCTTGAAGATGCCGCCGTTGGCATTCAGCAGGTCGCTGCGCTCCATGCCGGCCTTGCGCGGCAGGGCGCCCACCAGCAGGGCGTAGTCCGCATCCTTGAAGGCCACCTTGGGATCGTCGGAGGTGACCACGCCCGCCAGCAGCGGGAAGGCACAGTCCTTGAGCTCCATCACCACGCCGTTCAGCGCCTTCAGGGCCGGCGTGATCTCCAGCAGCTGGAGGATCACAGGCTGGTCTTCGCCCAGCATCGCGCCGCTGGCGATGCGGAAGAGCAGGCTGTATCCGATCTGACCGGCAGCGCCGGTGACGGCCACGCGAACGGGGGGCTTCATGGGATCCTCCTGGAAGTTGGCCCATTCTATACCGCGCTCCCGCGCAGAAACCCCGCAGGTCGGGAATCCGTGATCCAGGTCCCTCATCTTGTCAGCCCCATGGAAGAATCCCCGTCCTCCGATCCAATAGGAAAGATCCGAGGTCGAACATCCGATAGGATGGAATCTGACCGGCCCATGCGCTCCCTCTTCCGCCTCTTCCTGTTCCTCCTGATGGCCTGCCTCGGGCAGGGGGGCAGTGCTGCGGGCATCCCCGGCTCCGGGCGCATGGTCTTCCGGAGCTACGGGCCCTCCGAAGGCCTGGAGCACACCAGCATCACCACGCTGGCGCAGGATGCCGAGGGCTTCATGTGGATCGGCACCGAGGGTGGTGCCTACCGCTTCGACGGCACGGGCTTCCGGCTGTGGAGTCTGCCGGAGGGCCTGCCCTCCGCCTGGGTCCGGTCCTTCTGGCCCAACGATGACGGCAGCCTGTGGATCGGCACCCGGGCGGGCCTCTGCCTGCTGAAGGACGGACGGGCGCGGACCCTGGAGGCCGGCGATCCCCTCGGCTCGGCGCAGATCCACCGCCTCTTCCGGGACGTCCGGGGCCGCCTCTGGGTCGCGGCCGAATCCGGTCTCTTCATGAGCCCCGACGGCGGTCCGCATTTCACGGCCGTCCACGGCTGGCCCGGCGGTCCGGCCTACGCCCTGGCCCCGGACGGCGATGGTCTCTGGGTGGGGGGCAACGCCGCCCTCCACCACCAGGACGGGAACGGATCCTGGCGCACCTGGGCCACCCGGGAGGGCGTGCCGACGGAGCCTGTGAAGGCCCTGCTCGCACTCCGCTCCGGCGCCCTGTGGGTGCGCACGCCCAGCCAGCTCCGCGTGCTCGCGCCCGGGGGCGCGCGGCTGAGCGTGCCCGCCCTGGGCCTCCCCTCCGTGGCCGTGAGCGTCTACGAGGAATCCCTCGCTGCGGACGGCGACGCCGGCGTGTTCGTCCCCACGGCCAAGGGGCTGCTCCACCTCACGGACCGGTCCTGGCGGCTCCTGGACGAGCGCCGTGGGCTGCCCGCGGGCTGGGCCAACCAGGCCTTCGTGGACCGCTCCGGCAACCTCTGGGTGGCCAGCCTGGGCCTGCACCGGCTCCAGGGCGACGGGGCCTGGGAGAACTTCACGCGGCTGGACGGCCTGCCTGCGGACAGCATCTGGGGCCTGCTGCGGGATCATTCCGGCGTGCTGTGGGCCGGCACCAGCGGCGGGCTCGCCTGTCTGGATCCCCGGGGCCTGGCGCCCTTCCCCGCCGCCGCGGGACTGGTGCTCTACACCCTCAAAGAGGGGCCCGACGGCTCCATCTGGGGCGCCGGTGAGCATCCGTTCCTCATCCGCATCAGCCCCGACCGCGGCCGGCTGACGCGCATCCCCCTGCCGCCCTCCCGGAGCTTGGCGGTGCCCGTGGTGCTGACCTTCGACCGCACGGGCGACCTGTGGGTGGGCACCACCCGCGAGGGGCTCTGGCGGGTCTCGGATCCCGGCGGCCGCCCCGAGTTCCACCGGGCGGAGCTGCCCGGTCCCGCCGCCAGGGAGGCCATCACGGCCCTGCACGAGGATGGCCGGGGCCGGCTCTGGGCCGCCACGGAACGGGGTCTGGCCCGCCTGAACCAGGGCCGCTGGCGGCTCTGGGGCCAGGAGATCGGCCTCCATCCCGCTCCGCTCGCGGCCCTGGCCCCCCTTCCGGACGGCACCGCCTGGCTGGCCTACCGGGAGCCCCTGGGCCTCACGCTGGTGGACCTGCGGGGCGACGCGCCCAAGGTCGTGCGCCACTGGACCCGCCGGGACGGCCTGGCCAGCGATTCGGTCTACAGCCTGGCGGCGGATGCGGCGGGGCGCCTGTGGGTGGGCGGTCCCCGGGGCGTCCAGTGGGTGGCTGGCCAGGAGCACCGGCTCTTCCGGCGGGAAGATGGCCTCACCAGTACCGACTGCAATCCCTTCTCCACCTGGGTGGATGGGGATGGCGGCGTCTGGTTCGGCTCCACGGCGGGCCTCCTCCACCACCGCCCCGAGCAGGGCCCGCGGGCCCAGCGCCTGCCGGAGACCCGCTTCGTCTCCATCCGCCTGGGGTCCCGCCAGTGGGAGCACCCCTTCACCGGCTCGGCGAACCTGGGCGCCGTGCCCTACGGCGACCGGACCCTCACCGCCCAGTTCACATCCCTCACCTTCGAGCACGAGGGCAGGATCCGCTTCCAGTCCCGCTTGGGCGGCCTGGATGACGACTGGGTGGAGGTCGGCACCCGCGACCTACGCTACTCGGCCCTCTCCCCGGGGACCTACCGCCTGGAGGTTCGTGCCCTCATCGAGGATGGCGGCGCCGGGCCCATCGCCTCGGCCACCTTCCGCGTCCTGCACCCGTGGTGGCTGCGCTGGTGGGCCTGGCCCGTCTGGGCCGGCCTGGCCGTGTGCGCGGGTACGGGCGTCTTCCGCTGGCGGCTGCGCCTCCTGGAGAAGCGGAACGAGGAACTGAAGGTCCTCGTCTACCAGCGCACCGAGGCCCTGGAGCTGAGCAACCTGGCCCTCGCGACCATCTCCACCACGGACCCGCTCACGGGCCTGCGGAACCGGCGCTACCTCGAGGAGGAGCTGCCCCCGGTCGTCGCCCTGGTCCTGCGCGCCCAGCGCGACCACCTAGCCACGGACCACCACCCCAGCGAGGCCTGCCTCGTCTTCGCCATGATCGATCTCGACCACTTCAAGCGCGTGAACGACACCTGGAGCCATGCTGCGGGCGATCTGGCCCTGAAGCAGGTGTCGGACATCCTCCGGCGGGAAGCCCGCGAGTCCGACTTCCTCATCCGGTGGGGCGGCGAGGAGATCCTGTTCGTGGGCCACACCTCCGACCTGGACGGCGCTGCCACGGTGGTGGCCCGCCTCCACCAGGCCATCCGCGAGCATCCCTTCGACCTGGGCCTCGGGCAGCCCGTGACCATCACCTGCTCCATCGGCTTCTCGCTCTTTCCCTTCCAGTCGGATCACCTGGAGGCCGCCTCCTGGGAGGACCAGGTGCGCGTGGCGGACCGCTGTCTCTACGCCGCCAAGCGCTCCGGCCGCGACGGCTGGGTGGGCGTGGCGGCCCGGCCCGGCCTCCCCGCGGGCCTGGCCCAGCGCTTCGACCAGGGCCCGGCCCTCTGCGTCCAGGCCGGCGCCGCGGACCTGCGCCACAGCCCTCGCGAAGGGGACCTGATCTGGCACTAGGGCGCAGCTAGAAGACCTTCGCCTCCATCTCCTTCACCAGCTGCTCGCCGCCCAGCTGGCGCATCTGGCCCAGGATCCAGGCCTGGCGGCCCCGGATGTAGTCGCTGGGGGCGTTCGCGCGGAACTTGCGGGGGTTGGGCAGCACGGCGGCCAGCAGCGCCGCCTCGCCCGGCGTGAGGCGCTTGGCGGGCTTGCCGAAGTAGGTGCGGGCCGCCGCCTCGGCGCCGTAGACACCCTCCCCGAATTCCACGATGTTCAGGTAGACCTCCAGGATCCGCTTCTTCGACCAGCCCACCTCGATCATCAGCGTGAACCAGGCCTCGGCGCCCTTCCGCACCCAGGAGCGGGTGTTCCAGAGGAAGAGGTTCTTGGCCGTCTGCTGGGACACCGTGGAGGCCCCGCGCTTCCGGCGGCTGTGCTCGTTGTGCTGGATGGCCTTCTCGATGGCCTGCCAGTCGAAGCCGAAGTGGTCCGGGAAGTTCTGGTCCTCCGCCGCGATCACCGCCGCCCCCAGGCTGGGGGAGATGTCCTCCAGGGGCACCCAACGGTGGCGCGAGGTGTAGGGCTTGTCACTGGACCAGGATTCCACCCGGCGCTGCAGCATGAGGGCCGATACGGGCACGGGCACCCAGCGGAACACCAGCACCAGCACCAGGCTGAGCCCCAGGAACAGGCCCACCAGCCAAGTCAGGACCACCAGGATCCGTCCGCCCCACCCGCGCTTCTTCTTCGCCATCCCTCCAGGATGCCAGCCCCGCCGCCCTGTGGCATCCTCGCAGGCGGAGGATGGCATGAGCGAAGCCTTGACGGGACCTGAACTGGTGGCGCTGGTGCGGCGGGTGTTCCAGCCCCGGGCGGGCGAGAGGGCCCTGGCCATCCTGGTGGACCTGCCCGATGCCAAGGTGCCCGATGACGCGAACTGGGCCGCCCGGCGCGCCATCGCCGCCGCCTGGACCGCAGAGCTGAACACCCACCGCGCCGAGCTGGGGCTGGAGACGCACCTGGTGGTCTATCCCAACGTGCACACCAACAACGGTGACCTGCCGGAGCGGGCCTGGCTCCACACCGGCGGCCCCCTGCCCTCCGTGAACGCCCTGGATCCCGCGGCCTCCGTGAGCTTCGCGGACCTCTACGCCGGCCACCCCATCCTCATCGCGCTGACGAAATTCTCGGCCACGGCGCCCCTCAAGCTGGCGGCGAAGACCCACCCCATCCGTGCCGCCACCATGCCCGGCTTCCGCGAGGACATGATCCCCGCCCTGCGCCTGGACTACGCCGAGGTGAACCGCCGCGTGGAGCTGCTGAAGGACCTGCTGGACCGGGCCGAAGGCGCGGACTTCCACTTCGATACACCGTCCGGTGCCTGCGAGCTGCACCTGGACCTGCGCCACCGCACGGGCCATGCCTCCGGCGGCCTGCTGCCCAAGCCCGGCGTGGCGGGCAACCTGCCCTCGGGCGAGGCCTACATCGTGCCCTACGAGGGCGAGCGCGACGGTGATCCCAGCCGCACGGCGGGCATCATGCCCGTGCAGTTCGGCCCCGAGATCGTGCGCTACCGCTTCGCCCAGAACAAGGCGGAGGAGGTGATCAGCGAAGGCCCCAGGTCCCGCGAGGAAGCGGCCCTGCTGGCCCGGGAACCCGCCTACGGCAACCTGGCCGAGCTGGGCCTGGGTGTGCTGGCGGCCTTCGGCGTGAAGCCCATCGGCGAGATCCTCCTGGACGAGAAGCTGGGCCTCCACCTCGCCTTCGGCCGCAGCGACCACTTCGGCGGCCAGGTGGGCCCCGCCCAGTTCTCCAGCCACGATGCCGTCATCCACATCGACCGCGTCTACGTCCCCGAGACCCAGCCGGACGTGAAGGTGGTGAGCGTGGACCTTCAGATGGGGGATGGCACCACCGTGCCGCTCATGCGGGATGGAGCGTATTCGGTGGGATTCTGATCCCGGCAGCGGTTGATCTGGGCCTTCCGCCTCAGCCCCGGCCCTCGGTCGGAGGCGCTTCGGCACAGCGGCGGCAGAGGCAGACCACGTTCCGGAGCTCGTCCGGGATCAGGGCCAGCGAGGCCGGGTTGAAGATGACGGTGGTGCACCAGCAGGGCACATCCGTGCGGCCGCAAGCGGAAGGCACGCACCCGTTCGGCCCACCGCAGAGGGGGCAGGTCTGCCGTTGGGCATCCGTCAGGTGCTGGTAGTCGAGGGGCATGGGTGGCGGCGTCACGGGCGGATGGTGGCGATGGTGGCCTGCATGAGCGCGACGACCTTCGGGGTGCCCCCGGTCCCGGAGAAGGCCTGGACCTCGCCCGTGCAGACCGTGAGGGAGCGACCCGCGTTCTGGACTCGCCCGATGGCCAGGAAGCGGTCGCCGAGGGCGGGCCGCAGCAGGTTGATCTTGAACTCGGCGGTGACCACATCGCAGCCCGGCGATGCCTTCGTCAGCGCCGCGTACCCGCAGGCGCTGTCGAGGATGCTGGTGATCGCCCCCGCATGGAGGTAGCCATGCTGCTGGGACAGCCGCTCGGAGAAGGGCAGCGCGATGTGCACCTCGCCCTCCGACACCAGGGCCAACTCCGCCCCGAGGGTCGTCATCAGGCCCTGGGCCTGGAAGCTGGTGGTGATGCGGTCCTGGAGATTCGTCATCGGCATGGGATCGGTCGTGAAGGCAGTGCAGGCGGCTGTGAATGGGGCAAAGGGTCAGGCACCGTGATGGGGCCTGTCCTGCAATCAGGTTGGGCCTACTGGCGCAAGATCTTGTCCATGGGTCTGCCCTTGGCGAGTTCGTCAATGAGCTTGTCGAGGTATCTGATCTTCTGGGTGATGGGGTCCTGGATGTCCTCGACGCGAATGCCACAAACCACACCCTTGATTTGAGAGCTGTTGGGGTGGATCGCCGGGGCCTGGTCAAAGAAACGTTGGAAGTCAATGATGACCGCGGTGTGGTGGTTGAGCTGCGCGCGGCTGTAGCCCGTCAGCCAGCAGATGATGGTGTCCACCTCCTCCTTCGTCCGATTCTTGCGTTCGGCCTTCTGCACGTACAGCGGATAGACCGTCGTGAATAGTAGCTTGGAGATTTCGCGTGTGGACATGGTGACGTCTCTTGACTTGATCGTTTCAGGGATGCCTAACGAAAGAAACTAACCGGTCACGCCTGCGCCGAGGCAACGAGCGGAGTCGAGGAAGCGGGTAACTGAGAGAGAGCGGGAGGCAAGGTAGGCGGGGTCCGAGTTGAGCGGAGGGTTGGGCGGCACATTGATTACGTGTTATGCGTGCACCCTGGATAGTTGCGATCCAGCCAATCGTGGATTTCGTTCCAATGCGCAGATTCGAAACAGACGCCTATGGTTCCGTTGGGACGAACATCGCGAATCACTTTGGTCGGCCCCTGTATTAGAACCTCGGCCATTTGTTCGCCATCAAGGATTACTTGGCTTCGAGGAGGGCCTGACCAGGAGGTAGATTCTCGGTTGGGTTCCATAGAAAATCCTTTAGGGTAGTTAATCGCCGGATGCGATTTGGCCATCATCAATGGCTTTGATTAGTGCTTTCACCAAGCGACCGGCCTCGGGAGGAGAGGTGTGATTCCCAAGCCCGCCCGTAGGCCGATATCTCCAAACCACTTTCCCGCTTGGGAGGTGAAGGCGGACCAGTCCTTCGGGGTATTGGCTTCCACTGGGATCTGCCGGGGTCTGCCGGACAATGATTCCTGCGAGGGTTGCATCTGGCTTTTCAGTGGCTGCGACAATTTGAAACCCATTGGCGATTAATTCTTCTTCTACGAGAAGACGAAACCAAGCGCCGTAGTCTTCATTGCCGAAGCTTCCAAGAAATACCCTTTGAATTGGACGTTTTACCTCCTGCCCTATTGCCACCGTTGCCGCCGATGACAGGTTTGCCAGCAGGTAGAGTGCGAGGAGTGTGCTCTTGAACATGTGACCTCCATTCAGGGACTGACGATGTTCGAGAACTGCGGTCTAGTGAATGAAGCTAACTTACCCCGCCTGCACCGAGGTGCTGAGCGGAGCCGAGGAATCGAGAAGCTGAGAGAGAGCGGAAGGCAATGCAGGCGGGGTCCGAGTTGAGCGGAGGGTTAGGGAGCCGATTGGAGGATCTTTGCGATTTGCGTGACGATTTCAGAACCTTCTCTTGCGATTTTTTGAGCTGTATGGACTGGTTTACCTTGGATTTCAGTGATTTCAAATGCCTCATCATGAACCATGTCATTTCTGGCATCGCGGAAGTGTTGAGCCAGAGTCAGAAGGCTCGGATCGGTGATTCCAAGAGCTATCAATCTGTCTTTGTAGGGTACCTTTTTTCTATCGAGCTTTTTGTACTCGGCCTTCCCTAATCGTTCACCGCCGACAATAAACAGCAGTGCATCAAGGTACATTCCGTAAAAGGCAATGGCTACAAGACTTTGCTTGAAAGACCGTCGTTCTGGATCGTATTTGATTACAAATCCAGGTTGCCCATCTTCTCTGGGAGTGCGCGCACCAATCTCAAGTCTCTCAGACTCGGCGAATGCCTCTTCTGCGATGGCGAGATATGTAGGAAGGTTTGTGATCATCAGGTTCTGGGTGCTTCCAAACTACGTTTAGACGCCGATGAACGAAGGGGACAGTAATGGGACCACTCTCCCACCACCGTCCCTCCTCGTCCATCAGCAGCCTGCCTGGCATTTCTTGGTGTCTTTGTGGTGAATCTTATTGCAGTGCGAACGACTCACCGCTTCGGATAAGCCGGAATCGCCGGAAGCGCAGGCGTGGGGTTCTCGCCCAGCTGCTTCAGCAGTGTCTCGATGCCCACTTCGAGCTGGCGGTCGTGGCCCTGCATGAGGCTGGCGGGATCGTTCTCGACGGTTAGGTCGGGGTCGGCGCCGTGGTTCTCCACCCACCACTTCCCTTCCCGGCCGTAGAAGCCGTTGTTGCTCTGCTCGACGCGGCCGCCATCCAGGGTGAACTGGGTGTTGATGATGCCCACCAGGCCGCCCCAGCTGGGCACGCCCACGATGGGGCCCAGCTTGCGGGCCTTCACGTGCTCGAGGAAGGCCTCGCCGTCGCTGCCGTTCTGCTCGTTGGTGAGGAAGACGTAGCGGCCGTCGCTGGCGGTGCCGGGGTAGCGGAAGGCGCCCATGCCGCGCAGCACGTTGAAGCCCACCTGCTTGCGCTCCAGCTTGTCGATCATGAAGAACTCGGTCCAGCCGCCGCCGTTGCCGCGCACATCGATGACGATGCCCTTCTTGTAGCGGAAGGCGCGCCAGTACTTGTCGAACTGGCCAATGTTCTGGTCGCCCATGGCCGTGAGGTGCATGTAGCCCAGCTGGCCGTTGGAGGCCTTGTCCACGGCGGCGATGTTGTCAGCCACCCAGCGCTCGTAGCGCAGGGTCCAGTCATTGGGGACGGGTTCCACTTCGATGGTGCGGGCCCCGTCCAGGGTGGGCTTCGCATTCACGGTGAGCGTCACCTTCTGGCCCTTGATGACCTGGAGGCGGGCGCCGATGGCCTCCGGAGCCTTCACGGGCTTGCCGTCGATGGCCAGGAGGTAGTCGCCCTCCTTCACCTTGGGGGCGGGATCGGCCAGCGGGGCCTTGAGGTCGCGGGCATAGGCCGTGGGACCGTAGACCCTGGCGAAGCGGTAGAGGCCATGCTCGGCGCTGAGGTCGGCACCCAGGGCACCCGTGAACACCGGGCTGGGCGCGGGCCGGCCGGGGCCGAAGTCGCCGCCGGAGACGTAGGTGTGGCTGGCGCTGAGCTCGCCCACCATCTGGCTCAGCAGCCAGTTCAGCTCCTGGCGGGAGTTCAGCTCCGGCAGCCAGGCGCGGAACTTGGCGCCGATGGCGTTCCAGTCGTTGCCGTTCATGTTGGTGTCGTAGAAGAAGTCCCGGTACCAGCGCCAGGTGTCTTCGAAGATCTGCTTCCACTCCGCCCTGGGATCGGCGGTCATCGTCATGCGGTCGAGGTCGAGCTTCTCGGGCAGCGCCTTGGACGTGAACACGGCCGCGGCCTCGCCCACGTGGAAGTTCGGCCCCTTGCGGAGCAGCAGGCGTCTGCCCTCGGCGTCGAAGGTCCAGTCGCTGATGGCGTCGGTCAGCACCACCTCCTTGTCCTTCTTGGCGGCGGCGTCATAGAGGTGCAGCTTCCACTTGTCGGCGCCGCGGGGGGCGTAGAACTCCTCCACCACGTTGTCGTCCCAGCCCTCGACCTCATCCCAGCCCACGAGGCCGCGGCCGGCCTTGAGGTGGAACAGGTTGCCGGGCTTCACGGGCAGGGGCGCGACGCGGTCGGACAGGCCCGCCACATCGATGCGGAAGGCGGAGGCGGACGAGAGCGATGACGTGGCGGAGGCCTTGTCCTCGCCCGCCTTCAGCTTCACCGCCATGACCTGGACCGGCGCGGACTGGATGTGGTTGTCCTGGCTGGGGTCGAGCTTCGTGTGGAAGTTGCTGTAGCTCAGGAAGTAGAGGGTGCTGCCGTCCTGGTCGAAGGTGGGGTTCACGCAGTCGTAGAACCCGTCCGTGAGGGCCACCTTCTGCTTCGTGGCGAGGTTGAAGAGGACGATGCGGCCGTTGCGGCTGGGCTCCACCACCGAGTAGGCCACCCACTGGGAATCCGGCGCCCAGGCGTAGTCGCTCACCTCCCAGGTGAACTGGTCGTTCTTCAGGTCATGGAACTCGTCGATCTTGGTGAGCTTCTTCGTGGCCACGTCCATGACGTAGATGGCGAAGCTCTTGTCGCCGAAGAGGACCTTTGTGCCGTCGGGGCTCCACTCCAGGTGGTAGAGGGCCGTCTTCAGGCCCGTGGGGATGCGCTCCGCCGCGCCGCCGTCCGCGGGCTGCACGTAGAGGTCGTAGTCGCCGCTGGCATCGCTGAAGTAGGCCACCCGCTTGCCGTCCGGCGACAAGCGCGGCATGCGCTCGCGCACGCCCGGCGTCTGCGTGAGGTTCTTCGCGGGCTTGGTGGCGTCCGTGGGCAGGAGGAAGACCTCGCCCCGGGCCTCGAAGACCGCCGTCTGGCCCGTCAGGCTCATGGAGAGGATCCAGTCCTTGGGGTTCACGGGACGCGGCGCCACCTTCCAGCCATCGCTGGCGGTGGTGACGGGCACGGGATGGACCGCCTTCGTGGCCAGGTCCAGGGCCTGCAGGTGGCCGCCCTGCACGAAGACCACCGTGCGGCCATCCGTGCTGGGCTGCTGCACGTCGAAGTCCTTGAGGTCCGTGAGCTGTGCCACGGCCTTGGTGGCCGGATCCACGGCATACAGGTTCGTGATGCCGTTGGTGCCGCGATCGGAGACGAACAGCACCTGGTTGCCAGCCCACATGGGATGCCCGTTCTTGCCCGGGTAGTCCGTGAGCTTCTCGAAGCGCTGCGTCTTCAGATCGCCCAGCCAGAGGTCCGGGGCCTGGCCGCCCTTGTAGCGCTTCCAGTAGTATTCGGCGTCGCCCCTGGTGCTGAACAGGAAGCGCTGGCCATCGGCGTTGAAGGCGCCCTCGGTGACCTTCTTCAGCGGCAGGGCCTGGGGCTCGTGACCTTCGAGGTCCACGGTGTAGAGGCGGGAGATGGGGCGCACGTCGTATTCGTAGGCCGCCCGGTACACCACCTGCTTGCCGTCCGGAGTCCAGCCGAGGACCTGCCCCGCTCCGCGCCAGGTGAGGCGCTTCGGTGCGCCGCCCTCCGCGGGAATCACGTAGACCTCAGCGGCCCCGTCGTACTGGCCCCGGAAGGCGATCCACTTGCCGTCGGGGCTGAACCGGGCCGTGGTCTCCAGGCCGGGGTGGGTCGTCAGCCGCCGGGCCGCGCCGCCCTTGAGGGAGCCGAGCCAGAGGTCGTCCTCCCAGGTGAACACCACGCGGTCGCCGTTCACATCCGGCGAGCTGACGAAGCGGGGGGCGCGGTCCTGGGCCACGAGGGCACAGGCCACGAGAAGCACGGCGGAAGCACGGAAGCGCGGCATCAAAGACTCCGGTGAGGGGTGGACCACTATACATCGTTTAACGATGAAAGTGGGTCCAATCCTGGCCAGTACCCCGAAACGCCTTGTGGCGCCTGGCGTCTGGTGCTAGGTTGAGGTTCCAACAGGCTTCCCATGTCCCACGCCGGTTCCGCCAGCATTTCCGCCGCCATCGCGATTATCTGGTCGCGCGAGGGGGCATAGGCCGGATCCGATCCACGATTCCAAGCCCCCCGCACCGCAAGGTCGGGGGGTTCTTCATAAGAGGTCATAACAAAACCCGACGGAGCCGCGATGAACCCAGGCAGGATGCACCGCAAGGAAGGGCCCGCAGGGCGATGCGGCACATCGTTCAAGGGCCCTGACGCCGCGGAGCGCCTGCCTGGGTTCATCCCTCCGGGCGAGGGGCGGCGGGCGTCGCGATGCAGCGTCACGCTCGTCGCGCGTAGTACCCGCTACGCGTCGACTCGCGTTTCTCGCCTCGCTCGCCCGGCGCACCTCGCGCGGTCCCGTGGGGTTTTGTTATGACCTCTTTGCCCGGAGCACCCATGAGCCCAGACACGGTCCAGCCTCCCCAGGATCTCCTCGAGCGCATCCTCACGGCCCTCGTCTACGACGTGGCCATCGAGTCGCCCCTGGAGGCGGCGCCGCGCCTGTCCAGCCGCGTGGGCTGCCCCGTGTGGCTGAAGCGCGAGGACCTCCAGCCGGTGTTCTCCTTCAAGCTCCGGGGCGCGTACAACAAGATCGCCCAGCTCGCCCCGGCGGAGCGGTCTCAGGGCGTCATCGCCGCCTCGGCGGGCAACCACGCGCAGGGCGTGGCCCTGGCGGCCCGCAAGCTGGGCTGCGACGCGGTGATCGTCATGCCCGTGACCACCCCCCGCATCAAGGTGGACGCCGTGCGCCGACTGGGAGCGCGGGTGGTCCTCCACGGGGACTCCTTCGACGAGGCCTACGCCCACTCCCAGGCCCTCATGGCCGCGGAGGGCAAGGTCTACATCCATCCCTACGACGACCCCGACGTGATCGCGGGCCAGGGCACCATCGGCCTGGAGCTGCTGCGCCAGATGCCCCGGGGCCTGCGGGCCGTGTTCATCCCGGTGGGCGGCGGCGGCCTCATCGCGGGCATCGCCGCCTACCTCAAGCGGCTCCGGCCCGAGATCCGGATCATCGGCGTGGAGCCCGTGGACGCCGATGCCATGACCCGCTCCCTGGCGGCGGGGCACCGCGTCAGGCTGGAGCGGGTGGGCCTGTTCGCGGATGGCGTGGCCGTCAGCCAGGTGGGCGCCCTGCCCTTCGAGCTCTGCCGGCAGTACGTGGACGAGATGGTGCTGGTGGACACGGATGAGATCTGCGCCGCCATCAAGGATGTCTTCGAGGAGACCCGGTCCATCCTGGAGCCGGCCGGAGCCCTGGCCCTGGCGGGACTCAAGGCCTGGGCGGCCCGCCAGAATGTCGGCGTCGACACCGGCAACCTCGTGGCCATCCTCTCCGGGGCCAACGCCAACTTCGACAACCTCCGCTTCGTGGCGGAGCAGGCCGAGCTGGGCGAGAAACGCGAGGCCATCCTCGCCGTCACCATCCCCGAACGTCCCGGCAGCTTCAAGGCCTTCTGCGAGCTCATCGGCGCCCGCGCCATCACCGAGTTCAACTACCGGCTGGCGGATCCCGAGCGCGCCCACATCTTCGTGGGCCTGCAGATGGCCGACCGCTCGGAGCTCGAGCCCCTGCTGGCCCGCCTGCGGGCCGAAGGGCTGGAGGCCCAGGACCTGAGCGAGAACGAGATGGCCAAGCTCCACGTCCGCCATCTGGTGGGCGGGCGGGCCCCCACGGCGACCCACGAGCGGCTCTACCGCTTCGAGTTCCCCGAGCGCCCCGGCGCCCTCCTCCGGTTCCTGGAGCGCATGAGCCGGGGCTGGAACATCTCCCTCTTCCACTACCGCAACCACGGCGCCGACTACGGCCGGGTCCTGGCGGGCATCCAGGTGCCGCCGCAGGATCAGGCCGCCTTCCAGGCCTTCCTGGACGGCCTTGGCTACCAGTACGTGGATGAAGGCGACAACCCGGCGTACCGGCTGTTCCTGGGTTAGAGTGCCTAACAAAACCCCCACGGGGCCGCGCGAGGGCCGCCGGGCGAGCGAGGCGAGGAACGTGAGGAGACGCGTAGCGGGTACTACGCGCGACGAGCGTGACGCGGCATCGCGACGCCCGCCGACCCTCGCCCGGAGGGAGAAATCCAGGTGGGCGCCCCGCGGCGTCAGGCCCCTTGAACAACGAACCACGTTGCCCTGCGGGCCCTTCCTTGCGGTGCATCCCACCTGGCTTTCTCGTGGCCCCGTCGGGGTTTTGTTAGGCACTCTTAGAACAGCTTCCCCACCAGCGCCGCCAGGGCGGTCTCGGTGCGGAGGATGCGGGGGCCGAGGTCCAGGGGATGCAGGCCGGCCTTCAGCAGGCTCTGGACCTCAGCCTCCACCCAGCCGCCTTCGGGGCCGATGGCGAGGGTGACGGGGGCCGCCAGCACCTTCGGCGCCGCCGCGCCCGTGCCGGGATGGGCCATGAGGCCCGTGCCGCCGGCCAGCAGGCCGGGCAGCTCATCCTCCACAAAGGGGCGGAAGAGCCGCGCCAAGCGCAGGTCCGGCAGCGCCGTGTCCTTGGCCTGTTCGAGCCCGAGAATCAGCTGCTCGCGGAGGTTCTCGGGCTTCATTCTCGGGCTGGCCCAGTAGGCCTTCTCCACCTTCCAGGCGTTCAGCAGGACGATGCGGGCCACGCCCAGGCTGGCGGCGGCCGCCACCACCCGGTTCAGCACTTTGGGCCGCGGCACGGCGATGAGCAGGGTCAACGGCAGCTTGGGCGGCGGCGCCTGATCCAGGGTCAGCTCCAGGTCCAGGGCCTCGTCGTCCAGGCGCAGCACCCGGCCCCGGCCCATCTTCCCGCCCAGCAGGCCCACGGCCAGCTCGTCGCCCACCGCGGCGCGGTGCACCTCGCGGACGTGGGCCAGGCGTCGACCCGTGAGGCGAGCCCGATCCGGAGCCGTCAGATCCTCCGGCAGCAGCAGTACCAGGTTCAAGTCAGGTCCCGCGCCAGGATCAGGTCGCGATCGACCTGGTCCCCGATCTGGAAGACGTGGTCGCCCACCTCGCGGAAGCCGGTCCGGGCATAGAAAGCCAGGGCCTTGAGGTTGTTCTCCCACACGCCCAGCCAGAGGACATCCGCCCCCCAGGCCCGGGCCATCTCCACCGCCTCCGCCATCAGGGCCGCGCCCCGGCCCCCGCCCTGGGCCGCGCGCAGCACGTAGATGCGCTGCAGCTCGACGGGGTGCTCGCCGGGGACGCCCGGCTCCCGGTGGCCCAGGCGCAGCTGGAGGAAGCCCACGGGCACGCCATCGACCTCCAGGATCCGGGCGGGCCGGGCGGGGTCCGCCAGCTCGGCGCGCTGGATGGCCTCGCCGTAGGCGGCCGTCAGGAAGGCCTCCAGGTCCGGGCCGGCGGTGTGCGGCTCGAAGGTCTCGCGGAAGGTGCGGGCGCCGAGCTCCGCGAGGATGGGGGCGTCTTCCGGCGCGGCGGGACGGATGGTGATGGTGGACATGGGGGCTACTTCCGCTTGGGATTGGAACGGGGTTTCGTCTTGGCGCGGGCGGCCACGGCGATGGCCTTGGCCATCCAGATCGCCAGCAGCTCCGGATCCTCCAGCACGTCCTCGGGCAGCTCGTAGTACCCCATGGGCTTCCCCGGATCGCCGAAGGGCAGGAAGGGGCCCATGCCCGCGGCGATGAAGTCCGGGCGGTTCGAATCGTCCACCTTGAAGTACAGCACGCCATCGTCCGCCAGGGCGAAGGCGCGGCCGTCGGCGAAGAAGCAGAGACCGCCGAACATGGGGCGGGAGGTCACGGGCCGGATCTGCCCCATCTGCTCCAGGAGGTATGTGCGGAAGCTCACGGAAACGGCCATGGAGACATGCTACCTTCCTCGCGGACCCGCCGGAGACCCGGCGTCATTTGTCAGGATCCCCCATGCGGATCAACACCCTCGATGAGCTGCTCCGCGCCGTGCAGGAACGCCCCCACAAGCGGCTGGTGGTGGCCTGGGCCAACGACGCCCACACCCTGGAAGCCGTGAACGCCGCGGTGGAGGGTGGCCTGGTGGAGGCCATCCTCGTGGGCGACGAGGCCGCGATGGTGAAGGTCTGCCTGGAACAGGGTCTGCCGAAGGAACGGTTCCGCATGGTCCACGCCGCCACAGACACGGAGGCCGCGGCCAAGGCCGTGGCCATGGTGCGCTTCGGCGAGGCGGACCTGCTGATGAAGGGCCTGCTCAGCACCGAGAAGTACATGAAGGCCATCCTGAACAAGGACCAGGGTCTGCTGGACCCGGGCGCCATCCTCAGCCACGTGACCGTGATGGAGCACCCCGGCCATCCCAAGCTGCTCATCGCGGGCGATGTGGCCGTGATCCCCGAGCCGGAGTTCAAGGAGAAGGTCGCCATCCTCGGCTACCTGGTGAAGACCGCCAAGGCCCTGGGCATCGAGACCCCGAAGGTCGCCGTGCTGGCGGCTTCCGAGCAGGTGCAGCCCAAGATGCGCGCCAGCGCCGAGGCCGCCCTGCTGTCGAAGATGGCGGACCGGGGCCAGATCAAGGGCGCCCTGGTGGACGGGCCCATGGCCCTGGATGGCGCCATCGACCCCGAGTCCGCCCGCATCAAGGGCATGGGCGGCCCCGTGGCCGGCGACGCCGACTGCCTGCTCTTCCCCAACCTCGAGGCCGGCAACACCTTCTACAAGGCCGGCACCAAGCTCGGCGGCGCCGAGATCGCCGCCGTCGTGGCCGGTGCCAAGGTGCCCTGCGTCCTCAGCAGCCGGGGCGACAGCGCCAAGACCAAGCTCAGCTCCATCGCCCTGGCGGCCCTGCTGGCCTAGAAAGGGCTACTTCTTCTCCACGCTGGGCTCGGCGAAGGCCATGAGGATGCGGGTCCCGTTGCCGCCGATCCAGGCCGTGAGGTCCAGATCCACCGGCATCAGGAGGTCGCGGACGGGCCGGTTCTTGATCAGGACGGCGATGCGGATGGGGGCCGCCGGGGGTTGCTCCCGGTACTCCGCCTCGTAGCTGGTGAGGACCAGGCCGGCCGGCCCCCGATCGAAGACCGGACGGATGACGGAATCGAAGGCGGGGGTGGTGACCTTCATCTCCGTGACGGCGAAAGCCTGGTCCGTCAGGATCTCCACCTTGGTGCTCCCGTTCTCCACCCACCGGAACCGGTACTTCGCCCCGATGGTCTCGACGCTCAGGTCGGCGCCGACGCTGGAGAACGGAGTCTCGATCATGAAGGGGGTCCAGGTCTGGAAGAAACCCGTGAGCATCTGGTCCATGCCGCCGTAGAGCTGCGTCAGGCCAGCCCGGGTCTGATCGTTGGGGGCATCCACATCATTGTGCGAGATCTTCGCGCTGCCCTTCTCGTCCACCACGACGTCGAAGCGCAGCTTCGCGAAGATGGCCATGGCGGCCTCGAACCCTGCGGGATTGGTCTTCGCCTGGTCCCCGAGCATGGCCGACCAATCCGGCTTGGCCTGGAAGCGGTACTGCCGGTACCCCCTGGACGAAAGGCTGTAGTAGGCGGCTCGAGCCTGGGCGACCACACCCTTGGGGTCGCGGCTGGCCACCGGGGCCTCGGCCCGCAGGGATGGCGACCAGGTCAGCGACCCGAAGCTGGCGAGGAGGATGGGGAGGATCTGGGCAAAACGTCGGCAACGGCTCAAGGGGCCCCCTGGGAGCGTGGAACGTGGGATGGGATGGCCCATTCTAGGCGGATCGCCGGGCCAGATCACGGATTCTGGCTTGAGGACACGACGGTCCGTCGGTTTCTTCAGATCGCTGGCGGGTAGTCCTTGGCCGCTTCGCGGCCGGAGAGGACACGCAGGGCCCCCTTGGCCAGGGCGGCCATCTCGTTCTCGCCGGGGTAGACCTTCACGGGGCAGCCCAGGGCGGCGGTGAGGCGGGTCAGCTCGCCCACGAGCTTCGGCGAGCGGGCCATGCCGCCGGTGAGCAGGATGGCGTCGATGGGTGCGCCCTCGAAGGCGGGCACCTGACCCGTGATGGCCTTGGCGATCTGGTAGATCATCGCGTCGTAGACCAGGGTGGCTTCGGCATCCCCGGCTTCCACGCGGCGCTCCACTTCACGCATGTCGGAGGTGCCCAGCAGGTCGATCATGCCGCCGCGGCCCTTGTTCTTGAGCTTCAACTCAGCCTTGGTGTACTTGCCGGAGAAGCAGAGGTCGATGAGCTGACCCGCGGGCAGCGTGCCCGTGCGCTGGGGCGAGAACGGCCCTTCGCCATCGAGCCCGTTGTTCACGTCGATGTAGCGGCCCTTGCGGTGGGCGCCCACCGTGATGCCGCCGCCCATGTGGGCCACGATGACGTTGACGCGCTCGTAGAAGGTCTCGTGCTCCTCGGCGTACCGGCGGGCCGTGGCGATCTGGTTGAGGGCGTGGCTGATGACGCGGCGGGGCAGCTCCTTCAGGCCCGAGATCCGGACCTTGGGATCGGCCTCGTCCACCACCACGGGATCCACGATGTAGGCCGGCGTCCCGGTCCCCGCCACTAGCTCGGAGGCGATGAGCGCGCCCAGGTTCGAGGCGTGCTCGCCGCGCTGGCCGGCCCTCAGGTCGTCCAGCATGGCGGCCCCCACCTTCCACGTGCCGTGGGGGATGGGCCGCAGCAGGCCGCCGCGCCCGGCCACGGCATCGAGATCGCCGAGGCCCAGGCCCTTGTCCGCCAGGAACCGCAGCACCGCCTCCTTGCGGAAGGTGAACTGGTCCGTGATGGGTCTGCCTTCGAAGGCCTTCAGTTCCTCTGCGGAGTGTTGAAGCTCCTCGGTGAACCGCTCCTCGTCGCCCTCGAAGACCGAAGTCTTGGTGGAGGTGGAACCAGGATTCAGCACCAGCACGCGATGGCGGCGGAAGAAGGTGTCCTTGGGCGTCCGCTTCCATTCGCCGTAGGCGTGCAGCCGCATCAGCGAGGCCTTGAGGGCGAGCCGGATGTCCTCGGGCGTGCAGTCCATGGGCAGATCCACGCCCTGGAACCAGAGGCCGAACATGACGGGGAACTTCTTGGCCTCGGGGAAGCGGGTGGCATAGAGGTGGTAGAGCAGGTTCCCCATGTCCAGGTTGGGGCACACGATCACGTTGGGGACGCCTTCCCAGGGCAGGCCGTCCGAGTGGTAGAGACCCGCTGAACGGCGCGAGAGGGCCACGCTGACCTTCACCTCGCCCCGGATCTGGATGCTGGCGTAGCGGGGGCTGTGGGCGATGCGCTCCGCGAGGATGGCCGGAACCAGATCCGCCGCCTGGCGCACCAGCTCGGGCGAGGGCCCCTCGTCGCTGCCACGGTTCGAGTAGGACACCATGGCGCAGCGGATCTCCGGCAGCACGTCCTCGGGGATGAGGTCGCGGGCCACGGCGCAGGTGCCCACGGCCACCTCCGCCAGCGTGCGCGGGGTCATGCTGGCGTTCACGCCCACATCCCCGAAGACCACGATGTTGTGGGGGTAGACCTCCTCGGGGTGCTCGTCCGGCAGCACGAAGACACCGGCCTCGCAGGTGACGCTGCGCTGGGCCAGGATGTCCACCATGGGCCGGAAGAAGGCCTTGGGTTCGTGGATGGCGCCGCCCACCACCATGTCGGCGTGGCCCAGCTTCACGGCCCAGATGCCGAAGCGGCCGGGCTCGGACACCAGCTTCCGGGCCTCGCCCAGGTCCATGGCCCGGCCTTGCGCCTTGCTGAACGCCACGCAGGCTGTGGCGAACGACTCCACCAGGTCGGGCCGGGACACGGGGTCGACGAAGGCGCTCTCAGAGAGGGTGTAGGCCACCCGGTCCGCGCCCAGGTGGGCCAGACGCTGGGCGGCCACGGCCCTCACCTCGGCCTCCGGCGCCAGGAACACCGGGCGGATGAAGCGCCCCAGGAAGCAGGCGGCTTCGAGGGTGCGCGGATCCAGGGCCTCGGGGAACATCACCGTGGGTCGGTTCCGGGGCACGGCCAGCAGGCGGCTGTCGAGGGACGCTTCGATGTCAAACATGGGGCTCCAGGAGCTTGGAAGGCCTTGCAGTGCTGAGTCTAGCAGCCGGAGGATTCTATTTTGCAGATCCGAAGGTCACATATCCTTCGGCCGGTCTGCGACCTGCACCGATTCCACCCAGATCACCTCGCAGGAGCCATCCCCGGTATCCGTGCGGCTCAGGCTGCTGACCCAGTGCCAGCCGTCCTTTCCGTCCGCCCGCACGAGCTGCCCCCGCAGGTGGACCAGCTGCCCCACCCGGGCTGCCTTCAGGCGCCGGGCGATGCCCTCGTTGGCGGGGATCATGTGCATGTTGGCGCTGTGGCCGATGACCTCCGCTTCCGGAATGGGCATGTGGGCCGCGCGCCAGAAGTACCAGCGGTCCCGCTGCTCGATGGTGAAGGCTTCGAGGATCCGCGAATCGGACATGGGGCCCCAGCCCAGGGCCAGGTCCACGGGCGACAGCTCCGCGGGCCGGTCGAAGCGGTAGCGTTCCACGCTCAGCACCCGCGCCCGGATCTCGAAGGCGGCGAGGGCCGTGAGGGTGTGGTCGTGGAAGGTCCAGGTCCTCGCGGCTTCCGGCGGGGTCTGGGCCGGCTCCCCCGGCGCGAGGATGCCCGAGGGCTGGGCCACGGCGCGGTCTCCCCACCACCAGACCCCCAGGAATCCGATGAGGGCCACCGCCGCCAGGGTGCCCCGGCGCTCCCGGAGCTGATCGAGCCATTCGTCCATTTGACAAGGCTACCCTGGGCGCGGGAGGAAGCCTCTGCTCAGAATCTCACCACATCGCTGATGACGAACTGGTGGTGCTCTGTGCCCGGGTCCCGCACCAGCGGGTAGGCGATGGTGAGCAGGAAGACCCGGCCTACCGAGCTCTTCAGGTTGCCGAGCCGCAAGCCGCCGCCCACATCCACATAGGTGCGGCTCCAGCGCCCGGTGTCGGTCCGGCGGATGGCGCCGCCGTCCGCGTACACCACGAACCCGAGCCGCAGGATGCCCAGCCAGTCGTAGGAGGTGTTGATCCGCTCCTCCAGGGAGGCCATCCAGCGCCGGTCGCCCAGCAGCAGGTGGTTCCCGTACCCCCGCAGGCCATCCATGCCGCCGAGGTAGAGGTAGGACTCGGGCTCCGGCCGGTGGACCGCATCCAGCTGCACATAGGCCGCCTGGGTCTGCGCGGGGAACCCCTGATGGTAGGCGGTGAAGCCCAGGTTCAAGGAGGCGTCCTGCCAGCCGTCGGATTCGTGGCGGGCCTCCCCCTTGGCCCGCAGCAGGAGGAGGGACCGGGCTCCTGGCGTCCAGCCCTTGGCGGCGCTGGCCCGGAGGAAGGGCGAGGCGACATCACTCCCCAGTCCCTTCAGATACGACCCCACGCTGACCTGTGCGTCCCAGCCCAGGTTGTAGTCCTCGGGATGGGTCATGCCGGCCAGATCCACGAAGGCCTGATACCGGTCCTCGAACAGGCCCGCCGTGACATGGACGCCCCGCAGCTGGCGGTCCCGCAGCACAGGGGGCGGAAGGCTCCCCGCGGCGAGCGTCTGGATCGGGCCGTACCGGGACTGCTTCAGGTCCAGCCCCCCGCCCAGACGCAGGGCCCGCCCATCCGCCACCACCGCGGCCATGGTTCCACCCACGAGGACGTTCTCTTGGCGCGAGCTGAAGGCGTAGGCGGTCTGCCGCAGGTTGTAGACCGACTCGACGGCATCGGAGGAGGACGCGCGGAAGCTCATGGCCCAGGGCGTCTCGAGGCCGCGGTACGGCCTGGACAGCTCGAGGAAGCGGGTCTTCCCGTCGGAGAGTGCCTGGTAGCGGGTATCCAGGGTCCACTGGGTGCCCAGGATCTGACGATCCAGATACTGCACTGTGTCGATGGACCGCTCGGGCGTCTTCTCGTGGGCCAGGACCAGGTCCTTGCCGAAGCCCAGGAGGTTGGCCTCGTGGACGGAGAACCCGAAGCTCCGCTGGCCGCCCACCTGGGTGAAGCCGGCACTGCCCTTCAGCGTCCAGGCATCCCGGGTGTGGACCACCGCGTGGACGGTTCCGTCCCCATCCACCTGGGGCTCGATCCGGGCATCCTTCAGGAAGCGGAAGGTCCGGAGGTTCCGCTCGGCTTCGTGGATGAGGCGGGCATTCACCACATCGCCGGGCTGGAAGGGGATCTCCCGGCGCACCACCTGCTCCCGGGTCTCGATGTGCAGGAAGTTCGCGGCGCGGCCGATCCAGTGCCTCTCGTTGGGCTGGGAGGGGTCGAAGACGTCGCCGATGAGGATGTCGACGCTGGCGATGCGCGCCTGCCGGGCCTCCAGCTCCTCCCAGGTGGCCGGGGCCTGGGCGACGAGCGCGGAGCCCGCCAGCAGGGCCGTTACCAAGGACCTCCGGCAGAGGCGACCCCGGCTCCCGACCCCTTCACGCGTGGTTCGCATGCCCAAGCCTAGGCGAAATGGTGATGCGCGTCACGGCGGGGCCCTCAGGCCAGCCTATGATTCGAGCCTTCGTATGGTTCTTTCCGCGCAGGATCCCAACCGCCCGCTCCCCCCGGAGCCGGGGCGCGGACCCGCGGAAAAACCCCGGAACCCGGGCGGGAGGGCGCGCCGGGCCGGTAATCTATCCCCAACCCCTCCCCTGGAGTCCTCATGGACCTCACCTGGCTATCCGCCAACCCCGGCCTAAGCCTGCTGGCTTTTCTCGCCGCCGCCTTCACCCTGATCCTCCTCAGCAAGTGGATCCGCTACATCCCCAACAACCGCGTGGGCATCGTCGAGAAGCTCATCAGCCGGAAGGGCTCGGTCAAGACCGGACTCATCGCCCTCAACGGCGAGGCCGGCTATCAGCCCCAGCTCCTGCGCGGCGGTTGGCACCTCCTCACGCCCTTCCAGTACCGCATCCACAAGATGCCCCTGGTGACCATCCCCCAGGGCAAGATCGGCTACATCTTCGCCCGCGACGGCAAGGACCTGCCGCCCACCCAGGCTCTGGCCAGCAACGTCCACGGCGCCGACTTCCAGGATGTGGTGGCCTTCCTCCAGAACGGCGGCCAGAAGGGCCCCCAGCGCCAGATCCTGCGCGAGGGCATCTACGCCATCAACCTGGTGCAGTTCGTGGTGCTCACCGAGGACCGGCTCTTCTACCTGCCCCTGGATCCCGGCGAGCTGGAGACCTTCCAGAAGATGAGCGCCATCATCACCGAGCGCGCCGGCTGGCGGCCCGTGATCATCAAGGGCACGGATGACGCGGTGGGCATCGTGACCGTGCATGACGGGCCCAGCCTGGCCAGCGGCGAGATCATCGCCTCCACCGTGGGCGAGGACCCCCACCAGGCCTCCACCTACCACAACAACTTCCAGGACGCCGACAAGTTCCTGGTGGCGGGCGGCCAGCGCGGCCGCCAGTACCAGGTGCTGGTGGAAGGCACCTACTACATCAACCGCCTCTTCGCGACCATCGAGCTGATCCCCAAGACCGTCGTGGAAGTCGGCACCGTGGGGGTGGTGGTGAGCTACACCGGCGCCGTGGGCGCCGACATCAGCGGCCAGGAGTACCGCCACGGCGAGCTGGTCACCAAGGGCACCCGCGGCGTGTGGAGCGAGCCCCTGCTGCCCGGCAAGTACGCCTTCAACGCCTATGCCGGCAAGGTGCTCATGGTGCCGACCACGAACTTCATCCTCAAGTGGACGAAGGGCGAGGTGGGCAGCCACAAGTTCGATGAGAACCTGGCGGAGGTGAGCCTCATCACCAAGGACGCCTTCGAGCCCAGCCTGCCGCTGTCCGTGGTGGTGCACATCGACTACCGCAAGGCGCCCCTCGTCATCCAGCGCTTCGGCGACATCAAGAAGCTGGTGGAGCAGACGCTCGACCCCATGGTCAGCGCCTACTTCAAGAACATCGGCCAGACCCGCACCCTCATCCAGCTCATCCAGGACCGCAGCGCCATCCAGGAGCAGAGCGGCGTCCAGATGAAGGAGAAGTTCGCCCAGTACAACCTGGAGCTGCAGGAGGTGCTCATCGGCACCCCCAGCAGCGGCAGCCAGGGCGGGCAGATCGAGCAGATCCTCATCCAGCTCCGCAGCCGCCAGATCGCCGACGAGCAGGTGGAGACCTACGGCCGCCAGCAGAATGCCGCCGCCAAGGAGCGGGAGCTGCGCGAGGCCGAGGCCAAGGCCAAGCAGCAGACGGCCCTCACGGAATCGGCCATCAGCATCGAGGTGCAGAGCAATCAGGGCAAGGCCGACTACGCCAAGGCCCAGCAGCAGGCGGCGCAGATCCAGACGCTCGCCGGCGCCGAGGCGGAGAAGGTGCGCCTCATGGGCGAAGGCGAGGCCAAGCGCATCAAGGTCATGGCCGAAGCCCAGGCCGAGCAGGCCGCCCGCGTGGGCATCGCCCAGGCCATGGCCATCGAGGAGCAGGTCCGCGCCTATGGCGGCCCCCAGTTCCAGCTCGTGCAGCAGGTCATGAACCGCTTCGCCGAGGCCATCGAGAAGTCCCAGGTGGATGTCGTCCCCAAGATCCACATGGGCGGCGGCGACAAGGGGGGCGGCAGCCTCATCGAGAGCCTGCTGGGGCTCCTCCTCAGCGAGAAGGCCGGACAGCTGGCGGGCGTGGTGCCCACCGCGGCCAATCCCGAGGCCGAGGCGCTGAAGGCCACGCTGCGGCAGAACCTGACCAAGTAGCCCCACCTCGGCGACCAGTGAAAGGGGCGGCGATGCCGCCCCTTTCACTGGTAGGTTTGGAGGCGCCCCTCCCGCCTGTTCCGGATAATCCATGATCCCACTGCTCCTCCTGACTCCTGTCGCCCAGGTCCAGTCCCAGGGTCTCGCCATGCCCCTGCCCGCCCCTGGTGAGGCCCTCTACAAGGCCAGGGACTGGGCCGGTCTCGCGGACTGGTTCGAGACCGTGCCGCCGGCCACCCGCGGGGCCCATTACGAGCTGTGGATCCAGGCCCTCAACCGGAGCCAGCGGTGGGAGCGGCTCGCAACCGTCTGCGAGGCCCTGCAGCCCCAGCTGGAAGCGAAATCCGGCCCCCGCCTGGCCACTTACCGCCTCTACCGCGCCCAGGCCCTGAGCCAGCTGGGCCGCCACGCGGAGGCCGCGACCGCCCATGCGGAGAATGGCCGGCTGGGCTACCCCGACGGCTATCCCAATGCCTGCGCCGAGGCCCGGCTGGCGCAGGACTGGAGCGCCCTCCTGACCTGCGCCGACACGCTGCTGGGAGCACACCCCGGGGATGCTATGGCCCTGGCCTGGAAGGGTGAGGCCCTGGCCCGGGCGGGGCGCCTGGCCGAAGCGGAACCGATCCTCCGCGAGGCCGTGGCGAAGGATCCCAAGATCGCCTACGCCTGGAACAACCTGGGCCGCTGCCTGAACGAGGAGAAGGCCTGGGCCGAGGCCTGCGAGGCCCTCGACAAGGCCCTGGCACTGGAGCCCAATCAGCTTGAGGCCCTCTTCAATCGTGGCCGGGCCCGCTTCGAACTGAAGCGGTACAAGGAAAGCCGGGACGATTTCCGCGCAGCCCTCACGTTGCGCCCCGACGATCCCGTCCTCACGGAGAACCTGCGCCAGGCCGAGCGCTACGCCACCCTTCCCGCACCGAAGAAGCGCTGAAAGGGTGGCGCGCCGGACCTGACTGGAGTGGAGGTCACTCTGGTCGGGTCAGCATGGCTATGGACTTCTTGAGGCTCACGCGCATCCGTTCGAAGGATCGGATCAGCAGCCCGATCTCGTCTTCCCGCTCGGTCTCGAGCTTCAGGTCGACATTCCCCATGCTGATCTCCTTGGCCTGTCCCGCCAACTGGACCAAGGGCCCGATGATCTCTACGCGGAGGTACATCGCCGCCACCACGAAGCTGCCCGCGAAGACCAGGACTGTGGCGAGAACCAGGGTCCAAATGGCCGAGTGTTCATTCCGGATCTGGTCGGTCACATCGTTCAGGGCCAGCACGACGCCCACTTGTTTCCCGGAGGCGTCCTTGAGGGGGAAAGCCCCCTTGGCAAGGCTCCGCGAGCCCCGGGTGAAGACTCCGAAGTATTCAGGGGACGTGGCCTTGCGGAACTCCTCTTCGGAAACCATGCCGGCGGCCGTTGTGGCATCGGCCAGGGTGGTGCTGACCATGACGAACCCCTTGAACTGATCCCAGTTGTCCGCCTTTCCCTTCGCCTTGAGCGTCTTCCGGTACTGGTCCTCGTCCAGGAACTGCTTGTCCACCATCACCGCCACATCCACTCCGGTTTCCCGCTTCACCAGCTGGTCGAAATGGTCAATCTCCTCCCCGAATTCCAAGAATCCGATCAGGTCCCCGTTGTGGAGGTAGGGGGTCACCACTCGCAGCGCGAAGGCTGTCTTGCCGAGCTCGATGCCGCTGACGGTCTTCCCGGCCGCCCGGGCCTGCTGAAAGGTCTCCCGCTGAACCACGTCACCGAAATTGCCTGGGTCGTGGGCCCGCAGGAAGCAGGTGCCATCTTTGTCGATGAAATAGAGGTGCGTGATCCCGAAACGGGCCTTGTTCTCCCGGTAGAGGTCCTGCACCGCCTCCTGAAGCTTTTGACGATCCTGGTGGTCCGCATAGACCTGACGCAGGGAGGCGTTGGTGGCGAGGCTATTCATGGCCGCCGACAGCATCTTGGTATCGCCCTGGAGGATCAGGTTGTAGGCACCCTGGGACCGCTCCACGGCCTTCGTGGCATTGAGCGCGAGGCTGTTCCGGACGGATATGTAGAGGATCCCGGAATAGACCGCCACCATCAGCAGTTCCAGGATGAGGATTCCGCCCAGCATCTTGAAGCGGATGCTCCGCTTGAGGGCTCCAATGTCCATGCATGACCTCCGAATGGCCGATGATTCAGCCGATGATGGCGTTCGCTTCCTTGAGAAAACGCTTGCGGTCCGAGGGATCGTCGAGTTCCTGCGCGAGGAGGTTCACGAAGTCCCTGAGTTTCCTGGGATCCTCTCCGGCCGACCAGTCGGCATGGACCCTCGAGAAAAGGAGCTCGCCGATGGGACCGATGGATCCGAGGAAGGCCTGTTTCAACTGTCCCAGAACCACCGAACGGGTCGTGGCGACCGTCACTGCGGGCGGTTTGCGGGGTGGGGCCGTGGGCAGGGCCTTTTCGAGCCGGTGCGCGGCTTGGAGCAGCGCCAGGTTCATCAGCTGGGCATTGACCGAGCCGTTGCATAAGGCGAGGATCGCGCCCTTGGGTACAGGGCGCAGGATCACCCGCCCCCCGTTGAAGCGCAGGTCCAGGCCGCCACCTTCTCCCTCGAGGGCCTGTTGGACGAGGAAGTCCTCCGAAAGGAGCTGGACCATGTTCTGGATGGTGCCGATGGAGTAATGGTCGGGAAAATCCGAGGCCAGTACCGCCCCTTCGGTGCTGAAGACCAGCGTCCCGATGGCTCCCGGAACACCGAGAATCTGGTGGAGGATCTCTTTCGCCTCGGTCATGAGCTCACCCGGCGCGCTACAAGAGCCTGCCGGATCCCCGCCTCTACCGCCTCTGGAGCAGCATCATCAGTGAGGCAGACCGAAAGACCCGTCCCCTTCGACCTGAACAGCAGCACCCGTTCAGGCCCTGCATGAATCAAGGCCGCCTGTAGATCGCCAAGCCCGAACGCCTCGCCCAAGGGGGCAGCGATCATGGTCGCCAAGTAGGCGCCCTTGGCCGCCAGGTCCTCGCCCCGAGCATCCGTCACCCCGCGCGGCGCCCCGTCCTCGTCCGTGAACACTGCATAGGCAACGCCTGGAACGCCACCGACGGTCTGCATGAACTCCTCCGGGCGGACCGTCGTTGGCTGACCCGGCGCGCTCCCGGTCCGGAGTTCCGTAAGACCGTGGCGGGACTCATCCAGCCACTGGTGTGCGGACAAAAGCAGGTGTTCCCTGTGTTTGTGGATGGACTGGTGGAGGGTCATCACGTTGGGATGCAGCCGGAAACTTCCTCCAGGCCAAGCCATGATGCGGTTGAAGGCCTCCTCGCCCCCGAGGCTCCCCACCTCAGCGTGGACCACTTCGCCGCGATGGAAGAAGATCTGCCCTTCTCGCTCCTGGTAGACGACCTGGATGGATCCCGAAAAGAGGTTCTGCCCCTCGATCTGGACCACATCCGCCAGGGTCATGTTCGAGATGGCGCCTTCAAATCCCACGGGTTCCGTGCCGGATGGAGGCAGAGCTGTGTCGGTCGGCGAAATCGAGGTCATTGAGAAAACATCCGGTGCCGCCAGTGCCATGGAGGAGCCTTTTGGGAAGTTTTCGGGTTGAGAACAATCAAGGAGCCGAGTTTCCCCACCGGGGGCGGCCAACAAATTGTCTACCGCAAGGTGTGGTATGGCCAGGCCTCCCGGTGAATCGTGCCCAAAGTCACGAGCACACTTACCTCAGGTCGGGTGGACAGGCGGTTGCATTCCGGGTCCGGGCACGGCTCCCCGAAAAACCAGCCATTACCTTTCCCGCTCATGGCCCCCCTACACTGGTTCCCATGCCCGACTCCCTGCTCCAAGATCTCCTCGACGGCTGCCGACGTTTGCATGCGGGCGGCCTGTTGGCGGCTTCGGACGGCAACCTTTCCGTGCGCCTCCCCAACGGCCTCATCGCCATGACCCCAAGCGGCGTGCCCAAGGCCAAGGTGCAACTCATGGACCTGGCGCACCTCACGCTGGCAGGCGAGATCCTCTCGGGTCGCCCCAGCAGCGAGCGCGCCATGCACCTGGCCATTTACCGCGCCGTGCCGGAAGCGAAGGCCGTGGTCCACGCCCATCCCCCCACCGCCATCGCCTGGTCCCTGGCCCGGCCCGACCTGGAGGAGCTGCCCTCCGACGGCCTGCCCGAGGTGATCCTGGCTGCCGGCCGCATTCCCATCGTGCCCATGGCCATTCCCGGCACCGAGGCCATGGGCGCGAACCTCCTGCCCTTCCTGCCTCAGCACCGCCTGATGATCCTGGCCCGCCACGGCGGCCTCTGCTGGGGCGAGCACCTGGACGAGGCCGTGGGTGGTCTCGAGCGCCTGGAGCAGGTGGCCCAGATCCTCTGGAAGGCCGAGGCCCTGGGCGGCGCCAAGCCATTGCCTGCCTCCGACCTTCAGGAACTGCGCGCCCTGAGGGCGAAGATCGGACCGAGGATCATCTGATGCATTCCTTCGAATCCCTGGGCCTGAGACACGATGGCCACACGCTCTGGGTGCTGGATCAGACCCAGCTTCCGGATACCGAGATCTGGCTGGACGGCAGCGAGCCCGAGGCCATGATCGCCCTCATCAGGCGCCTGGCCGTGCGGGGCGCGCCGCTCATCGGCGTGGCGGCGGCGGCCAGCCTCGCCACCTTCGCCCACCGGGGCGCGTCCGCGGCCGAATACGCTGCCGCCTGCGCGGCCCTGCGCGCAGCCCGGCCCACGGCCGTGAACCTCATGTGGGCCATGGACCGCATGATGGGCGCCGCCGATCCCGTCGCCGAGGCCCAGGCCATCTTCGAGGAGGATGTCCGGCTCTGCGAAGGCATGGCCCAGCACGGCGCGGCGCTCATCCAGGACGGCGAAGGGATCCTCACCCACTGCAACACGGGCGGCCTGGCCACCGCGGGCATCGGCACGGCGCTGGGCGTCATCCGCCGTGCGCACGAGCAGGGCAAGCGCATCCATGTCTACGCGGACGAGACGCGGCCCCTGCTCCAGGGCGGGCGCCTCACGGCCTGGGAGCTGCGGAAGCTGGGCATCCCCTCCACGCTCATCACGGACAGCATGGCGGCCCTGCTGCTGCGCGACGGCAAGGTGCAGCGCGTGCTGGTGGGCTCGGATCGCGTGGCCGCCAACGGCGACTTCGCCAACAAGGTGGGCACCTATGGCGTGGCCGTGCAGGCGAAGCACCACGGCGTGCCCTTCCACCCCGTGGCCCCTTTCTCCACGGTGGACCTGGCCTGCCCCACCGGCGCCGCCATCCCCATCGAGCTGCGCGACCCCGCGGAGGTGCGGGGCTACGGCCGGTGGCGCTGGGCCCCGGAGGATATGCCCACCTGGAACCCGAGTTTCGATGTCACGCCCGCAGATCTCGTCACCAGCCTGGTGCTGGACCGGGGCGTGTTCAGTGCCGAGGCGCTCCGGGCGGGCGTACTGGCCCAGGTGTGCGGAAGCTGAGGCCTGGCGCTCCGCTCACTGTCCGCGACCGCTCCACGCCTGCAGCCCCACGCCGATGACGATGACCGTGAGCGCCACCCAGCGCATGGGGGTCATGGCCTCGCCCAGGAAGGCCCGGGCCATGAGGGCATTGGCGAGGAAGCCGAGGGCCAGGAAGGGATAGGCGTAGTTCACCTGCACCATGGACAGCGCACCCAGCCACACAACCACGCTCACGGCGTAGCACGCCAGGCCCGCGATCACCCAGGGTTCGAGCATCAGGCGGAACAGGGGACCCACCGCAAGGTGCATGCCGCCCGCGGCCTGGAGGCCCTTCTTCAGGCAGATCTGCGCCGCCGCGTTCAGCAGCACGCCCAGCACGATGAGGGGGATGGCCTTCACATTGGGGCTCATGGGGCCTCCGGGGCGGGGGTGGCGAGGTGGGCTTCGAGGGCGGTCCAGATGGTTTCGGCGGGAACCTGGGTCATGCAGGGATGGTCCGGCAGGGGGCAATGCCACTGCTGGCATTCCAGGCAGGCCAGGCCCTCCTTCCGGATCACGGTCACCTTCGGGCCCCGGGGGGCCGTGTGGCGGGGGATGGTGGGACCGAAGACGGTCACCAGCGGCACACCGCAGGCCGCGGCCAGATGGGCCAGGCCTGAATCGTTGGCCAGCACGGCGGAAGCGCCCACCAGCCAGGCGGCGCTCTGCGACCAGGGGATCTGCGCCGTCAGGTTCAGCACCTCGGGCACCCGTTCCTGGAGGCGCCCGCCCCAGAGCACATCGTCGCCGGGACCGCCCAGCACCACGATGCCGAACCCCCGGGCCAGGGCGCGTTGAGCCAAGTCCACCAGCAGCTCGAGCCCGAGGCGCTTGGCGCCGGCGGCGGCACCGATGGCGAAGGCCAGATAGGGGCCCCGATCGAACCCGTTCGCCCCGCGGGCCGCCGCCACAGCCTCGGCACTTTCAGGTCGCGGACGGAACGGCAGGAAGGCGGGTGGCCCCAGCTCCGGATAGCCCAGGCGCACGATATCCCGGTAGCGCTCCAGCGAGTGGTCGTCCCGGCCCCAGTAGTTGAGGCTGGCTGTCAGCAAGAGGGAGGCACCCCCATCGCCGCAGCCCACGCGGCGGGGCACCCGGGCGGCGAAGGCGGCGACGGGTGCGCGCAAGCTCTTGGCCAGGGCCAGGATTGAGGCAGGCCGGTGGGCCCGCAGGAGCCGGGCGCCTTCCAGCAGGCCCGCCTTCTTCGCGGGATCGGCACAGGCCCCGACGTAGCCCTGGGCACCCTCGAAGAGCTCCACCGTGGCCGCCGGGCCCCAGGCCACCAGGGGCAGGCCGGCGGCCAGGAGAGGCGCTGCCGCCTGATGCATCAGGATGGCGTCGCCCACGAAGCGGGGCATGCGGATCCAGTGGGCGCCGGCAGGGATCATGGCCGCTTCTTCAGCAGCAGGATCTCCCCGCCGCCAGTCGGCACCGCGGCGAGCACCTCGAAGCGGGCCCGCAGGGTCGAGGTCATGCCCCAGGCATCCTGGTCCCACTCGCCGCGCTGGGCCACCAGCCGGGCCTCGGGATCCATGCGCTCCAGGGCCTCGGCGTTGCGCAGTTCCGGCATGAGGTGGTCCGTATAGACCATGACGCCGCTACGGATGGTCTGCCAGTAGAAGACCTGGCGACCGGCGATCAGCGGTTGGACAGTAGTTGTCCAGCGACGGTAGGACTTCTGTGAGTCCAGGAGGCGGAAGCCCCAGGTGCCGCCCACCAGGTAGAGCAGACCCAGGCCCAGGGCCGCGGCGCGGACCAGGCCGCCGGCCCTTTTCCGCCAGGCCAGAACCGCCATGAGAAAGGTGCTGCCGACCAGCACCAGGGCCATGAGCCGGGTGGGCCCAAGGAACGGGATCACCTGGCTCTGCAGTTTCACACCGCCAGCCCCCAGGGCCAGGGCCGTCAGGGCGAGGGCCGGCAGGGCGAGGCCGGCCGCCAGCAGCAGCCCGAGGCGGCGGACGCGGTCACCCTCCATCCGCCGGAACAGGTCCCCCAGCAGCAGGGCCAGGAAGGGGTAGCTCATCAGCAGGTACTTGCCCTGCTTGCTCTGCACGGCACTGAGGAAGGCAAAGGGCACCACGAAGGCCGCCAGCAGGAATCTCGGCGCAGCCTCGTCCAGCCTCCGTTCCCGCCGCAGATGCAGGGCCAGCGCCGGCACCAGGAGCACCCAGGGGAAGAAGTCCCCCAGGCTGTACTCGAAGTACCGCCACCAGGGCTGGATGTGATCCCAGGCCTTGGTGGCCCGCTCGAAGTTCTGGAAGATGATCAGCTCGTAGGCGTAGTGCGCCCCGCCCTTCAGGCCCGCCGCCACGTACCACGGCGCCACCAGCAGCAGGGTGAGGCAGAGGCCTGCGACGATGCCCGCGCGGCGCAGCACCGCGAGGTCCCGCTGCCAGACCAGGAAGGCTACCAGCACCAGCACGGAGAGCACGGGGGCCAGGGGCCCCTTGGCCAGGAAGGCCAAGGCCAGCCAGAAGTACGCCTTCAGGAACCAGCGGCGGTGCTCGCCGGGCGCCAGCTCGGGGCCGTGTTCGCGGAGCAGGAGGTAGCCGCCCAGCCAGGCGAGCCAGCTCCAGGCCAGCAGGGCCGCGAAGAGCATGTCGATCTGGATGAACTGCCCCTGCCAGAACCAGAGGGGCGTGGTGGCCAGGATCAGGGCTGCTGGCTCGGCCGTGCCCGGGGCCAGGAAGCGCACGGCCCAGCGGCGGAAGGCCGACAGGAAGGCCACCGCCGCGATCACCGAGGGCAGGCGCAGGGCCCAGGCCGCCACGCCCTGGGTGAAGCCCAGTCCGCCCGTGAGCGTGTCGAACAGCACGGAGGAGGCCTTCATCACCCAGTAGTAGAGGATGGGCTTCTCGCTATAGGGCACCCCGTTGAGGTAGGGCAGCAGCCAGTCGCCCCGCAGGCGCATCTCCTTCACGCACTGGGCGAAATCCGGCTCATCCGGAGCCCAGAGGTCGCGCACGGGCAGCACCGCCACCAGCAGCAGGGCGAAGAGCAGCTCGGGCGCGTGGGCGCGCAGCCAGCTTGCGAGGCGGGACATGCGGGTCGGCCGAGTCGGGGTTCCATTCATCCCCCCATCTTCCCCTGGAAGCACCCCTCTCGCCCAGCGGGGTACAATGGTTCCATGGTCCCAGCCCTCCTCACCCTCCTGTTCCTCACCGCCCCGGCCCCGGTCGATGGCGTGAAGGAGGACATCAAGCAGGCCGGCAAGCAGATCGGCCAGGGCGTCAAGAAGGGGGGCCAGGCGGTCGGCCAGGCGGCCAAGAAGGGCGGCAAGGCGGTCGGCCAAGCGGCCAAGGAAGGCGGCAAGGCCGTGGGCCAGGGCGCCAAGACCGCCGGCAAGGGCGTCGCCAAGGGCGCCAAGGATGCCGGGCGTGGCGTCAAAGAGGCCGTGAAGTAGGCTCGATCCCGACTGGAGTCTGACCGCTGCCAGATCCTGTCAGTCCGAAGGAGAGGTCTCGGCACTCCCGAAGGGAGTCCGAGAAAGAGGCCGTAAAGTAGGCTCAGCCCCTACCGCCGCCGCGCCACCACGGCAGCCGGGCTGCGGGCAACTTCCTCCCAGCGCGCCCGCTCCTCGGGGGTGAGCTGCCTCCAGGTGGCATCCTTGGCCATCACGAAGACCGGCCGGGATGGATCCGCCTCCTTCATGCGATCGGCCACGGCGTCCAGGGCGCCGGGATCCTCGTTGAACCACCGGGGGGCATCGGCCAGGTGCCTCCGGCCAAAGGCCAGCTCCCCGGTCCCGGCGACCACCACGACCCGGGTGCGGGCGTAGAACGGCAGTCCCTGGAAGTAGTTGCCGTAGCTGATCCACTGGGCGGGTCCGGGGACGGCCCGCACCAGCCCGGCGACGGACTTGCCTGGGCCCACGGCGGCCTGGGCGCTGAGGATCAGCAGCCAGAGCGCGGCGCCCAGCACGGCCATCAGGCGCGGCCCGGTCAGGCCCCTCCGCCCGCGGGCCCAGAGGCCGAGCCCCGCGAAGGCGAGGCCCAGGACCACCAGCCAACCGGGGGCGCCCAGCTCGCTGCGGAAAAGGACGGCCCCGACCAGGAAGAGGGTGCCGAGCCCAAGCAATTCCCAGCCCATCCGGCGCAGGGCGGTCGGCTCCTCGCCCTCACGCTCGAACGCGCAGGCCAGGGCCGCCAGCGGCGCGAGCACCGGCAGGATGTAGGGCGGGAGCTTGGAGCCGGACAGGCTGAAGAAGGCCAGGGGCCAGAGGAAACCCACCGCGGTGGTCCCGACGATCCACCGGGCGAGGTGGTCCGTGCTCCGGGGGCCGCGGCCCGCCAGGAAGGCCCAAGTGCGCTTCAACCCCACGGACGTCGCCGACAGCCAGGGCAGCAGGCCCACCGCGAGGATGCCGAGGAAGTAGAGCTTGTCGAGCAGCCAGTTGTTGGAGCCCTGACGCGCGTGCTCATGGGTGAGGAAGCGGGTGAAGTGCTCGTGGATGAAGAAGTACTGGGCGTGGCCGGGGTTGGCCCGGTCCACGAACCAGAACCAGGGCGCCACCAGGACGAGGTAGAGCAGCCAGCCGAGGGGATTGAATCCCGTGCGCAGCACGGCCCGGCGCAGGGCCGCATCCTTCCAGGCGAAGGGCAGCGAGAACACCAGGATACCGCCCATGAGGATCACCTGGGCCAGGCCCTTGGTGAGCATCGCGCCCGCCATGAAGAGGAACGCCAGCAGCGTCCAGCCCAGGGCGCCCTGTCCTTCCCGGCGCCGGGCCACGGCCTCCACGAAGGCGGCCAGGGCCGCCACCAGGAAGGCGCTGAAGAGGGCATCGAGGGTGAGAAGCTGCCCCACCAGGAAGGCCAGCAGGCCGGTGGCGGCCATGAACGGGGCCCAGCGCGCATCCCGCGCGCCCAACCGCTTGGCCAGGCGCCAGGCCGCCCAGATCAGGAGTCCCGAGGCCAGGGCCAGGGGCAGGCGCGCCGCGGCGCCGTTCAGGCCGAAGAGCTTCATGCTGATGGCGGACAGCCAGTACTGGAGGGGCGGTTTCTCGAAGTAGAGCACCCCGTTGAGTCGGGGCGTCAGCCAGTCGCCCGTGGCCAGCATCTCCCGCGGAATCTCCGCATAGCGTCCCTCGTCCGGCTCCCACAGGGGCCGCACCAGCAGGGGCAGCAGGCCCAGGAAGAACCAGAGGACGAGGAGGTAGGTGCGTTCGCGGCGCGTCATGGGCCCAGGCTGGGGATCAGTTCTCGGTCTCGACGACCTTCTCCAGGGCCTTGTGCTCTTCCACGAAGAAGTCGATGGCCTTCTTCAGCGAATCCTTCATGGTCACCTTGGGTTCGAATCCGAAGGCGGCCTGCATGCGCTTGATGCTGGGGGTCCGGCGGGCCACATCCTGGTAGCCCTTGCCGTAGAAGTCGCCGCTGCCCACTTCGACCATGCGGCCTTCGGGAATGCCGCGCTCGATGCGGAAGGGATGGTCCTTCCAGATGGCGATCATCTGCTCGGCGATCTCACGCACGCTGAAGTCGTTGGCGGGGTTGCCGATGTTGAAGATCTGGCCATCGGCCTTGCCGCCCTCGTTGCGGAGGATGGACATGAGGCCGTCCATGGCGTCGGCCACGTCGATGAAGCAGCGGCGGGCAGTGCCGCCGTCCACCAGCTGCAGAGGCTCCCCGTTGAACAGGTTCCAGCTGAACTGCGTCACCAGGCGGCTGCTGCCCTCCTTGGCGGTGTTCAGGCTGTCGAGCTTGGGGCCCATCCAGTTGAAGGGGCGGAAGAGCGTGAAGCGCAGGCCCTGCTGGAAGCCGTAGGCCCAGATCACGCGGTCCAGCAGCTGCTTGCTGGTGCTGTAGATCCAGCGGTTCATGGGGATGGGGCCCGTCACCAGCGGCGACTCGTGCTCGTCGAACTCCGCGTCGGGGCACATGCCGTAGACCTCGGAGGTGCTGGGGAAGACCACGCGCTTCTTGTACTTCACGCACTGCCGGACCACGCGGAGGTTCTCCTCGAAGTCCAGCTCGAAGACGCGCAGGGGGTCGGTCACGTAGACCTTCGGCGTCGCGATGGCCACCAGGGGCAGCACCACGTCGCACTTCTTGATGTGGTATTCGATCCATTCCTTGGAGATGGTCACGTCCCCCTCCACGAAGTGGAAGCGGGGGTTGGTCAGGTGGTCCGCCACCTTGTGGGTGCCGAGGTCCAGGCCGTAGACCTCCCAGTCCGTGTCCTGCATGATGCGGTCCACCAGGTGGGAACCGATGAAGCCGTTGACACCCAGGATGAGGACTTTCACGGGGACTCCTTACGCAAACGTATCAGTCTAACCGCTTGACCGCAGGGAGGCAGCAGGCGATTACCGCAGCCACCCCTTGCGCCGGAACCAGGCCCAGATGGCCAGGGCCGTGAGCAGCATGGCGCCGATCACCAGGGGGTACCCGAGACGGTGCTCCAGCTCCGGCATCCGCTTGAAGTTCATGCCGTAGACACCGGCGATGAAGGTCAGGGGCAGGAAGAAGGCGCTGAAGACCGTGAGCACCCGCATCACCTCGTTGGTGCGCTGGCTGGCCAGGTTGATCTCCAGATTCATCAGGTGGGTGGCGTTCTCCAGCAGCTCGTCCGCCCAGGTGTGCAGGCGATCGGCCTCCTCCACCACATCCGCCAGCAGCCCCTGGTCGTCCCTGACCTGTTCCTTGAAGGGGCCCAGGGCCGTGGTAATGCGCCCCAGGGTCCGCTTGATAACGGCGCAGCGGCGCTTGAGCCCATAGATCTGCTTGATCCCCAGGTGCGGGACCTTGCGGTTGAAGAGCGTGGCCTCGATCTGGTCGAGCTTCTCCTCGCTCTCCTTCAGGGGCTCGTCGAAGGACTTCACGGCCCTCGCACACAGGGAGAGCACCAGCTGTTCCGGACGAAGGGCCTGCCCGGTCGCCGCGCGCTGAGCGGCTTCAGCGAAAAACGGCTGTTCCCGCCGGTGGACGGTGATGATGACGCCTTCCATCATCAGCACCACCAGGCGGCGGGTCATGGCCTGGATGGTGTCGCCCCGCTTGGCCAACTCGTCGTAGGCCCGGAGGATGAGCAGCTGCTGGCCCGGGAGGCGCTCGTACTTGGGCAGGTGGGGCTGATTGAGCAGATCCCGTACGGCCGCCGGGTGGAGGCCATAGCGTTCGGCCACCTCGGCCATCTCGGCGGTCGTGGGATCCACCAGGTCGACCCAGGTGAAGGTGGAGCCTTCCGGAAGGGGCAGGTTGCGCAGCATCAGGACACCCGGCAGACCACTTTGCCGAAGCCCTGGCCGGCTTCGAGGTGACGCTGGGCCTCGGGGTACTCGGCCAGGTCGAAGACACGGTCGAGCACGGGGCGGAAGGGCGGGTTGGTGGGGTTGCGTTTCAGCAGCGAGAGCAGGGTCCAGAGATGTTCCCGGCGCCCCATGTACGAGCCGCGGACCTGGAGCTGCTTGGCGAAGAGAGCCTGCAGGTTGAAGGGGGTCTCCGGGCCCGTGGTGGCACCGCAGGTGACGATGCGGCCCCCCCGGGCGCAGACGGCCATGCTCGTGCCCCAGGTGACGGCGCCCGTGTGCTCGAAGACCACGTCCACCCCGCGCTTGCCTGTCAGCTCACGCACCTTGGCGGCCAGAGCCTTCAGGTCCTCCCGGACCAGCACATGCTCGGCCCCCAGGTCCCAGCACTTCATGGCCTTCGCCTCGCTGCCCACCACGGCGATGGCGGAGCCACCCAGGGCCCTCACCAGCTGGATGGCCGCGCTGCCCACCCCGCTGCCCCCGCCCCACACCAGCACGGTCTCGCCGGGCCGCAGGGCCGCCTTGTGGACGAGCATCTCCCAGGCCGTGAGGAAGACCAGGGGGAACGCCGCCGCCTGCTCGAAGTCCCAGTTGCCGGGGATGGGCAGGAGGTTGGCCGCGGGCACCAGCACGTGGGTGGCCGCCGTGCCGTCGCAGACGTGACCCAGCACGCCGTAGGAGGGGCAGAGCATGTCGTCGCCCCGCAGGCAGGCGGAACAGACGCCGCAGCTCAGCCCCGGCGCGATCATCGCGCTGCCGCCGACCTCGACGCCTGGGGGGAGGACCGTCCCCTCGCCCACGGCGGCGATCACCCCCGCCCCGTCACAACCGGGCGTGAGGGGCAGCGGCAGCGGGAAGCCCGGAATGCCCTCTGTGGTCCAGAGGTCCAGGCGGTTCAGCGCCATGGCCTTCAGCTCAAGACGCACCCAGCCCGGCTTCGGCTCCGCTGGCGTGAAGGCCTCACGGACAGGTGAGCCCGCCGGGCCGTGCTGGTTCACTCGGAAACGGAACGGATCGGCCATGGCGGCCTCCAGGTCACTCGGACTTCAGCGAGCGGGTCATCAGCCGCCGCACGGCTTCCTCGGGGCGCTCGCCGTTGAGGAGGCGCTGGACCTCGGCGGCGATGGGCAGGTCGAGGCCGTGCTCCTTGGCCAGGGCCAGGGCGGCCTCGGTGGTGAACATGCCCTCGATGATCTGGCCACCGAGGGCGTCCCGGGCCGCCTCCACGCTGTGCCCCTGCCCCACCAGCTCGCCGAAGGTGCGGTTGCGGCTTTGCGGTCCCGTGGCCGTGAGGAGCAGGTCCCCCATGCCGGCCAGGCCCATCACCGTGGAGGGCTGGCCGCCCAACACCTCCACCAGCCGGGCCATCTCGGCCAGGCCCCGGGTGATGAGGGCCGCCCGGGCGTTGTAGCCCAGCTTCAGGCCGTCCACCAGGCCTGCGGCGATGGCGAGGACGTTCTTGAGGGCGCCGCAGAGCTCCGTGCCCACCACATCGCGGCTGAGGTAGATGCGCAGCTTCTCGGAGGCCAGCTGGGCCTGGAGGGCCTTGGCCCGGGCGTCGGACACGGTGCCCGGCAGGGCCAGCACGATGGCGGAAGGCACGCCGCGGCTGACCTCGTCCGCGAAGGTGGGCCCGGAGAGGGCGCCCACGGGCACATCCAGCACACCGGTCAGCGCCTGGGAGAGCGTCTGGTGCGTGCTCTGGAGGATGCCCTTGCTGACATGGATCACCAGCTCGGGGGCACCCGGCGCCTTGGGCCGCAGGCTGCGCCAGGCATCGGGAGTCACCTGGGTGGGCATGGCGGAGATCCAGAGCGGGGCGGCGAAGGCGGCCGCCGGATCGTCCGAGGTTTCCAGCCGATCAGGAAATTCGACGTCCTTGAGCCGCAGGTGCCGCCGCGTGGCGGCCATCTGGGCCATTTCGTCGGGGAAGCTGCCCCACAGCGCCACCTTGGCGCCCGCCCGGGCCCAGGTGATGGCCAGGGCCGTGCCCCAGGCGCCGGAACCGAAGACGCCGATGTCAGCCCTGGACATGCGCGTCCTCCTTCTTGGCACCCCAGAGCTTGGATTCGGTGCCCGCCTGCAGGCGCAGGATGTTCTCCCGGTGCTTCCAGATGACCAGGATGGCAAGGGCCGCCCAGGGGAGGACCGGCGCCGGGCCCTGGCCGAGCAGCTCCGCCAGGGGCCTGTGCGGGCCCCGGGTCAGGAAGAGCTGCACCGGCACCATGGCCGCCGCCAGGATGCTGCCCAGGCTGACGTGGCGGGTGAGCCAGAGGGCGAGGAGGAAGGTGCCCATGGGCAGGAGCATCATGGAGGCATCCGCGGCCAGGATCACGCCAAGGGCCGTGGCGACACCCTTCCCGCCCTGGAACTTCAGCCAGGGAGTGAACACGTGGCCCAGAACCGCAGCCAGGGCCAGGAGGGCCAGCAGGTCCACGCCCACGCCCGCCTTCTTGGCCAGGAACACGGGCAGGAATCCCTTGGCGATGTCCAGGAGCAGGGTGACGGCGCCCAGGGCCTTGCCACCCACCCGGCTCACATTGGTGGCGCCGATGTTGCCGCTGCCGTGGGCGCGCACATCCCCCTTCCCGGCCAGCTTCACCAGCAGGAGGCCGAAGGGGATGCTGCCGCACAGGAAGGCGGCGAGACACCAGAGGACCGGAGAAGGCACGAGCGTCGATGGCATGGACGCAGTGTATCAGCCGTTCCGGATGGTCCGCCGCAGCAGGTCCAGGGCCGCGGCCATGCCCCTCAATTGCACGTCCAGCCGGTCGCCGGAAATGGCCAGGGCTTTCGAGACGGTCCCACCGGGCCCGGCAAGGGCGATGAACAGGGCGCCCGCGGGCGCGCCTCCTTCGGCGCCGGGTCCGGCATTGCCGGTAAGCCCCAGTCCCCAGGTGGCGCCCAGCCGGTTCCGCACGGCCTCCGCCAGCGCGCGGCTGGTGGCTTCGGACACGGTGCCCTCCTGCGCCAGGCGCCTCGCATCCAGGCCCAGGAGCGCGGTCTTGGCCGTCGCGGTATAGACCGTGGCGCCGCCGAGGAACACCTCGCTGGCCCCGGGGATGGCCGTGAGCCGGGACGCCAGCAGGCCGCCTGTGACGCTCTCCGCCACCGCAAGGGTCTCACCCCGGGTCTTCAGGCCTTCCAACACCGCATCCTCGAGGTTGCCCGCCCCCACCCCCACAAGGTCCTCGCCCAGCACGGGCAGGAAGTCGGCCCGGGCCGCCTCGAGGGCAGCGGGTTCGGCCCCCCGGGCCAGCAGCTCCACCTGGGTGAGGCTGGCGAGAATGGTCCAGTCCAGGTGGCCGTGCCTCTCCCGGGCCTCGCGGGTGCGCTCGTCCAGGGTGCTCTCGGGCACGCCGGCCACCACCATGCGCAGCGTGTGGACAGGCGCTCCGGCCAGGCCGCGCAGGCGGGGCTCCACCTGCTCCTCCCACATGCGCTTCATCTCGCGGGGCACCCCGGGCAGCATCACAATGCGCGCCCCGGGATGGGCCGGGGGAGCCTCCCACCACACGCCGGGCGCGGTCCCCACGGGGTTGCGCAGGGCCTCGGCACCCGCGGGCAGCAAGGCCTGCTTGAAGTTGGAGGCGGCCGGCACCCGCTTCCGGGCGGCATAGAAGGCCAGCATGTCCTCGCGGCTCTGTGCGTCCTCGAGGAGTTCCACGCCCAGGACCTCCGCGAAGCACTCCTTCGTGAAGTCGTCGAAGGTGGGCCCCAGGCCGCCCGTGGTGACGATGAGGTCGGAGCGGAGCAGGGCCTCGCGGAAGAGCGCAGCCAGGTCCTCCCGGCTGTCCCCCACGGCTGTTTTGCGGTGGAAGGCCAGGCCGAGGCCCGCCAGGCGCTCGCCCAGCCACACCGAGTTGGTGTCGAGGCGCCGCGTGGTGAGCAGTTCGGTCCCGATGGCGATGCATTCGATCCGCATGACTGGAATGGAACCACGGGGGCGGAAAAAGCTCAAAGGCCGGTCAGGACTCCAGCCACCGCCGCGCGGCCCAGCGCCCGGCCCAGATCCCGGCCCCCGTGCCCACCATGCTGAGCACAACGCCTGTCGTCACCCCGACTAGCGCCCCGAGGTACCACCCCGCCAGGCTGCCCAGGGCGGCGCCGACGAAACCCATGAGCTTTTCCACGAAGACGCCTCCAGGGATCTAGGATGAGGTCACTGCATGAGGTGTTCCCATGATCATCCCGGATCTCGATGACCTGGTGCTGGAATCCGACGAGGAGTCCGGCATCCAGGAGCTTGGCCGGCGCTTCCTGGCCCGGGGCCCCTGGACCACGGTTGCCTTCCTCGTGAGGACGAGGACCGACCCGGAAGGCGACTGGGAGGGCCCTTCCCTCTGGCTACACCGCTACCAGAAGGTGGCCCAGGGCTGGAAGCTGGTGAGCCGGTTCCGCACCACGGAAACCACGCAGCTGGAGAAGCTGGCGGACGCCCTGGACGGGTGGAAGGACTACTTCAGCGCCGGCAGGTAGCGCTCCCGGATCACCGTCAGATGATGCGCGGCGTGGCCCAGCGCGATGTAGGGGATGCAGCGGGCGGTGATGGCGCGGTGGTTGGTGGTGCCCTGGTTGCCCCAGGCTCCGTCCGGCAGGCCGCGGAAGAGGGTGAGGCTGGCCGTGCGGACCGCGCGGAAATCCGCCAGCAGGTCGGCCACCGTGCGCGCATCGGCCTGGGCGGCGGCGGCGTAGGCATCCTCCTCGAAGCCCGGCATGGGCGTGGCGTCCCCCCGGCCGATGCGCAGGCAGCGGTACGCGAAGATGCGCTCGGCGTCGCTCAGGTGCAGGAGCAGGTCCTTCAGGCTCCACTTGCCGGGGGCGTAGCGGAACGCGCCCTGGGTTTCGGACAGCCCCGCGAACAGGGCGGCCACCTCGCCCATCTGGCCCTGGAGCAGGGCCAGCACATCGCCCTCACCGGCTTCGGCGATGTAGGTCGCGTAGCCTTCGGCGTATTCACCGGGCAGGGGTCGCGTGAGGCTCATGGGCCCTCCTTCAGAAGGTCATCACCTTCATGGTGTTCGTGCTCCCCGTCTTCCACAAGGGCAGGCCCATGGTCATGACGACCCGGTCGAGGCTCACCAGCTCGTGTTTGGCCGCCAGGAGCTCACGGACCACGGCCACCATCTCATCCGTGCTGCTGACGCGGGGGATCATCAGGGCGGTGACGCCGCGCAGCAGGCCCATGCGCCGGGCGGTGACCTCATCCACAGTGGCGCCCAGCACGGGGGTGCGGCCCGCCAGCCGGCTCACCATGCGGGCCGTGCCGCCGCCCTCGGTGAAGGCGACGATCCAGCGGGCGTTGATCTCGTCCGCCGTGCGGCAGGCGGCGAAGGCCACGGAGATGTCCGTGCGGGAGAGGACCTTTTCCGCCAGCTCCTCGGGCAGCGTGAGCGTGCGCTGCTTCACATTGGAGTCGGCCTCAGCGGCGATGCGGGCCAGCCACTTGACGGCCTCCACGGGATGGGCGCCGGTGGCGCTCTCGGCGCTGAGCATCACAGCGTCGGTGCCGTCCCAGATGGCGTTGGCCACATCGCTGGCCTCGGCCCGCGTGGGCTGGGCGTGCTCGATCATGCTCTCCAGCATTTGGGTGGCGGTGATCACGGGCTTGAGGGCCTTGCGGGCGGCCTTGATGATCTGCTTCTGGAGGCCCGGAACCCGCTCCACACCCAGTTCCACGCCCAGATCGCCGCGGGCCACCATCACGCCCCAGGACACATCGAGGATCTCACCCAGGTGGGCGAGGGCCGTCGGGTGCTCGATCTTCGCGATGATGGGCTGGGTGCCGCCCAGGTGCTGGATGATGGCCTGGAGTTGCTGAACATCGGAGGCCCGGCGGACAAAGCTCTGGGCAAAAAGGTCCACCTCGTGCTCCACGCCCCAGCGGATGTCGGCGTGATCCTTTTCGGTGAGGGGGTCCATGTTGATGTCCATGCCGATGGGATGGACGCCCTTCCTCGCCTTCAGGGGCCCGCCGATGATCACCCTGGCCCTCAGCAGCTCCGGACCCTTGGCGAGGATCTTCACCGTGATGGCCCCGTCGTCAAGGAGCCAATCCTGGCCGGGTTCCGCCCCTTCGAAGAGCTCCGGGTGAGGCAGGGGGGCGGCCCACGCGAGGCCCGCCGGGACCGCCGTCCCGGGTGCGTAGAAGACCCCTTCGCTGCCCTCCGCCAGGTCGACGGGCGCCTCCAGCAGGCCCACCCGCCACTTCGGCCCCTGGAGATCCAGGAACACGGGAATGGAGCGGCCCAGCTCGACGGCGATGGCCCGCACCTTCTCGAGGGCCACCAGGCGGGTCTCAGGATCCCCGTGGCTGGCGTTCAGCCGGACCGCATCGGCCTCGCGGAGGGCTTCCCGCAGACGGTCACCCAGCATCAAGGCCGGTCCCAAGGTCATCACCAGTTTGGTCTTGCGCACATCTACTCCCGTCGCCTGCACAGGCATTCCACACACTTTTCCACAGTCTGCGCCTGCGTTTTGAAGTTGTCACGGGGCTTTCACTCTTGTCACCGCGGTGCTACCTTCGTTCTCCCGATACGGTTGATGGAGAAGATGGCATGCGCGAAAAGCTGCGTATCCTCGTGGCCGAAATGGTGCGTGGCGGAGTGACTCTGGAACTGGCCCGGCGGGAGTTCGAGCGGGTGTACCTCGAGGAGGTGCTGGCCGCCCACGCCGGAAACCACAGTGCCGCCGCCCGCGAGCTGGGCATCCACCGGAACACCCTCGCCAAGAAGCTGGAGGCCCCCCCCAGCCGGCTCAGGCGCGTGAGCCTCGCGAGTTGACCCTCGGCCCCGCCGACGGACGAGAACCCGGCCTGGCCGGGTTTTTCATTTCGCATACCGCGCCGCCTTTTCTTTCGACAGCGTCGCCCGGGACCGGTACAACAGGGGTTCGGAGGGCGCCATGAAGAAGGTGGCCATCAATGGACTGGGGCGGATCGGGCGGTTGGTGCTGAGGCACCTGATGAAGGTTCCCCATGTCCGGGTGGTGGCGGTGAACGACCTCACCGACGCGGCCACGCTCGCCCACCTCATGAAGTACGACTCGGTCCACGGGTCTGCGGACTTCCCCGTGGCCTCCGACGGGGACTACCTGGTGCTGGATGGCCGCCGCATCCGGGTCTACGCGGAGAAGGATCCCCAGCTCATCCCCTTCGGTGCCCAGGGCGCCCAGGTGGTGCTGGAGTGCACGGGGAGGTTCACCAAGCGCGCCCAGGCGGCCGTCCATCTCCAGGGCAGCGTCAGCCATGTGCTGATCAGCGCCCCGTCCGATGATGCCGATCGCACGGTGGTCATGGGCGTGAACGAGACAACGCTCGATCTCGCCACCGAACACGTGATCTCCAACGCCAGCTGCACGACCAACTGCCTGGGTCCGGTCGTGAAAGTGATGGATGAGGCCTTCGGCATCGAATACGGCTTCATGACCACGGTGCACAGCTACACCAACGACCAGCGCCTGCTCGACCTGCCCCACAAGGACCTGCGCCGGGCCCGGGCCGCGGCCCTCAGCATGATCCCCACCAGCACCGGGGCCGCCAAGGCCATCGGCCTGGTACTGCCCCACCTCAAGGGCCGCATGGACGGCTTGGCGGTGCGGGTCCCCACCCCCGACGTGAGCATCGTCGACCTCACCGCGACCCTCAAGTCCGACGCCACCCTGGAGGCCGTGCAGGAGGCCTTCCGCCGGGCCGCCGAGACGGGTCCCCTGGCGCCCTACCTGGAGGTCCTCGACGCGGAGCTGGTGAGCGCGGACCTGCGGGGCCGGACCGCCAGCAGCCTGTACGACCCCTACCTCACGAAGCTGCTGGGTCCCCGGCTGATCAAGGTCTTCGCCTGGTACGACAACGAGTTCGGCTACGCCGCCCGCCTGAAGGACCTCTGCGTGCATGTGCTGGAGCGCCTCTAGTCGATGAATACCCTGGCACTGAATGGCCTCGGCCGCATCGGCCGCCTGCTGGTGCGTCGACTCGGCGCCTCCAGGCCCGGCCTCCTGGGCGCCGTGAACGATCCGGCGCCCCTGGAGCAGCTGGTCCACCTGCTGAGATACGACTCGGTCCACGGCCCCGCGGACCGGCCCATCGAAGGCTTCACCGACGGGGTCCAGGACTTCCTCCTCCTGGGCGACCATCGCGTGCCCCTCTTCCATGCCAGCGACCCGGCGGAGATCCCCTTCCCCGCCTCCACGCGGCTGGTCGTGGAGGCCAGCGGGCGCTTCACCCGGCGGGCGGATGCGGCCAGGCACCTCAAGGCCCGCGTCTCCCATGTGCTGATCAGCGCCCCCAGCCCCGATGCGGACTACACGGTCATCGACCCGGTGAACGGCGCCGGCCTCGACCCCGACCGGCACCGCGTGATCTCCAACGCCAGCTGCACGGCCCACGCCACCGCGCCCATGCTGAAGATCCTGGAGGACGCGTTCGGCATCGAGCACGCCGGGATGAGCACCGTGCACGTGGTCACCAACGACCAGCGCCTGCTCGATCTGCCCCACAAGGACCTGCGCCGGGCCCGCGCGGCCTTCCAGAGCATCATCCCCACGACCTCGAGCGCCTTCGGCGCCCTCCACCGCGCCATGCCCGGGCTGCCCGCCGCCTTCGACGGCGTGGCCCTCCGCGTGCCCACGCTCAATGTGAACCTGGTGGACCTGGTGGCCACCCTGCGCCGCGAGGTGGATGCCGCCGCTGTGAACGCCTCCTTTGAGGCCGCCATCGCGGGCCCCTGGAAGAACCTGGTCGGACTGGCCCCTCCCCACGCCGTCAGCTGCGACATCACCGGGCGGGCGGAGAGCGTGCTGATGGACCTGGGCCTGACCATGACGCTCGGCCCGCGCTTCGTGAAGGTCTTCGGCTGGCACGACAACGAGACCGGCTATGCGGCCCGGCTCGGCGAGCTGGTGGTGGACCTGGCGGGGCGGATCTAGAGGCTCCCCGCCGCAAAGCCTGTGCTGAACGCCGCCTGGAGGTTGTAGCCCCCCACCGGGCCGTCGATGTCCAGCAGCTCGCCGCAGACCCGCAGGTTCTCCCAGCCGCGCAGGGCCATGGTGCGGGGATCCACCGCCGCCAGAGCCACACCACCCGCGGCCACCTCGCCCCGGGCCAGGGGCACCGGCTGAGGCTCGCCCAGCGGCAGGGCGGTCACCAGGCCCACCAGCACCTTCCGCGCGGCCTTCGACAGGTCCTTCAGCATGAGGGCCCGGCTGATCCCGGCCTCGTCCAGGAGGGGATCCACCAGCCGCTCCGGCAGGTGCCGCTGCACCCAGGTGGCCGCCAGCAGCCGGGGATTCGCGCGGGCTTCCGACTGGAGCGTGGCATCCACAGCCTCAGGCGCGTCCATGCTCGACGCATAGGCAAGCCAGGCTGAGCCGTCGCGGCGGGCCCGCTCCACAGCCTGGCTCAGCTCCAGGGCGGCGGGGCCGCTGAGCCCGGTCTTCGTGAACACGACGTCGCCCGCGAAGGCACCCAGGCGACGGCCACCGATTCCCGCGCTCAGGCGCAGCTCCCCATCGCGCAGGGCCACACCCTCCCAGGCAGGACGGGGGCGCTCCAGGGGGATGGGAGCCAGAGCCGGGAACCAGGCCTTCACGGGCACGCCCAGCTGTTTCAGCCATCCCAGCACCTCGCCCCGAGTGCCGGTCTCGGGGTAGCTGGCGCCCCCGGTGGCGAGGATGAAGGCATCCGCGGCGATCCGTTCGTCGCCCAGGCACAAGGCCCTCAGGCGGGGGCCCCTGCCCTCCAAGGCCGTCACTCGGGCACCCGTGCGCACGTCCACGCCCGCCCTATGCGCCAGGGTCTCGAAGGCCGCCACCACCGCCGCCGCGCTCCCCGGGCGATCCAGGGGGAACACGCGGCCATTCTCGCGGGTGTACGTCTCCACGCCCTCCCGGCGCAACAGGTCGAGCACCGCCTGGTTGTCGAAGGCATGCAGCGACGGCCGCAGGAAGCGGGCCTGCTCCATGGGAAAGGCCGCCATCAGGGCTTTGGGCGGGCCGGCGTGGGTGATGTTGCACTTGCCGCCCCCGCTGATGCGGAGCTTCACGCCCAGGCGGCCGTTGGCCTCCAGCAGCGTGACCGCGTGCCCCAGCGAGGCCGCCCGCCAGGCCGCCACCAGCCCCGCCGCACCACCACCCACCACGATCACGCTCGCCATGGATCCATCATGGCGGAACTTGCTGTCAGCTATCAGCTATCGGCTGTCAGTCACGGCACGGCGGCCATTGGGCCGCCGCTTCTTTAGCTGAGCGCTGACAGCCGAGAGCTTCCTACTGGAAGATCCCCTTGAAGAACTTCCTGATCTTGCCGTCGCCGGAGCCCTTCTTCCCCCGGTGTTTCTGGAGATGGATGGGATCCGGCAGGGGCTTGCGGCGCTCCGGCACGACGAGCCAGGACTGGTATCCCTCCAGGTCGAGGCGCAGCTGATGGCTGCCCTCGCCGGGGATCTCGATGGCCGCGGGCGTCCTCCCCTTGGGTTCGCCATCCAGGAAGATCTCGGCGCCGGCAGGCTCGCTGGCCACCTGCACGTGGAACGGCGCAGGCTGGAGGCGCAGGGCCAGGTCCTTGTCCTCCGCCTTCAGGTGGTAGGCCAGAGGCAGAAAGTCCGGCTTCTCCAGGCGCAGCAGATCCGCCTTGCCCTTCACCACCACCTGGCGGAGCGGCGTCCGCCCAAGGGAGGTCCCATCGAGGAACACCTCGGCGCCGCCGGGTTTCGATTCGATGGACAGCACCCGGCTGGGCTCCGACCGGAAGATGAAGAACCCGAGCCCCAGGGCGGCGATGAGGACCCCACCCCCCCAGAGCCAACGGTTCTGCGCGGCGGCGGGGACCATGCGCTCGATCCTCAGGGTGCCCGTGGCCTTCACCGGCGCCGTGGAGTCGAGCTGGGCCAGGTGGGCCACCCGGCGCACCGGTTCCAGGGGCAGGGCCTCGATCAGGGCCCGGAGGAAGGCGGTCAGGTCCGCAAACCGCTTTCCCGGGTCCTTGTCCAGGGCCTTCCCGAAGACGGCCGCCAGGTCAGGGTTGAACTCCGGCGGCCAGACGGGCGGCTCATGCGCGATGCGGTAGAGAGTGGCACCCACGCTGTCGGCCGCGAAGGGCAGCGTGCCCGTCAGCATCTCGAAGGCCGTGAGCACCAGGGCCCACTGGTCGGAGGCCGCCGTGGCTCTGGCGCCATTCAGCACCTCGGGCGCCGCATAGGCCGGCGTGCCGAGGAAGGCGGAGCTCGTGGTCAGGCGGCCCTGGTCTCCCCGGGCGATGCCGAAGTCCATGAGCTTCAGGCGGCCATCCTTGGCCACCATGAAGTTGTCGGGCTTGATGTCCCGGTGGAGGATGCCCAGGCCATGCACCGCCGCCAGGGCATCCGCCGCCTGGATCAGCAGGCCGACCACCTCGTCCGGATCCAGCGAGCCCCGGCGGATCCGATCCGACAGGGACTCCCCTTCCACGTATTCCATGACGAGATACGGCCCCAGGTCCGGCACCTCGCCCACATCGAAGACCGTGATCGCGTTGGGGTGGTTCAGCCGGGCCGAGATCTCGGCCTCGCGCTTGAAGCGGAGCAGCACCTCGGCGTCGCCGGTACCCTCCCGCACCACCTTGATGGCCAGGGCCCGTTTGAGCAGGGGGTCCTCCGCCAGGTACACCGTGCCCATCGCGCCGGAGCCGAGCGTACCCAGGACCTTGAAGCGGCCGATGGTGGAAGGATCCAGACTCATCCTTCCACCGATCATGCCAGAGCCGGGGCGGACCGTCGCCCCGGCTACACTCGAGACATGTCCGAAGCCGGCTTCTCCGTCCCCCGCCCCGCCCAGCTCCGCCGCTTCGGCCGGGTGTTCTATCCCGCGGGGCTCCGGCTGCAGAAGGCCCTGGCGGCCCATGTGAGCCAGGAGGGGAACCCGGACCAGCTCGTCATCCTCGAGCACGATCCGGTCTTCACGCTGGGCAGAAACGCCACGCCAGCGGACATCCACATGAGCGACGACTTCCTCGCGGCCCAGGGCGTGAGTGTCCATCGCACGGACCGTGGGGGCGAGGTGACCTATCACGGGCCCGGCCAGATCGTGGCCTATCCCATCTGCAACCTGCGGGGCGGCCGGGAGGATGTGGGTCGCCTCGTGCGTGGCCTGGAAGAGGCCATGATCAGCACCGCCGCGGATTTCGGCGTGGTGGCCGATCGACTCAAGGGCGCGCCGGGCATCTGGGTCGAAACCCCGCGGGGCCTGGAGAAGCTCGGCGCCATCGGCCTCCACCTCAGCCGCTGGATCACCACCCACGGCATCGCCTTCAATGTGCGCCCCAACCTCGACCACTTCCGCTGGATCACCCCCTGCGGCTTCACGGACAAGGGCGTATGCAGCCTCCACTCGCTGCTGGGCGGCGAGGCGCCCACCTGGGAGGAGGCCGCGGACCGCCTCCAGGCGCACCTCACGGCTTCCCTGGCCCTGGACCTCCAGCCCGTCCGTCAGCCCAGCCGCAGCGTGTCCGCCCTGACCTGGCGCCGCGGCTCCAATGGCCCGGAGATCCTCATGATGCTGCGCGTCCCCGAGCACGGCCTCTGGTGGCAGAGTGTCACCGGCATGATGGAGCCCGGCGAGACGCCTGAGCAGACGGCCCACCGCGAGCTGATGGAGGAGACGGGCCTCACGGGCACCCTGCGGCCCCTGGGCCTCTCCCACAGCTTCTGGGTGGACCCGGCCATCGTGCGCTTTCCCGACGCGGAGCCCCGGTTCAACACCGAGGCCTGCTTCTCCATGGAAGTCCCCGCCGAGGCCCCGGTCCGCCTGGAACCCCTGGAACACAGCGAGTTCAAGTGGTGCGGACTTGATGAGGCCCACGCCCTGATGAAGTGGGAGGGGTCCAAGGCGGCGCTGAGGCTCCTCGAGGCCTGGCTGGCCTGAATCGCGGGTCCGGGGAGCCACAGACCTGGCTCCCCGGGTCCGCGGGCGGCGCCCGTGCCGAGGCGTGGTCTGTGATCCGCGGCACGCCATGGCTGAGGTTCCGGAAGGCTCTCGGCGGGGTTGCTAACCTGAAGCCATTGCCTGGAGCGCCCATGTTTCCCCAGTTCACCGATGACCAGACCGCCGTCCGCGATGCCGCCCGCGACTTCGCCCTGTCGGAGATCGCGCCCGGGGCCGCGGCCCGCGACGCCAGCGGGGAATTCGCCAAGGACATCTTCCAGCAGCTGGGCGAGATGGGCTTCATGGGCATGACCGTCCCCGAGGCCTACGGCGGCGCGGGCGTGGACTTCCTCAGCTACATCCTGGCCCTGGAACAGGTGGCCTACGCCGACGCCTCCGTGGCCGTGGCCATGAGCGTGAACAACTCCGTGGCCTGCGCCCCCATCCTGGCTTTCGGCACCGAGGCGCAGAAGCAGACGTACCTGAAGCCCTTGGCCAATGGCGAGGTGATGGGCGGCTTCATGCTCACGGAACCCGATGCCGGCTCCGATGCATCGGCCCTCAAGACCCGCGCCACCAGGGTGGACGGCGGGTGGAAGCTGAACGGCGCCAAGGCCTGGATCACCAACGGCGGCGTGGCCCGGTACTTCGTCACCATGGCCCGCACGGACCCCGACAAGGGCAAGAAGGGCATCAGCGCCTTCATCCTTGATGCAAACCAGCCGGGCGTGGTCATGGGCCGGCCCGAGGAGAAGATGGGCCTCCGCTCCAGCAAGACCGTGATGGTGGCCCTGGAGGACGCCTTCGTGCCCGAGGACGCCATGCTGGGCAAGCCCGGCGATGGCCTGAAGGTGGCCTTCGGCGGCCTGGATGGCGGACGCATCGGCATCGCGGCCCAGGCCCTGGGCATCGCCCAGCGGGCCATGGACGAGAGCGTGGCCTACGCCAAGGCCCGCATCTCCTTCGGCAAGCCCATCGGCGAGCACCAGATGATCCAGACCTACCTGGCGGAGATGGAAGCCCGCCTCCAGGCCGCCCGGCTGCTGGTCTACCGCGCCGCCTCCCTGAAGGGGGCCGGGAGGACCTGCACCGTGGAGGCCGCCACGGCCAAGCTCTTCACCACGGAGAGCGCCGTCTGGATCTGCGACCGGGCCGTGCAGATCCATGGCGGCTACGGCTACTCCCGGGAATACACCGTCGAACGCCTCTACCGGGACGTGCGCGTGACCACCATCTATGAAGGCACCAGCGAGATCCAGCGCATGGTCATCGCCCGGGAACTGCTGAAGTAGGTCTTTTCAACGCATGATGAAATCCCCTTGCCCTCATCTTGCGAGGGCGGCATGCTGCTTCTGTGGGGCCTTCTAAACCCGGCCCCGGGCCCGTCCGTAGGCACCTTGTCCCCGTGGCGGCTCTTTCCGACCTTACTAAGGAGTGGTGATGATGCGTCCCCCGATCCTCCCGGCCCTGCTCGTGGCCTTCTCCCTGGTCGGCCAGGAGGCTCCCAAGGCTGACGGGGCCAAGCCCGCCGCCCCGAAGCTGACCCTCCAGAACGCCATCGAGACCTCGCTCAAGAACAACCTGCAGGTGCAGATCGCCGTCGAGACCCGCGACTTCACCCGGGCCGGGCTGACGATCGAGCAGGGCGCCTTCGACTGGAACCTCACCAGCAGCCTGAGCATCGGCAAGTCCGAGGACGCCAGCCGTGTCCAGAACTTCCCCGGCGGCCCCTTCACCTCCTCCGAGACCACCAGCTTCGCCCGGAGCTTCACCCTGGGCTCCACCAAGGCCTTCGGCTGGGGCGGCAACCTGAGCCTGAACTACGCGCCCACCTACCGCTTCACCAAGGGCACGGTCAATGGCGGTCCGGAGACCCCGTTCACCACCAACCCGTATGACGGCAGCTTCTCGGCCACATACACCCAGAGCCTCCTGAAGGGCTTCGGGCGGGACGCCACCGAGAGCCGCCTCATCGTCGCCCGGAAGAGCGCCCAGGCCGCGGACCTCTCCTTCCAGAAGGCCATCATCGACCTGGTGGCCAGCACCGAATCGCTCTACTGGGACGTGGTCTTCGCCCAGCGCAACCTGGAGAACAAGCAGCAGGCCCTGGCCCTGGCCCAGAAGCAGCTCAAGGAGAACCAGATCCGCGTGCAGGTGGGCACCCTGGCGCCCATCGAGGTGACCTCCTCCGAAGCGTCCGTGGCCCAGCGCGAGCAGGACATCATCGCTGCGGACGCCCAGCTGCTGAACGCCAAGGACGCCCTCATCCGCGCCCTGTATCCCTCCTCCGAGCGGCCCGCGGGCCTGGAACCGGCGGACGCCCCGGGCATCAAGCCCCTGGAGCTGAACGAGACCACCGCCGAGAAACAGGCCCTGGCCAACCGCATCGAGCTGAAGACCGCCCGCCTCGACCTGGAATCCAAGCAGGCCCTCGAGACCGCGGCCAACAACCGCACCCTGCCCCAGCTGGACGCCTTCGCCACCTACAACGGCAACGCCGCCTCCCAGATCCCCTCCGAGGGCCTCACGGCCGTCAACAAGGATCTCACCAAGGGCGCCTACCCCGGCTACGCCGTCGGCCTCCAGTTCTCCATGCCCATCCAGAACCGCGCCGCCCGGGGCAGCCAGGCCCAGGCCCGCGCCAACCGCCGCCAGAGTGAGCTGACCCTCCGCGACCTGGAGCTGGGCATCACGCTGGAGGTGCGCCAGGCCTTCCGCAATGTGGACGCCTCCGCCAAGGGCGTGGCCGCCGCCGAGAAGACCCGCATCTTCCGGGAGAAGGACCTCGAGGCCGAGCAGAAGAAGTTCGAGAACGGCATGAGCACCAACTTCCTCGTGCTCTCCAAGCAGAACGACCTGGACACCGCCAAGAGCAACGAGCTCCAGTCGCAGATCACCTACGCCAAGGCCGTCACAGCCCTGGAGAAAGCCCTGGGACACCTGCTGGAAGCCCGCAAGCTGGAAGTGAAGTAAGCCCTTCCTTCTCCGAAAAAGGGGCCCTCACGGGCCCCTTTTTCGTTAGCGCCGCCGCGCCGCGGCGGCGCTCGAAGCCGCTTCCGGCTTGGCCTCTGCGTCCGCCGGCAGGGTGTCCAGCAGGGCCTTCCACTCGAACCAGTCCTTCCGGCCCTTGATCCACTTCTCGAACCAGCTGAACTCGCTGACCATCTTCACCAGCTGGTATCTGGGCTCAGTCAGGCCGTGGGGCATCCCAGGATAGACGAGGTACTCGACCGGCACGCCCAGCTTCTTCAGGGCCATGTAGAGTTCATCGCTCTGGGGCTTGGGCACCCGCTGATCCGCCTCGCCCACGTGGATGAGGGTCGGCGTCTTCGCATTCCGGATGTACTTCAGCGCGGACTCCTTCACGAAGTTGTCCCAGGCGTCGTAGGGCCGCCCCCCCAGGTAGAACTCGCGTACGCTCTGCACGTCACTCTCGGCGTACATGGAGATCCAGTTCACCGCGCCCGCCCCGGTGCTGATGGCCTTGAAGCGGTCCGTCTGGGTCAGCGTCCAGCTGGACAGGTGCCCGCCGGCGCTCCAGCCCATCATGCCGAGGCGGTCTGGATCCGCGATGCCCTCGGCGATGAGGTGGTCCACACCGCTCATGATGTCGCCGTACGAGAGCCGCATGAAGTTGCCGCCGATCTGCCGCGCGAAGGCCTCGCCGTAGTTCGTCGAGCCCCGGTAGTTGGGCTGGAGCACCGCGTAGCCGGCGGCGGCGTAGATGTGCGGGTAGGTGACGTAGCGCCCCTGGAAGCCGTTCATGTCCGCCGCGGCGGGACCGCCGTGGATCTGCACGATGAGCGGGTAGCGCCTGCCCTTCTCGTAACCCAGCGGCTTGATGAGCAGGCCCTCCACGGTCACGCCGTCCTTGGCCTTCCAGCGCACGGCCTCGGTCTCACCCAGCGCCAGCTTCCCCACTTGGGGGTTCCCGTCGCTGACCTTCACCCAGCTCGACGGCTGGCCCACCGTGGCCGGCTTCACCACGTAGAGGTCCAGGGGCATCTTCGGGTGGCTGTACGTGAGGAGGAGGGCCCGGGCCTCCAGGTTGTAGCTTCCGTTGATGACGCCCGTCCGTTTCGTGAGCTGGGCCAGGGCGCCATCCGCCAGGGTGAGCGCGAACAGGTGCTGATCCACGCCCTGCGCCTCGGTGAAGTAGAGGGAGCGGGAATCCTCGGACCAGCTGGCGCTGGATACGCTCATGTCCCTTCCGGCCAGGAGGTTCTTCGCGGGGCCGCCAGCGGTCGGCACCACCCAGAGCTTCTCGTTGCGCAGGCGCTCGAAACGCTCCGGCGCGGCGTAGGCCAGCCAGCGTCCGTCCGGCGAGAAGGCCGAGAATCCGGCGAACTTCTCCAGGATCCGCCGGCCCTGGCCGGTGCCCAGGTCCAGCAGGTGCAGGCTCGCCTCCTCCCGGGTGATGTCCCCCACGCGCCGCGCCGCCGGAAAGGCACGGTACGAAGCCCAGCGCCCATCCATCGAAAGCTGGAAGCCGGACACCGTGAAGTCGGCCCCTTCGGTCCAGCGCTTCTCGGTCTTGTCCTTCAGGTCCATGGACCAGAGGTGCACCGACGGCTGCTCCGGATCCGCCACCCGCACATCGAACTTCTTCTCCTTCCGTTTCAGGTCGTCCTTGTCCACCCGATCGGGGCTGGTGAAGAAGAGGCGGCTCCCGTCCTCGCTGAAGGCCAAGTCGCGGATGGGCGTGGCGTGCTTCGGCAGCGCCGTGACCGGGAAGTCCTCCAGGGCCAGGTCGACCAGGGAGATCTGGCGGTCCTCCGCCTTGCCGGCGCTGAAGGCCAGCCACTTCCCATCACGGCTGAAGGCGAAGGCATGGACACCATCCTTGGCCTCCGTGAGCTTCCGGGCCTCGCCACCCTCCGTGGACATGAGGTAGACCTGCTGGCTGCCCTCCCGGTCGCTGAGGAAGGCGAAGCGCCGGCCATCCCGCGCCCACTGGGGAGCGGTCTCGCTCTTCTCTCGGGTGAAGGTCATCTGCCGGATCCGCCCCGTGGCAGCGTCCCCCACGAAGATGTCCGTGAAGACCTTGCCCGATTTCCAGTGGGGCACGCCCACGGTGTAGACCACGTGGCCGCCGTCGGGCGCGAGCTGGCCGCTGCCCACGGTGCGCATCTCCATCACGTCCATGAAGGTCATGGGCCGCCCGGCCTGGGCCGCCAGCGGCAACACCGCCATCAGGATCGCCGGGACTATCCCCCATCGGATCGCGCGCATGTCCCCTCCTGCCTCGTGTTTTGAGGCTATCAGTCTGGCCCGGAGGCGTCCTTCAGTCCATCCGCAGGCTGAGATCCACCGCCGGGGCGCTGTGGGTCAGGGCGCCCACGCCGAGGAAGTCCACGCCGGTCTCGGCCACGGCCCTGGCCCGGTCCAGAGTGATGTTGCCGCTGGCCTCCAGGAAGAGGCGCCGGCCGCTGCGATCCCGAAGGGCCACCGCCTCGCGCATCTGGTCCAAAGCCATGTTGTCCAGCAGCACCCCATCCACGTCCGGAAGGTCCAGGCAGGCCTTGAGCTGGCCCAGGGTCTCCACCTCCACTTCGATCTTCACGAGGTTCGGCGCGGCGCGGCGCGCGGCCTCCACGGCGGCCCGGACGCCGCCCGCCGCCGCGAGGTGGTTCTCCTTCAGCAGCACCCCATCGCCCAGGGTCAGCCGGTGGTTCACGCCGCCGCCGCAGCGGACGGCGTACTTCTCCAGCAGCTTGAGTCCTGGCGTGGTCTTGCGGGTATCGAGGATGCGGGCCCCGGTGCCCTCGACCGCGTCCACGAACCGCCGCGTTAGGGTGGCCGTGCCGGACAGCCGTTGCAGCAGGTTCAGCATCACCCGCTCGGCCAGCAGGATGCCGTGGCTGGAGCCCCGCAGGCGGATCACCTCGGTGCCCGGGCCGACCCGCTGGCCATCGTTCCGCGCCAGGTCCGCGTTGATGTTCGGACAGGTGAGCCGGAGGGTCTCCACCGCCATGGGAAGTCCGGCCAGCACCAGCTCGCCCTTCGCCACCACCCGCGCAGTCATGGGCCGGTCCGGCACGGCTGCGGTGCTCCAGTCCTGGGTGCCCCAGTCCTCCCTCAGGAAGGCGCGCAGCTGGTCGCGATAGGTCTCGGGGTGCGGGGGATGGAACATCGGTCACTCCTCCCACAGCGTACAATGGCCGGAAACCAGGAGCCCCCATGTCCTTCGTCCTCGTCGAGAAAACCGACCGCATCGCCTGGGTCACCCTCAACCGCCCCGAGAAGCTCAATGCCCTCAACAATGAGGTTCTCAAGGAGTTGGAGCAGGTCTTCGCGGGCCTGGAACACGATGCGGAGGTGGGTGTCGTGGTGGTCACCGGCGCTGGCGAGAAAGCCTTCGTGGCCGGCGCCGACATCGCCGAACTGAAGTCCCTGGATACCGCCTCCGCCCGGGTCCAGGCCCTGCTCGGCCAGGCCGTGTTCCAGCGCATCGAGTCCATGCCCAAGCCCGTCATCGCCGCCGTGAACGGCTTCGCCCTGGGCGGCGGCTGCGAGCTGGCCCTGGCCTGCCACATCCGCATCGCCAGCGAGAACGCGAAGTTCGGCCTGCCCGAAGTGAGCCTCGGCATCATCCCAGGCTACGGCGGCACCCAGCGCCTGCCCCGCCTCGTGGGCAAGGGCGTGGCCCTGGACCTGATCCTCAGCGCGGAGATGACGCCCGCTGCCGACGCCCTCCGCATGGGCCTCGTGAGCCGCGTGGTGCCCCAGGCCGATCTGAAAGCCACCGCCGAGAAGCTGGCCAGGACCATCCTCTCCCGCGGCCCCCTGGCCCTCCGCAGCGCCCTGGCGGCCGTGAACGAGGGCATCGAGATGCCCCAGGATCAGGGCCTCCAGTATGAAGCCGCCCTCTTCGGCCTCCTCGCCGCCACCACGGACATGCAGGAGGGCATGGGCGCCTTCCTGGAGAAGCGCCAGGCGCAGTTCAAGGGTCTGTAGTCGTTCATCGGCTTCAAAAAAGGCGGGCCATCAGGCCCGCCTTTTTTGAAGCAAGTCACGGCTATCGCTTGGCGCCAGCGGCGCCAAGCGTCACGGCCGCCGTCTGCTCGTTGCCGCTCTGGTCCGCAACCTTCACGAGGATGCGGTCACCGCGCATGGAGTCGCGGGGCACGACCACATCGAAGCGCTCATCCTTCTGATCGAAGACGCGGTCCTCGGGCACGATCTGGAGCCAGTGCTCGCCATCGGCGCTGATGGCGGCCTCCTTCAATGTGGAGGTCTCATCGCGGGCCACGAAGCGGAGGCGGACGCCCTCCCCTTCAGAAACGGCACTGAGTTCGGAGATGGCCGGAGGCGTGTGGTCGATGATGAAGGGAGCCGTCCGCCAGGTGCTGGTGAGGGCGGCGTTGAAGGCTGCGGTGGGCGCGTCGGAGGCTGTCACCTCCAGGCGATAGCGGCCGTCGGGCACGGGCAGCGTGTCGAAGCTGAAGAACTTCTCCTTCCAGGCTTTCTCCAGCCACATGGGCGCCCCCCGGTCCGGCAGCAACCGGATGGCGAACTGCAGCGCGTCGGCATTGGGATCGTTCACCCGGAAGATGAAGCTCTGGCCGCCGCGGCGGAAGCTGCGCTTCTCCGCCCCCATGTAGCCCAGGGCCGGGATGAGCTTCTGGGTCTCGAGAGGCACCCGCTCGATGCCGATGTCGTCGGGCGGGGCCGTGCGGGTAATGACCAGGCCCGGCGGCATGATGTCCACGCCTTCCCATACCGGCGCCAGGTTGCGGTGGGCCCAGTGCACCGTGACCGTCTCCACCGTCGGCGTGGCGCCGCCCCGGGTGCTGCTGAGGCGCAGGCGGAACTGGGCGAAGCGGGAAGGTGGCAGCGCCGGCCGCTCTCCGCTGCGCAGCGGCGGCGTCCAGGTGCTCCAGGTGGCGTCGGGCGTTTCAGTGCTCCCCGTGCGGAACTGGAACTCCACGTTGGTGCCCGTGGGCGTTTCCGCATCGAGGTAGGCCCTGCCCCAGTCCGCGAGCGGCGCCCCCTTGAGGATCCTGGACTCCACCGTGCCCTCCGTGGCCTGTGCCTCGGACAGCAGATGCAGCTCGGCGGGATTGGAGCCCACCACCAGCAGGTCCCCGCCGGAGGGCAGGAAGGCCGTGGCCTGCGCCGTGCCCAGTTCCTGCACCACGGCGAAGGGGTCGGTGTCATGGGCCTTGCCCAGCGGCAGGGAGAAGAGCCGGGAGCGGTTGCCGGTGCCCACCAGCAGCTGCCCCTTCCACACCGTCAGGGCATAGACCTGGCTCTGGGCGCTCTGCCACAGGGTCTCGGGCACGCGATCCTTGTCCAGGCGGATGACGGCGGAGCGGGCGGCGACGGCGGTATCCGCCTGGAGGTAGCCCTCCCGCCGTTCCAGCTGGCCCGTGCTGAACTTGGGGGTGAGTCCGTTGTCGGCGCCGATGTAGAGCTGGCCCTCGGCCACCGCCAGGGCCCGCACCTCCTCGAAGGGCGTGTCCATCAGGGTCTCCAGGCGATCGCCCTGGCGGCTGTAGCGGAGCACCAGGCCCCGGCCGTGGCTACCCAGGTACCACCCGCCCTGCCCGTCCGGTGTCAGGGCCGTGAAGGCCGTCTCGTCCGCCAGCTCGGTGAGGCGTCGACTGGAGCCGCTGCGGGCCTGCACCAGCACGGCGCCCTTCTCGGAGCCGCCCGCGGCGATGACGGCATCTCCCTCCACGGCCAGGGCCCAGACGATGCGGGCCTCGATGTCCGCGAAGGGCTTCACGTCGCCGGTGGGCGACACGCGGAAGAGCTTCCCCTCGCCCGTGGGCGCCACGATCAGATCCTGGCCCAGGCGCGCCAAGGCGAAGACGATGCCGCCCTTGACCTGGCCCAGGGGCTTCACCTGGCCGCCGGTGTAGTGGAACAGCTTGCCGTCGGTGCCCGCGGACAGATAGGTACCTCCGGAACCATCCGGCACCGCCGCCCAGATCACGCCTTCGGGCAGCTGGCCCACGCGGCGGAGGTTCGGGGCCAGGCGCAGGCGCCCATCGGCGCCGATGCGGACACCATGGGTCTCGGAACCCAGCCAGTCATTGAACCCGGAGAACGTGGCGGTGGGCTGGTCCGCCAAGGCGGTCACCCCCATGACAGCGGGAAGAAGGAACGTCATCCAGCGCATAGAACCCTTTCGTCCGAGAGCCATCATTCGATTTCCACATCCAGCTGGCTGAGGCCCCGCACCTCCCGGTCCAGGGGCAGCACCGCCCGACCGACGATGCGCCGCTGCAGCTTGTTGTCGCTGCTGGCCCCGTCGCCGCTCACCAGGCTCGCCACCGTGGGGGGGATGCCCTCGATGCGGCTGCCGCGCAGGCCCGCGCCGGGCTGGGCCTGCACCAGGAGGGCATAGGCGTGGTTGTTCCGGAGGGCCCCGTTCAGGAGGCGCACCACATCGCCCAGGTTGGCCACGTCGATCATGCGCTCGTCGGGATCCGCGGCCATGAGGCTGAAGCCGTCACCCACCATGAGGGTGGCCTTGCCCTTGGCGGCGGAGGAGGGCACCTGGATGTTGAAGGTGGCCGTCTCCCGCACGCCCTGGATGTTCTGGAGGGTCACGAGCACCGGCAGCACCTCGCCCCGCTTGGCCCGGGCCTTCAGCAGGCGCACCCCGGCGATGCCCGACAGGTCCAGCCGCTCCTCGGCCTTGATGGTCAGGGAGATGCCCTCGAACACCGGCTTCTCGAAGGGGTTGAGCATGATGGCCTGGAGCATGGCGCCGATGTACTGGGACATGCGAGAGGGGTTCAGGTCCGCGATGACGTTCTCGATCAGGATGGCGGGATGCCCGGCCAGCTTGATGTTGCCCTGCATGGACAGGCTCTGGAGCCCGAGGCCGCGGGTGTGGGCGTCCAGCGTCTGGGCCACGGCCGTGGCCACCAGCGCCGGCGTGGCCACCGGGTGGTCCATCAACTCGAAGCGGAAGTTCAGGGTGCGCTTGCCCCCCAGGTTCAGGCCGATCCGCAGCGGGACCATGCGTGCCTCGGCCCCCAGCAGGCCCGCCACGCCCGAGCTGCGGTCCAGCCGCAGGGCACCGATGGGCGCCACCGGCATGGCCATCTTGAAGGAGCTCTGGTAGCTCGCCACCGAGCTGGCCACCGTGGCGGACCAGAGCGGCAGATCCACGGGACCGAGGTTGAACAGCTGGTGGCCGAAGAGCAGCACCCGCTTGCCCGAGATGAACGTGATCGTGCCCGCGGCCGCCAGATCCAGGTCCCCCTGCATAAGGGTGATGGCCGCCATGCCCCCGGGTTCGATGGGGCTGGCTTCCTCTCGCCCCCCGGACAGGACCGGCGCCGCGGCGAAGGTGATGGGCAGCCCGGACCAGAGGCGCCGGGCCTCGGCCCCCAGGCTGCTGCCGACGAGGGCCATGGGCAGCGCCTGGGGATCCGCCTCGCCCATCAGGGTCCGGAAATCCAGCATCTCCCCCGCCAGGGCCGCCTTGAGGACCTTGGGCGGCTCCAGCTTGGGCAGGATCAGGGGGGTGCGGCTGGGCGCGGTTTCCGGGATGTCCCGGAGCTGATCCAGCATTTCCGCGATGGGCGTGATGCCGCCGATGGCCTCCTTCTCGAAGAGGATGCCTGTGCTCAGGGCCCCGACGAGCTTCCCGTCGATGTAGCAGGGACTGCCGCTCATCCCCGCCAGGATGCCGGTTTCCGCCAAGGGACCGCCCGAGGCCCGGACCATGATCCGGCTCCGCCCGGGAGCGGCGTTCTTCTGTACCCCAAGGACCTCGAATTCGAACCGGTCGATCTTGCCGCCCTGGAACACCGTCCGGCCGTAGCCCTTCATGCCGGCCCGGATCTCGGAAACGGCCAGGGTGGCAGGCCCCTGGGCGGCCAGGGGAGCCAGGGAAAGGAGGGCGAAAGCGAGGGCGACCAGTCTCATCGATATCTCAAGGAATGAATGAAGCCTAGCAGGGCAATCCCGGAAACCGGGACGGCCCCCGGCTGGGCGCCCCTGTGAACTTCGGATGTCCTGGGTGACATTTTCGTTCCATGACCATGAGATCCCTTTTAATGCGAGGCGAGCCGAGGATATTCTTTTGGGCATGGAGGAACTTCTCATGCGATCTAGGCATTTCAGCAGCTCATCTCTCATGGCCCTGCTGGTGGCAGCGGCTCCCATCATGGCCCAGGGTGTGTCCACCCAGCTGGGTGGCCGGGTGTTGGACACCAAGGGCGGGGCCATTGCCGGCGCCACAGTGGTCATCCGCAACACCGAGACCGGGCTGACCCGCACCCTCCAGACCAGCAGCGAAGGCCGGTACATGGCCACCCTGCTGCCCGTCGGCCCCTATACCGTCAGCGTCACCAAGTCCGGCTTCCAGACCGCCAGCAACGTCAAGGTGAACCTGAACCTCGGTGATGCCGCCCCCCTGACCATCCGTCTCGCCGCCGAGACCGGCGCCGTGGTGGAAGTGGTCGCCGCCAGTGCTGCCGTGGACACGGAGCGCGCCAGCGCCGCCGCCATCATCTCCCCCGACAACCTCACCAACCTGCCGGTGCTCAACCGCAACTTTACGAACCTGGCCACCCTGTCTCCCCAGGTGGTGGTGGACAGCAGCCGCGGCAACCTCGCCATCGCCGGCCAGCGCGGCGTCAACACCTCCATCAACATCGACGGCGGCGACAACAACGAGCCCTTCTTCGGCGGCGCCACCGGCGCGGCCGAGGGCAAGACCCCCTTCACCATCTCCATCGAGGCCATCCGCGAGTACCAGGTGGTCACGGACGGCGCCAGCGCCGAGTTCGGCCGCATGGGCGGTGGCTACGTGAACGCCATCACCAAGAACGGCACCAACGAGCTCAGCGGCAGCCTCTTCTACTACATGCGTCCCCGGGGCTGGGTGGAGGCCGGTCCGACCCTGCGCCAGCCCAACGGCACCACCACCACCAACGCCGTGGGCGACTTCAAGCAGGAGCAGTTCGGCTTCAGCGTCGGCGGTCCCATCCTCAAGGACAAGCTCTTCTATTTCGTCGCCTACGACGCCCAGCGCTACAAGTCCCCCATCAACCAGGTCTGGGGCGGCAACACTCCGGTGGCCCTCGATCCCACCCTGCCCGGCCAGGCCAATGACGCGGTGCTCCTCGCGAAGGGCGGCAACTACTCGAACAAGCTCGATTCGGACGTCTACTTCATCCGCTTCGACTGGAACCCCACCGTCGACCAGAGCATCCAGTTCCGGGTCAACCACTCCAGCTTCAAGGGCGTCACCGGCGCCGGCACCATGGCCGCCTCCGAGAACCTGGCCTCGGACGACGTGAAGACCGACGCCTACGTCCTCCAGTGGAACTGGGTCATCACCGGCAACTGGATGAACGAGTTCCGGGTGAGCCACACCAAGGACGACATGCCCCGGTCGACCTACTCGAAGATCCCCGAGGTCAGCATCAGCAACGTGGGCTTCTACGGGGCCTACCCCTTCGATCGCACCTACAACACCAAGCGCACCCAGTACCAGGAGAACATCAGCTACGTGACGCCCACCTTCCAGGTGAAGGCGGGCGTGGACTACAACGACATCAACGTCTCCGAGTTCTTCGCCGGCAACTGGCAGGGCGTCTACCAGTTCAGCTCCCTCGCCAACTTCCGCCTGGGCAACTGGTCCTACTACCGCCAGAACTTCGGCCTGAACGGCCCCGTCCAGCAGGCCGGGCTCTTCGACACCAGCTACAAGCAGATGGCCGCCTTCATCCAGACCGACTGGCGCATCACCGACACCTTCAAGCTCGGCGTGGGCGTCCGCTGGGACCGCCAGGAGAACCCGGACTTCCCGATCCTCGACATGAGCAATCGGCTCGCGAACCCCATGCCCGTGACCGGCAAGATCCCCACGGACAGCCAGTTCTCCCCCCGCGTGTCCTTCACCTGGACACCCGCTTTCGATCAAGGCAAGACCGTCTTCCGGGGCAGCGTGGGCCGCTATGTGAGCACCACCCCCGCCGTGTTCCTCTACCAGGCCTTCGCGGCCAACGGAATCCGCACGGGCTCCAAGGACTTCCAGGCGTCTGAGGCCGCCACCTACGGAATCCCGCGCGGCACGGCCTTCAACGCCGCGAATCCGTACTGGATCTCCGCCATGCCCGCTGGGGTGACCCTGTCCGGGTTCAACATCTGGACCTTCAGCCCCGACTTCAAGAACCCCTACACTGACCGCGTGAACATCGGCGCCGAGCGCCCCTTCTTCGGCGATCTGGTGCTGGGCCTGTCCGCCACCTATGCCCGAGCCAAGCAGTTGGAGCGCACGGCGGACCTGAACCTCGGCACCCCCACCGCGAACGCCTCCGGCCGCCTCATCTATCCCAGCACCATCAGCGCTTCCGGTGCCTACACGGCGGTCCGCCCCAATACGGCCTACGGCACCATGGGCATGTATCTGTCCGATGCCACCAGCCAGTACCATGCCTACACCGCCAGCCTGAAGTACCACAAGGACGGCAGCCCCTTCGATGCCCAGCTCTACTACACCTACTCCATCAACAAGGACAGCGACTCCAACGAGCGCAACTACTCCGGCATCGGCATCCAGGACCAGGGCAACCTGGGCGCGCAGTGGGGCTACGCCGACACGGACCGCCGTGAAGTGCTCACCGGCTACTTCAGCTTCCTCGACAAGCAGGTGACGGGCATCCTGACCTCCGTCTCCCTCCGCTACCAGACCGGCACCCCGTACACCTTGACCTACGGCACGGATGTGAACGGCGATGCGAACAGCACCAACGACCGCTACTTCCAGAACGGGGTGGACACGGGCCGCAACACTCGGCGGGCCGGATCCTTCCTCACCATGGACCTCGGTCTGCGGCGCGACTTCTTCTTCACCAAGCGGATCAAGATGACCCTGTCCCTGGACGTGTTCAACGTGCTGAACCGCCAGGACACCTACCTGTCCTACCGGACGCCCTCCGTGGCCAACCCCTCCACGGTCGATGCGACCAGTCCGGCTCTCACCCAGCAGCAGAACTGGACTGGCGGCGCCACCTCCGCCCGCCAGATCCAGGTTGGCGCCCGTTTCGCCTTCTAGCCCCACCCGCATCACCCAAGGGCGGCGCACCAGCGCCGCCCTTTTTCATTTACCCTGGTTCCATGAAGATCCTGGCGCTGGGCGATGTGGTGGGGGAACCGGGACGCCGGCTGGTGGAGGCCTTCGTGCCTGTCCTGCGGCGGGAGACCGGGGCCGATCTGGTGGTGGTGAACGGCGAGAATGCCGCGCATGGCCATGGCATCACCGACACCATCGCCCGGGAGTGGTTCGACCGCTTCGGCGTGGACGTCATCACCACGGGCAACCATGCCTTCGATGTGAAGGGTATCGAGGCCTACTTCCGCCAGGAACCTCGCATCCTCCGGCCCGCCAACCATCCGCCCGACACGCCCGGCAACGGCTGGGTGAAGCTGCACACGCCCTCCGGCGCCGAGGTCCTCGTCATTAACCTCATGGGCCGGGTGCACATGCCCGCCTGTGACTGCCCCTTCCGGGGGGTGGATGCCATCCTCCAGAAGGAACGCGCCGACCTGGTCATCGTGGACATGCATGCTGAGGCCACCAGCGAGGCCCAGGCCATGGGCTACCACCTGGAGGGCCGGGCCGCGGCCGTCCTGGGCACCCACACCCACGTGCCCACTTTGGATGCCAAGGTGCTGCCCGGAGGAACCGCCTACGTGACGGACATCGGCATGACCGGGCCCTATGGGGGCGTCATCGGCATGAAGAAGGAGGCTAGCATCGGTCGCTTCCTCAGGGTCCAGCGCCCGAAGTACGAAGTGGCCGAGGGCGACCTCCAGCTCCACGCCGTGCTGGTCACCACGGAAGGCCGCAAGGCGACCGGCATCGAGCGGATCCTCAGACGGCTCTGAACCGTTCCGTTAGTCCTCCAGCTTCGGGAACAGCCAGCCCGCCAGGGCCGCACCGAGGAGGGGCGCCACCCAGAAGAGCCAGAGCTGGCCGAGGGCCCAGCCGCCCACGAACAAGGCAGGCCCCGTGCTGCGGGCGGGGTTCACCGAGGTGTTCGTCACCGGGATGCTGATGAGATGGATCAGGGTGAGGCAGAGGCCGATGGCGATGGGCGCGAAGCCCGGGGCCGCCTTCCGGGCGGTGCTGCCCAGGATCACCATGAGAAAGAAGAAGGTCATCACGACTTCGGTCAGGAAGGCCGCGCCCAGCCCGTACTTTCCGGGGGAGTGCTCTCCGAAGCCATTGCTGGCGAAGCCGCCGATGGAGGCGCCGTTGCCCGTGGCGATGACATAGAGGATCAGGGACGCGGCCACGGCCCCGAGTACCTGGGCGACCCAGTAGCCGGCGATGTCCTTGTAGGGGAAGCGCCCGCCCACCGCCAGGCCCAGGGTCACGGCCGGGTTCAGATGGCACCCGGAGATGGGCCCGATGGCAAAGGCCATGGTCAGCACCGTGAGGCCGAAGGCCACGCTGACACCGTGCAGGCCGATGCCCACGCCCGGGAAGCCGGCGGCCAGCACCGCGCTCCCGCACCCTCCCAAGACCAGCCAGAGGGTTCCAAAGAATTCCGCCACAAGCCGCTTGCTCACAGTGCCTCCCTTGGGAAGAAACGGGGTCGTCGATCGGCAGATCCGGCCCAGTCTAGTCGCCCCGGGGCGGAAGGAGTCAAGAAAGTCGGGTCCAACCCTCCAGGAACAGCCCGAACATGGGATCCACGGCCATCTTCTGCTCGATGAGGACCCGGATCTGGGCCTCCTCGGCCTCCAGCTGCTCGGGCGTCAGGTGGCCGGAGAGCGTCATGGCGCGCAGCCACACCAGGAAGGTGGTGAGGGCGTCGAACTGGTTGTAGCGCACGATGCCGGCGATGTCCCCCGCCCGCCAGAGGTCGATGACACTCTTGCCGTCGGTGCCCAGCTTGCCGGGAATGCCGCAGGCCGTGGCCAGCTCGTGGAGCGTGGACGAGGCCTTGCCCCAGCTTCCCGTCACCTCCCGGAGGTCGATGTGCTGGTTGCCGTAGCGGTCGAAGAAGTCGCCGGGGGCCCACTTCTCGGCGCTGCGGCCCAGACCCGGGATGGACAGGCGGTGGACCATGCCCCGCTGCACCAGGATGGGCAGGTCCGCATCCCGCGAGTTGAAGCCCACCAGCTGGGGCTTCTTATCCCCCAGGGCCACCAGGAAGCGGCGCAGCAGGTCATCCTCAGCCAGGGCCTCCGGTCCCTCCGGCAGCGCGAAGAGCTTGTGCTGGACCTCGCCGTGCCGCACCGTGCGGATCACCGCGGCGATGGACACCACGCGGCAGAGGATGGTCTTGAGGTAGGGCCGGGGCTCCGCCTCCGTGGCGCCGCCGTACGCCCACAGGCGCTCCGTCACCTCCTCGTCGGGCATGTCCTTCGGCAGGTCGAGCACGCGCCGTCCCGTGGCCGGATCCGGCACCCACTCGGCATCGAAGGCGAAGATCTGGTGGTGCGGGGGACGCAGCATGGCTACTTCTCCAGGGCCCACTTGCCCCCGCCACCCACCGCGCAGGCCAGGCCTACGAGCAGGCGGAAGAGGGCGGGCAGGTTCGACAGGGGACCGGCACCATGGATCCAGCCATGAACCAGTGGCCAGCCCAGCACGGCCACGAGAAGGCCGCCCACCAGAGGCACCCAGATCCCGAGAAGGATCAGGGCGCCGCAGACCAACTCACCCAGGGCCAGGCCCCACGTGGAGGCATGGGCCATGGTGATGGCCCCGTGGGCGCGGCGGAGCACCTCGAAGCCCTGCACCACCGCCATGCCGCCCACGGCGAGGCGGAGCAGGAAGAGGGCCCAGTCGGTGCGGGTCTTGGAAGCGGCCATGAATACCTCGGGAAACATCCATTGTAGGCTGGGGATTCTCCACGGAAACCGCCATGCGCCCCACCCTCGCCTTCGACGCCGACGACACCCTCTGGCACAACGAGACCCTCTATGCCGAGACCCAGGAGGCCTTCCGGGCCCTGCTGCACCCCTTCCACGACGATGCGTGGATCGACGCCCGCCTCCACGTCACGGAGATGCGCAACCTCCGCCGCTACGGGTACGGCATTAAGGGCTTCACTCTGTCCATGATCGAGACGGCCCTCGAACTGACCGAGGACCGCCTCGACGGCGCGGGCGTCCGAAAGGTGCTGGAACTGGGCCAGGCCATGCTGGACAGGCCCGTGGAGCCTCTGCCCGGCGTGGCGGAGGTGCTGGCGGAACTCGCCGGGACCTTCGACCTGATGCTGATCACCAAGGGCGACCTCTTCGACCAGGAGACCAAGCTGGCGAAGTCCGGCCTCGGCCACCACTTCTCGCGGGTGGAGATCGTCTCCGAGAAGGACGAGGCCACCTACACGGCCCTTCTGGCACGCCACGGCCTTCAGCCCGGAGCCTTCACCATGGTGGGCAACTCCGTGAAGTCGGACATCCTGCCCGTGCTGGCCCTGGGCGGCCGGGCTGTCCACATCCCCTACCACCTGACCTGGGCCCATGAGGTGGTCGCCAGTCCGGTGGAATCCCCCTTCCCGGTGCTCGAATCCATCCGGGACCTGCCGGCTCTCCTCGCAGGCTGGTGACCCCTTCCTCCGCTATGATTGGGGGTTGGAGGATTCCCAATCTCCGCATCCACTCTGCGGATACGCGAGACCTCTCCCGACAAGGGCTTTGAAGCCCCACCATACGCATCCCCCTGATCATCATTTCCAATGGAGAGGTCGTTATGAGCATCCAGAACATCGGCGTCATCGGTGCGGGCCAGATGGGCAACGGCATCGCCCATGTCTTCGCCCAGGCTGGCTTCAGCGTGCTGATGCAGGACATCAGCGAGGCCTTCGCCGCCAAGGGCGTGGCCACCATAGACAAGAACCTCCAGCGAGGCGTGGACAAGGGCAAGATGACGGCCGAGGAGAAGGCCGCCGTCCTGGGCCGGGTCCGCACCACCACCAAGCTTGAGGATCTCGCCGGCTGCGACATCGTCATCGAGGCTGCCACGGAGAAGTGGGAGGTCAAGAAGCAGATCTTCGAGACCCTCGACAAGGTCTGCAAGCCCGGCGCGATCCTGGCCAGCAACACCAGCAGCATCTCCATCACCAAGCTGGCGGCCGTCACCAAGCGCCCCGAGGCCTTCATCGGCATGCACTTCATGAACCCCGTGCCGGTCATGCAGCTCATCGAGGTCATCCGCGGCCTGGCCACCGGCGACGCCACCTTCGACGCGGTGATGGAGCTGTCGAAGAAGCTGGGCAAGACCCCCATCCACTGCAACGACTTCCCCGGCTTCGTCAGCAACCGGGTGCTGCTGCCCATGATCAACGAGGCCATCTACGCGCTGTACGAAGGTGTGGCCTCGGTGGAGAGCATCGACGGCATCATGAAGCTCGGCATGAACCACCCCATGGGCCCGCTCACCCTGGCGGACTTCATCGGCCTCGACACGTGCCTCTTCATCCTCAACGTCCTGCATGAGGGCCTAGGCGATCCCAAGTACCGCCCCTGCCCCCTGCTCATCAAGTACGTGGACGCGGGCTGGCTCGGCAAGAAGAGCGGCCGCGGCTTCTACGACTACAGCAAGGCCTGATTCCAGTCCTGGCGCAAGCCAAGCCGGCCATTTCCAGGTAGAATGGCCGATTGAATCCATGTGAGGTGCCCTCATGGCCACGGCCAAAGTCCGCGAGATCCTATCCTGGTACAGCTCCGAAAACCCCGGCGTGAAGGCCAACCTGGCCCGGCTCATGAACACGGGCCGCCTCGCCGGCACCGGCAAGTTCGTGATCCTGCCCGTGGACCAGGGCTTCGAGCACGGCCCGGCCCGCAGCTTCGCTCCGAACCCCGGCGGCTACGATCCACGCTACCACGTGGAGCTGGCCATCGAGGCCGGGTGCAACGCCTACGCCGCACCCCTGGGCTTCATCGAGCACGTGGCCTCCGACTACGCCGGTGACATCCCCCTCATCCTCAAGCTCAACAACAGCGACAGCCTCAGCAAGGGCCATGAGCCCTGCAGCGCCATCACCGGCAGCGTGGAGGACGCCCTGCGCCTGGGCTGCGCCGCCATCGGCTACACCATCTACCCCGGCAGCGGCGACCGCAACATCCAGTACGAGAACCTCCGGGAGCTGATCCTCGAGGCCAAGGCCGTGGGCCTGCCCACCATCGTCTGGTCCTACCCTCGCGGAGCGGGCCTGAGCAAGGACGGCGAGACCGCTGTGGACGTGGCGGGCTACGCGGCCCAGATCGCGGCCCAGCTCGGCGCCCACATCATCAAGGTGAAGCCGCCCAAGAAGCACCTGGAAGTGAAGGAGGCCGCCGCGACCTTCGAGAAGAACGGCATCGCCATCGATACCCTCACTGACCGCGTGAAGGAGGTGGTCCGCAGCGCCTTCGGCGGCCGCCGCATCGTGATCTTCAGCGGCGGCGAGGCGAAGGGTACCGAGGAGGTCCTCAAGGAAGTGGCCGAGATCGCCGCAGGCGGCGCCTCGGGCTCCATCATGGGCCGCAACGCCTTCCAGCGGCCGAAGGCCGAGGCCATCCAGCTGCTGCATGCGGTGATGGACATCTTCGCGAAGGTCAAGTAGTCGATTGGAACGCCGCGCATTCCGGGCATGAACAACGGCGCGAAAGCGCCGTTGTTCTATTTGGGCGGGTGTTCCAGGAACGTCAGGCCCGGACATTTCTCCGCCGTGGTCCGGCGCTGCCAGTCGTTCTCGAAGAGGATGGCGGGGTTGCCCTCGACGTCCTCCACCAGCTCGCCCCAGTAGCGGCTGGGCTCGGGCCAGCCGCCCTCGATCCAGCGGGCCATCTGGAAGCCACGAGGCTCCAGCAGCACGGGACAGGCGTACTCGTCCTTGAGGCGGTGCTGGAGCACCTCGAACTGGAGGCGGCCGATGGCGCCGAGGATGGGCAGGGGCGCGCCGCCCTTGGGCCAGAAGACCTGCACCACGCCTTCCTCTGCGATCTGGCCCAGGCCCTTGAGGAAGCCCTTGCGGGCGCCGGGATCGGCGAGGCGCACGGACGCGAACTGCTCGGGCGAGAACCGGGGCACGGCATGGAACTCGATGGCCCCGGCGGCGCTCAGCACGTCGCCGATCCGGAAGAGGCCGGGATTGATGAGGCCCAGGATGTCGCCGGGGTAGGCCTCGTCGACGATCTGCCGCTCGCGGCCGAAGAACATGTGGGGGTAGTTCAGCTTGATGGACTTCTTCTCGCGCACGTGCAGCGCATCCATGCCCCGGTCGAACTTCCCGGACACGATGCGGGCGAAGGCCACGCGATCCCGGTGGGCCTTGTTCATGTTGGCCTGCACCTTGAAGACGAAGGCCGTGAAGGCCTGCTCCGGCCCGATCTCCCCTCCGTTCATGAGGGGTCGCGCGCCAGGAGCCGGCGCCAGGTCCAGGAACTCTTCCAGGAACTCCGCCACACCGAAGTTGTTCACGGCGGAGCCGAAGAACATCGGGGACTGCTCCCCCCGGAGGAAGGCCTCCCGGTCAAAGGCCGGCAGCACGTGATTCATGAGATCCACATCGTCCTTGAGCTGCTGCAGCTCGGCTGGCGTGAGCAGGGCCGCGATCTCCGGATCGTCCAGCCCCCCCTGCCCCGCCACGCGGGCCTTCCGGCCCGCCTTGGCCCGCTCGAAGACCTGGATCTGCCCCGTGGCGCGAACGTAGACCCCCTTGAAGTCCGTGCCGGACCCGATGGGCCAGGTCATGGGCACGGCGTGGAGGCCGAACAACTCTTCTACCTCGTCGATCAGCTCCACGGGTTCCCGGCCCGGGCGGTCCAGCTTGTTCACGAAGGTGAAGATGGGGAGCTTCCGCTCGCTGGCCACGCGGAAGAGCTTCTTGGTCTGCTCTTCCACGCCCTTGGCGCAGTCCAGCAGCATCACCACGGAATCCGCCGCCGTGAGGGCCCGGTAGGTGTCCTCGCTGAAGTCCTGGTGGCCCGGGGTATCCAGCAGGTTGATGGCCCGGCCCAGGTACTCGAACTGCATGGCCGCCGAAGTGACGCTGATGCCTCGTTCCTGCTCGATGCTCATCCAGTCCGAGTGGGCCGCCGCCCCGCCCTCCCGGGCCTTCACGCTGCCCGCCCGGTCGATGGCACCGCCATAGAGCAGCAGTTTCTCCGTCAGCGTGGTCTTGCCCGCGTCGGGGTGCGAAATGATGGCGAAGGTGCGCCGCCGCTGGATCTCTTCAGAAAGGGACATGGGCTTCCGGACATAGAAAGGCGCGGCGATTGCCGCGCCCCCTTATTCTAATACGCTTTTCCCCTCTCCAAAGGGCGCGAACGCGCCCTTTGGAGCCGGGAACGGCTACTTGGTGATGCCGACCTGCTTGAGCATCCACGCCGTCTCGAAGGCCTTGTCCTTCAGGGCGTCGTAGCGGCCCGAGGCACCGCCGTGGCCGGCGGGGTCCATCTTGATCTTCAGGAGCAGGGGGTTGTCGTCGGTCTTGAGGGTGCGGAGCTTGGCCACGTACTTCGCGGGTTCCCAGTACATCACCTGGCTGTCGTTGAAGCTGGTGGTGACGAGGATGGCCGGATAGGCCTTCTTCGCCAGGTTGTCGTAGGGACTGTAAGCCCGCATGTAGTCGAAGGCGGCCTTCTCGTTGGGGTTGCCCCACTCGAGGTACTCGCCCACGGTCAGGGGCAGGCTGGCGTCCATCATGGTGTTCATGACGTCCACGAAGGGCACCGCGCTGTGAACGGCCTTGAAGAGGTCGGGTCTCAGGTTCGTGACTGCGCCCATAAGCAGGCCCCCGGCGCTGCCGCCCTCGATGACGAGGCGATCCTTGCTGGTCCATTTCTCCTTCACCAGGAAGTCCGCGGAATCGATGAAGTCGGTGAATGTGTTCATCTTCTTCATGAGCATGCCGTCGTCGTGCCAGCCTTCGCCCATCTCGTTGCCACCCCGGATGTGGGCGATGACGTAGACCATGCCCCGGTCCAGTAGGCTCAGGCGCGGAATGGAGAAGCCCGCGGACATGCCGAAGCCATAGGATCCGTAGGCGTAGAGGAAGAGGGGCGCGCTGCCGTCGCGCTTCACGCCCTTCTTGTAGACCACGGACAGGGGCACCTTCGCGCCATCCCGGGCCGTGGCCCAGAGGCGTTCCGTGGCGTACTGGGACCGGTCATAGCCGCCCAGGACTTCGGTTTCCTTGAGCAGGGTCTGCTTCCCGGTGGCCATGTCGCAGTCGTAGATGCTCTGGGGCGTGACCATGGACTGGTAGACGAAGCGGAAGGTCTTGGAGGTGTACTCGGGCGTCCCCCCGGGGGAGGCCGCGTAGACGGACTCGGGGAAGGCGACCTTCCGCCAGGTGCCGGTCTTGAGGTCCCGGATGCGGAACCGCTCCAGACCCTGGCTCTTCTCGGCCACCACCAGGAAGTCCCGGAAGGGCTCGATGCCTTCGAGCAGCACGTCGGCCCGGTGGGGGATGAGGACCTTCCAGTGCTTCGGATCCGGCGTGGCCGCGGGAGCAGTGACGAGGCGGAAATTCTTCGCGCCCTTGTTCGTGCGGATGTAGAAGGTCCCGCCTCGGTGCTCCACATCGTACTTGTGGCCCTTCTCCCTGGGGAGCAGGACCTTGAAGGCGGCTGTGGGCTTCGAGGCGGCCAGATAGCGGGTCTCCCATGTATCGGTGGACTGGCTTTCCATCAGGAGATACTTGTGGTCCTTGGTACGCCCCACGAACACCCGGTAGAGTTCGTCCTTCTCCTCGAAGACGAGCTCGGGCGCACGGCCCGTGAGGTCCAGGCGCAAGAGCTGGTTCGAGCGCTTCGTGCCCGAGTCCTCGGTCGTGAAGAACACGTGCCGGCCATCGCTGGCCCAAGTGTAGGAGGTCACCCGCTCGGCCAGGGGGCCGCTCGCCCGACCCGTGGCCAGGTCCTTGGTGAAGAGCTGATACTGGCGGAATCCCGTCGTGTCCGTGCTGTAGAGCAGGGTGCGGTCGTCATCGCTGACGACGAGGGGACCCAGCCCCAGGAATTTCAGGCCCTTGGCCAGCTCGTTCTGATCGAGCAGGACTTCCTCGGCGGCCTTCCCGTCGTAGACGCCGTCTTTCCCGGCCTTCCTCCGGCACTGGATGGAGTACTGCTTCCCCTCCTCGGTGCGGGAGTAGTAGTAGAAAGCCCCGCGACGCACCGGCACGCTGAGGTCGGTCTGCTTGATGCGGCCCAGCATCTCCTTGTAGAGGGCCTCGGAGAAGGGCTGGAGGTCCGCCGTCATGGCCTGGGTGTAGGCGTTCTCCGCATTCAGATAGGCCACCACCTCGGGGTTGCTCTTCTCGCGCAGCCAGAACCAGGGATCACTTACCTTTTCGCCGTGCCAGAGGTCCGTGTGTTCCTTCTGGGGCGCAGTCGGAGGCTTCAGGGCAGGATCGGCAGCCATGAGATTCCCGCAAGCAAACAGGACCAGGGAGATGTGAAATAATCGTCGCATAGATAGGACCTCACGATACAAGGTATCACACAAGGAGGGACCCCGCAGGGTCCCTCCTTGATGCATCGCCTTACTGGAAAAACGCCTATTTCGTCTCGACGGTGGGAATGCGCATGCCGTAGAAGGAACGCCACACGAAGACCGTGGACACCAGGAAGAAGACCAGGGCCGCGATGTGGGCGGTGACCGGGTTCAGGCCGATGGCCAGTTCCACGGCCAGCAGGCCGAAGAGGGTCGTGAACTTGATGACCGGGTTCATGGCCACCGAGGAGGTGTCCTTGAAGGGATCGCCCACGGTGTCGCCTACGACGCAGGCATCGTGGAGCTCGGTGCCCTTGGCCTTGAGTTCGGTCTCCACGAGCTTCTTCGCGTTATCCCAGGCGCCACCGGCATTGGCCATGAAGATGGCCTGGTAGAGACCGAAGACGGCGATGGAGATCAGGTAGCCGATGAAGAAGAAGTGGTTCAGGCAGGCGAAGGCGAGTGTGGAGAAGAACACGGCCAGGAAGATGTTGAACATGCCCTTCTGCGCGTACTGGGTGCAGATCTCCACGACCTTCTTGGAGTCCTCGACCGAGGCCTTTTCGGCGCCGGCATCGAGCTTGATGTTCTGCTTGATGAATTCCACCGCGCGGTAGGCGCCCGTGGCCACGGCCTGGCAGGCCGCGCCGGAGAACCAGAAGATGATGGCGCCGCCGGTGATGAGGCCGAGGAGGAAGAGGGGGTTGATGATGGACAGGCCCTCGACCACCTTCAGGACGCCGAACTTGCCGTTCAGCACCTGGATGATGGAGAAGATCAGGGTGGTGGCGCCCACAACCGCGGTGCCGATGAGGACGGGCTTGGCCGTGGCCTTGAAGGTGTTGCCGGCGCCGTCGTTCTCTTCGAGGAACATCTTGGCTTCCTCGAAGTCGGGCTTGAAGCCGAAGTCCTTCTGGATCTCCGCCTCGATGCCGGGGATGGTCTCGATGGTGGAGAGCTCATAGACGGACTGGGCGTTGTCGGTCACGGGACCGTAGGAGTCCACGGCGATGGTGACGGGGCCCATGCCCAGGAAGCCGAACGCCACCAGGCCGAAGGAGAAGATGGCCGGGGCATCCATGAAGCCGGCCAGCCCGAAGGTGGAGACGTAGTAGGCGGCGCCCATGAGGGCGACGATGGTGAGCCCCATCCAGTAGGCGGAGAAGTAGCCCGCCACGATGCCGGAGATGATGTTGAGGGAGGCGCCGCCCTCCTTGGAGGCCGTCACGACCTCACGCACATGGCCGGAGTTGGTGGAGGTGAAGGCCTTCACCAGCTCGGGGATCAGGGCGCCGGCCAGGGTGCCGCAGGTGATGATGGTCGAGAGCTTGCACCACAGGTGGTCGGGCAGGTTCCCGATCAGCACGTAGGACAGGACATAGGTCATCACGATGGAGACGATGGAGGTCAGCCACACCAGGGTGGTGAGGGGCACCTCGAAATCGAACTTGGCGGCGGCGCCGTACTTCGCCTTCGCCCAGAGGCCGTTGATCCAGTAGGAAGCCGCCGAGGTGACGATCATGCCCACGCGCATGACGAAGATCCAGACCAGCAGGGAGACCTGGATGGCGGGATCCTTGACGGCGAGCAGGATGAAGGTGATGAGCGCGACGCCCGTGACGCCGTAGGTCTCGAAGCCGTCCGCCGTGGGGCCCACGGAGTCGCCGGCGTTGTCGCCCACGCAGTCGGCGATCACGCCGGGGTTGCGGGCGTCGTCTTCCTTGATCTTGAAGACGATCTTCATCAGGTCGGAGCCGATGTCGGCGATCTTGGTGAAGATGCCGCCCGCGATGCGCAGGGCGGCGGCGCCGAGGGACTCGCCGATGGCGAAGCCGATGAAGCAGCGGCCTGCCGCGTCACCGGGGACGAAGAGCAGGATGGCGAGCATGAGCACCAGCTCCACCGAGATGAGCAGCATGCCGATGGACATGCCGGCCTTCAGGGGGATCTCCATGGTCGGGAAGGGCTTGCCGCCCAGGCTGGCGAAGGCGGTGCGGGAGTTGGCGAACGTGTTGATGCGGATGCCGAACCAGGCCACGGCCACGGAGCCGAGGATGCCGATGATCGAGAAGAGCAGGATCACGATCACTTCCGGCCAGCTCATCTGCGGGGTCGCCAGGTACTTGAAGTAGGCGATGATGACCAGTGCGATGAAGCTCCAGAGGAGGGCGATGAACTTGATCTGGGTCAACAGGTAGGTCTTGCAGGTCTCATAGATCAGCTCGGAGATCTCGAGCATGGACTTGTGGACCGGCAGCTTCCGGATCTGGGAGTACTGGACGAGCCCGAAGCCGATGCCCAGCAGGCAGATGAAGAGGCCGATGAGCAGCAGGTTGTGGCCCGTCATGCCCATGAAGCTGCCCTGCAGGGCGGGGATCTTCAGTTCCGCCTCGCCGCCGGCGAAGGCCGGGGTGGAGAGCAGCAGGGCGAAGAGCGCCGTCATCCCCCCCTTGAAGAGTCTGGTCGATGCCAGAGAGTCAAGGAGACGTTTCATCGTCACCATCGTTGTTCCTCCAGTTGGGTTAAGGAGAGGGAGACTGCAAAAAGGAGCGGCTGGGAACGGGACGAATCATGGTGGCCTGCGCTAAATCGGCACGAGCCCCCACCCGGGGGCGTTCCACCAAAGATCATGTCTAGATCGGGCTTCATTTTAGCTGATCGGGGATTGTCACTGCAAGGCTCCAGCCCTGGGGACCCGACCGGGGCTCCATCCGCCTGGCAGCCGAAGATGCACATTGTCACAGCTTGCCTTGCGCCAGCATTACCGCTTGGGAATCGAGTACCGTCCGAAGATAATCGGGTCAGATATGGCCCTGTCATTGAAAGCGGGCCCCGCCGTCTGCCGCGGGCGCTCCGATCCACCTCCCCGTTTTTCAAAGGAGTCCCCCTATGTCCGTTGCTGAACAGAGCATCGCGGGCGCGGAAGCACGCGGCCACGGTTTCCTGGCGTCCTCGGTCGGCCGCAAGGTCGTCATGGCGGCCACCGGCGTCATCCTCTTCGGATTCGTCACCGTCCACATGCTGGGGAACCTGACGTCCTACATGGGCGCCGAGGCGATGAACCACTACGCCGAGTTCCTGCACACCATGATCCACGGCATGGGCATCTGGGTGTTCCGGGCGGTGCTGCTCACCGCGGCCGGCCTCCACATCTGGGCCGCCGTGTCCCTCACCCTCGACAACCGCGCCGCCCGCCCCGTGGGCTATCGCAACCAGCACACCCAGGCCTCCACCTGGGCGTCGCGCACCATGCGCTGGAGCGGGTTCATCCTCGCCGCGTTCATCGTCTACCACCTCCTGCACCTGACCACGGGCACCGTCCACCCCGCCTTCGATCACTCGAACCCCTACGCGAACTTCGTGAACGGCTTCAAGGTCCCCGCCGCCGCCGGCTTCTACATCGTGGCCCAGCTCTGCCTCGGCCTGCACATGTGGCACGGCGTGTGGAGCTGCACCCAGAGCTTCGGTCTGGCCCATCCCCGCTACGACAGCCTGCGGCGCAATTTCGCCACCGGCCTGACCGTCCTCGTGGTGGGCGTGAACATCTCCTACCCCATCGCCGTCCTGACCGGCTTCATCCACTGATCCCAGGGAGCGCTCCATGGAACTCAATGCCCGAATCCCAGACGGCCCGATCGACAAGAAGTGGGAAAAGCACCGCTTTGATCTCAAGCTCGTGAATCCGGCCAACAAGCGCAAGTACAAGGTGCTCGTGGTGGGCTCCGGCCTCGCCGGCGGCGCCGCCGCCGCCTCCCTCGCCGAGCTCGGCTACGAGGTCGAGTGCTTCTGCTACCAGGACAGCCCCCGCCGGGCCCACTCCATCGCGGCCCAGGGCGGCATCAATGCCGCCAAGAACTACCAGAATGACGGTGACAGCGTCTACCGCCTCTTCTACGACACGGTCAAGGGAGGCGACTTCCGCGCCCGCGAAGCCAACGTGCACCGCCTGGCCGAAGTCAGCAACAACATCATCGACCAGTGCGTGGGCCAGGGCGTGCCCTTCGCCCGGGAATACGGCGGACTGCTGGACAACCGCTCCTTCGGCGGCGCCCAGGTGAGCCGCACCTTCTACGCCCGCGGGCAGACCGGCCAGCAGCTGCTCATCGGCGCCTACCAGGCTCTGGAGCGCCAGATTGGCCTCGGCAAGGTGAAAATGTTCCCCCGCCACGAGATGCTGGAAGTGATCGTCGTGGACGGTGTGGCCAAGGGCATCGTGACCCGGGACATGGTGACCGGCGAGATCGAGTCCCATGTGGCCGACGCGGTCTGCCTGGCCACGGGCGGGTACGGCAACGTCTTCTACCTCTCCACCAACGCCAAGGGCTGCAACGGCACCGCGGTCTGGCGCGCCTACAAGAAGGGGGCCGCCTTCGCGAACCCCTGCTTCACGCAGATCCACCCCACCTGCATTCCCGTCACCGGCGACCACCAGAGCAAGCTCACGCTCATGTCCGAGTCGCTGCGCAACGACGGCCGCATCTGGGTGCCCAAGCGCAAGGAGGACTGCGGCAAGCCCGCCTCCGAGATCCCCGAGGAGGATCGCGACTACTACCTGGAGCGCAAGTATCCCTCGTACGGCAACCTGGCCCCCCGCGACGTCTCCAGCCGAGCGGCCAAGCAGGTCTGCGACGAGGGCCGCGGCGTCGGTCCCACCCGGCTCGGCGTCTACCTCGACTTCAGCGATGCCATCAAGCGCCTGGGCGCCGCCAAGATCGAGGAGAAGTACGGCAACCTCTTCGAGATGTATGAGCGCATCACCGACGAGAATCCCTACAAGACGCCCATGCGCATCTTCCCTGCCAGCCACTACACCATGGGCGGCCTGTGGGTGGACTACAACCTCATGAGCACCATCCCCGGCCTCTTCGTGCTCGGCGAAGCCAACTTCTCCGACCACGGCGCCAACCGCCTGGGCGCCTCGGCGCTCATGCAGGGCCTGGCCGACGGCTACTTCGTGATCCCCTACACCATCGGCGGCTACCTGGCCGGCATCAAGCCCGGCACCCGCATCAAGGCCGATGATCCGGCCGTGAAGTCCGCAGAACAGACCGTTTCGGACCGCATGACCAAGCTCATGTCCATCGGCGGGAAGGAGACCCCGGACCACTTCCACCGCGAGCTGGGCAAGGTCATGTGGGAGATGTGCGGCATGGGTCGAAACGAGGCCGGGCTCAAGAAGGCCCTGGAACTGATCCCGAAGATCCGCGAGGAGTTCTGGACGAACCTCCGCATCCCCGGCAGCGGCAACGACCTGAACCAGTCCCTCGAGACGGCCGGCCGCGTGGCCGACTTCCTGGAAATCGGTGAGCTGATGTGCCTGGATGCCCTCGAACGCCGCGAGTCCTGCGGCGGCCACTTCCGCGAGGAATGGCAGACCGCGGAGGGCGAGGCCCTGCGTGACGATGAGAACTTCGCCCACGTGGCCGCGTGGGAATACAAGGGCGAAGGGCAGGCTCCGGTGCGCCACACCGAGCAGCTCACCTTCGAGAACGTCCACCTCGCGACCCGCAGCTACAAGTGAGGATCTGAGCCATGTCCAAGCACCTCAATCTCACCCTTCACGTGTGGCGGCAGAAGAACGCCAAGTGCGACGGCAAGTTCGTCGAGTACCCCGCCGAGAACATCAGCCCTGACATGTCCTTCCTGGAGATGCTCGACATCGTGAACGAGGGCCTCATCCGCAAGGGGGAGGAGCCCATCACCTTCGACCACGACTGCCGTGAAGGCATCTGCGGCACCTGCAGCATGGTGATCAATGGGCGCCCCCATGGCCCCCGCGAGCGCACCACCACCTGCCAGCTGCACATGCGCAGCTTCAAGGACGGCGACAGCGTCACCATCGAGCCCTGGCGCGCCGAGGCCTTCCCGGTCATCAAGGACCTGATGGTGGACCGGGGCGCCTTCGATCGCATCATCGCCGCCGGCGGCTTCATCAGCGTGCCCAGCGGCTCGCCCCAGGATGCCAACGCCATGCCGATCCCCAAGGAGAAGGCTGAGCTCTCCATGGATGCCGCCGCCTGCATCGGGTGCGGCGCCTGCGTGGCCGCCTGCCCCAATGCCAGCGCCATGCTGTTCCTGTCCGCCAAGGTCACCCACCTGGGCCTGCTGCCCCAAGGCCAGCCCGAGCGCTACATCCGCGTCCGCGACATGGTCGCTCAGATGGACGCCGAGCAGTTCGGCACCTGCACCAACCACGGCGAGTGCGAAGCCGCCTGCCCCAAGGGCATCAAGATGGAGAACATCGCGCGCATGAACCGCGACTTCATCAAGGCCAGCCTCACCTACCGTCCCGCCAGCACCAGCGGCGGCGGCGCGGGCTGACCCCGGCCCGATCCACCCAAGAAGCGCCCGGCCCAGCCGGGCGCTTCTGTTTTCAACCCTTCCAACTCTTCCGGTGGGGCTATTTCTTGTCCTTCTCGTCCGTCAGATCCTCCTTGACCGAGTCCGTCAGCTCGCGGCTGGCCTTCTTGAATTCCTGGATTCCCTTGCCCAGGCTCTTCCCGAGTTCCGGGAGCCGGGACGGCCCGAAGAAGATCAGGAGCGCGAGGCCGATCAGCAGGATCTCCATCGGTCCGAGGTTTCCCATAACAGCCTCCAGTGGATCAATAGGGGGTCGGTGGTCGGTTCAGCTCGCCCTGGAACGGGAGAAGAGGGGCACCGGTTCCAGGGGGGCGAGAATACCCTGCCGGCACCGGGTTGTCGCCTACTCCACCAGCGGCTCCACGTGGTAGGGAATCGAGATCACGATGATCTTGGGCATGAGGAGCAGCGTGCCCTTGATCCTCATGGCGGTCTGGTTGTGCAGCAGGTTCGCCCACCAGTGCCCGGTGACGAACTCGGGAAGGATGACCGTGATGGTGTATTCCGGCTCCGCCTGCCGCATGCGCTCCAGCTCGTTCACGATGGGCTCGACCACCTTCCGGTAGGGGCTCCGGATGGCCCGAAGGGGAATCCCCTCGCTGTACCTCGGCCAATCCGACCGCAGTTTGTCGAGCATCGCGCTGTCCCGGCCGTGCTCATCCGTGAAGTCGACGGTCAGCGCCTCGACTTCGCCGTGTTCCGCGATGACCTTCGCGTAGTTCAAGGACTGCACCACGCCGGCATGGATGCCGGACACCAGCACGACCACCCGGTTCCGGCGGGGCCCGATAAAATCCACGCGGCTCGCAGCAAGGATCGACTTGATGCGGATGTAGTGCCGGTGGATGTTGAAGAAGGTCATGACCATCAGGGGCACGAGCACGATCACGATCCAGGCCCCGTGGGCAAACCGCGTCACGGCGATCACCAGCATGACGACGAGCGTGGTCACGGCCCCCAGCCCGTTGATCAGCGCCTTCACCTGCCAGCCCCTGCCCTTGAGACGGAACCAGCGGCGGACCATGCCGGCCTGGCTGATGGTGAAGCCGAGGAAGACTCCCACGGCATAGAGGGGCAGCAGGTGATCTTCCTTCGCGCCGAAGAGCAGCACCAGGAACCCGGCCGCCAGCGACAGGATGAAGATCCCATTGGAGAAGACCAGGCGATCCCCCTGGCTGGTGAACTGGCGGGGCAGGAACCCGTCCCGGGCATGGAGCGCCGCCAGGCGGGGAAAGTCCGCATAGGCCGTGTTCGCCGCCAGGACCAGGATGGCCATGGTGAAGCCGGTGGTGGTGAGGTAGACCAGCTTCGCAAAGCCGTGTTCGGCGCCGCCCAGAACGGCCCGGGTGAGCTGGGAAAGCAGGGTTTCCGAGGCATCCGGGTGGTAGGTGAGGCCGTAGTGATTGGCCAGGTACGTGATGCCGAGGAACATCAGACCCAGGATGATCACCATCGAGGTCATGGTCTTGGACGCGTTCTTTGACACGGGCTCCTTGAAGGCCGTCACACCATTGCTGATGGCTTCCACGCCCGTGAGGGCCGTGCAGCCCGCGCTGTAGGCCCGCGCCAGCAGCCAGAGGGCGGCCAGCTTGGTGGTGCCTTCCATGTGGACCGCAGCGGTGTGCACGACCACGGCCTGGCCCGTGGCCACATTCCAGAAACCCTTGAGCAGGAGGCCCATGATGCAGATCACGAAGCCGTAGGTGGGGATGGAGAAGACCGTCCCGCTCTCCTTCACGCCCCGCAGGTTCATCAGGGCGATGAATGCGATGAGGCCCTCGGCGAGGAAGATGCGATGGGCCTCAAATCCCGGGAAGGCCGAAACGATGGCCGAGACTCCCGCTGAGACGGACACAGCCACGGTCAGGATGTAGTCGATCAGCAGGGAGGCCCCGGCGGTCTGGGCAGCGACCTCGCCCAGGTTGTCCTTGGCCACCAGATAGGCGCCGCCACCGCTGGGGTAGGCGTGGATGGTCTGTCGGTAGCTCACGTTGAGGACCAGCAGCAGGCCCACGATGCCCAGGGCCACCCACCACGACCAGCCAAGCACGCCCGCGCCGTAGATGGCCACGGCCGCCGTGAGGGGCGCCATGATCTCCTGGGTGGCGTACGCGACCGACGACAGCGCATCCGAACTGAACACCGCCAGGGCGATGGGGTTGCTGATCTTGGTCTCGTGGCTTTCTTCGCTGGCGAGGCGGCGGCCCAGGAGCAGCGTTCTGTAATTGGGCATGCCTTGGTTTCCTGGGTTTGTTGGGCCATCAGGGTTGGGCCAGACAGAGTGACGACACTAACGACCCGGTTGACCAAGGCCGGGCCCAGCCAGCCCATAGAGTGGCCAAATGGGTGTTAAGAAGGCGTTAGGAATTCAGACCAAACCCCTGGCCTCAACGGCAACTTAACGGATCTGCCCTGACTCCTAACAGCGCCTTAACGCCGGTCGCAACCATGCTGTTGGACCGGCTGCCCTTCAGAAAGCGGGCAGCCCGACCCATTTCACCCTGTCCGTGCAGGGCGGATCCACCGCAGGAGTCATCGTGCACCTCGTGATGCCTTGGTTTCTCCCCCTAGCCTCGTTCGCCGCGTGGTTGGGCATCCGAGCCGCGCGCGACCTACGAACCGAGGGAGAAACCGGGCGAAGGAGTGCCTGGTGGATGCTGATCCTGATGTTCCTACCCCTCTTCTTCTGGCTGATAGCCCAATTCATATCCGCCTAAGGACACCTTCAATGAACGCTTCCCTTCTCATCGCTTCCATGCTGGCTCTGGGTCTCCTGGGTTACCTCTCCTTCGCTCTGCTGCAGCCGGAGAAGTTTCAATGAGCCACGCCTGGATCCAGAACCTGCTCTACATCGCGCTACTGCTGGGCTTGGCCTTTCCCCTCGGGCGCTTCATGGCCAAGGTTCTGGAGGGCGAACGCACCTTCCTGCACCCCGTCCTCGGCCATCTGGAGCGCGGCCTCTACCAGCTCATGGGCGTCCATCCCGAGGATGACATGGGCTGGAAGGCCTACGCCTGGTCCATCACCCTCATCAAACTCCTCGGCCTGGCGGCGGTGTTCCTCTTGATGAAGACGCAGGCGAATCTGCCCCTCAACCCCGAGCACCAGAGCAACGTGGCGACGGGCCTTTCGCTCAACACGGCCGTGAGCTTCATCACCAACACCAACTGGCAGGCCTACGGCGGCGAAACGACGCTGAGCTACCTCACCCAGATGCTCGGCCTCGCGGTGCAGAACTTCATCTCGGCGGCCACGGGCATCGCGGTGCTGGTGGCCCTCGTGCGCGGCATCATGCGCCGCAGCGCCACGGGCCTGGGCAACGCCTGGGTAGATCTTGTGCGCAGCACCCTTTACATCCTCCTACCCCTGTCCTTCGTCTTCGCCCTCTTCCTCGTGTCCCAGGGTGTCATTCAGAACCTGTCGGCCTACATCCACACGGCGGGCGGACAAGTGCTCGCCATGGGACCAGCGGCCTCCCAGGTCGCCATCAAGATGCTCGGTACCAACGGTGGCGGCTTTTTCGGGGCGAACGGTGCCCATCCCTTCGAAAACAGCTCGCCGCTCTCGAATTTCGCACAGATGGTGAGCATTCTCCTCATCCCCGCAGCCCTTTGCGTGACCTTCGGTCACATGGTGAAGGACCGCCGCCAGGGCTGGGCGTTGTTGGCCGCCATGACGGTGATATTCATCGGGGCCCTGGTCGTTTGCACTCAGGCAGAGGTGAAGGGTAACCCGGCCCTCACGCGTCTGGGCGCGAACCAGGTGGCCAGCCAGATGGCCGGCGCCGAGCAGCCCGGCGGGAACATGGAGGGCAAGGAACTGCGCTTCGGCCCCGGTCCCTCGGCCCTCTGGGCCACAGCCACCACGGCGGCCTCCAACGGCTCGGTGAACGCCATGCATGATTCCTTCACGCCTCTGGGCGGCCTGGTGCCCGTATGGCTCATACAGCTGGGCGAGGTGGTCTTCGGCGGTGTGGGCTCGGGTCTCTACGGCATGCTGATGTTCGCATTGGTGGGCGTCTTCATCGGCGGCCTCATGGTGGGCCGCACGCCGGAATACCTGGGCAAGAAGGTGGAAGCCTTCGAGATGAAGATGGCCTCCATCGCCATCCTCCTGCCCTGCGCCGCCGTGTTGATCGGGACGGCCATCTCCGTACTCGTTCCAGCGGCGGTGGGCTCCGTGAGCAATCCCGGGCCCCACGGTTTCAGCCAGATCCTCTACGCCTGGAGCAGTGCCTCCAACAACAACGGCAGTGCCTTCGGCGGCCTCAATGCCAATACACCCTTCTACAACTATGGCCTGGCCCTGGCCATGCTCCTGGGTCGCTTCGGCGTGATCTGGCCCGTGCTGGCCCTCTCCGGCTCCCTCGTGAAGAAGAAATACACTCCCGAGGGCCTCGGCACCCTGCCCACGCACACACCGCTCTTCATCGGCGTGCTCGTGGGCGTCGTGCTCCTGGTGGGCGCACTCACGTTCATTCCCGCCCTGGCCCTCGGCCCCATCGCCGAGCACCTGACTTTGAGGAGCCTTCGATGAGCTCTCGCACGCGGCAGGACCTCCCAAAACCCGCGCATGCGCGAGTCGGAACCTATCGTCAGGCCCGACCCCTCTTCGAATCCGCCATCGTGCGGCGCGCGGTGCTGGACGCCTTCCAGAAGCTGAACCCCCTTCACCAGCTCCGGAACCCGGTGATGTTCACCGTCTGGATCTGCAGTGCCTTCGCCACAGGCCTCTGGATCCAGGCCCTGGCTGGCCACGGCGAGGGACGGCCCGGCTTCATCCTGGCCATCTCGCTCTGGCTGTGGTTCACCCTCCTCTTCGCCAACTTCGCCGAGGCCATGGCGGAAGGCCGAGGCAAGGCCCAGGCGGATTCCCTGCGCCGGTCCAAGCGCGACGTGAAAGCCAAGCGGCTGCTTGGAGCTGACCGACGAGACCTGCACAAAGTTGTCGATGCACCGGATCTGCGCATCAACGATCTCGTGCTTGTGGAAGCCGGCGAAACCATTCCCGGGGATGGCGAAGTGGTCGAGGGCGTGGCCTCCGTGAACGAAAGCGCCATCACCGGCGAAAGCGCGCCCGTCATCCGCGAAAGCGGCGGCGACCGCTCCGCCGTCACCGGGGGCACCCTGGTGCTTTCCGACTGGCTGGTGATCCGCATCTCGTCCAATCCCGGCGAGAGTTTCCTGGATCGCATGATCGCCATGGTGGAAGGTGCCAAGCGCCAGAAGACCCCCAACGAGATCGCCCTGGACATCCTCCTGGCGGGGCTCACCATCATCTTCCTGCTGGCCACGGCCACCCTGTTGCCTTATTCCATCTTCTCCGCCAGGGCGGCCGGACAGGGGCATCCAGTGACCCTGACCGTGCTCGTCTCGTTGCTCGTCTGCCTCATTCCCACCACCATCGGCGGCCTGCTCAGCGCCATCGGCATCGCGGGCATGGACCGCATGATCCAGGCGAATGTCATCGCCACTTCCGGGCGGGCTGTGGAGGCGGCGGGTGACGTGGATGTGCTGTTGCTGGACAAGACCGGCACCATCACCCTGGGCAACCGCCAGGCCGTGGCCTTCCTGCCCGCTGAGGGAGTGGATCTCCAGCAGCTGGCGGACGCGGCCCAGCTCTCCTCCCTGGCGGACGAAACCCCCGAGGGCCGTAGCATCGTGGTGCTGGCCAAAGAACAGCACGGCCTCCGCGAGCGCGACCTCCACGCCCTGGACGCCCACTTCGTGCCCTTCACCGCCCAGACCCGCATGAGCGGCGTGAACCTGGGCGCGCGCCAGATCCGCAAGGGCGCGGCCTCGGCCATCGAGGACTACGTCCAGTCCCACGGCGGCACGTTTCCGGAGGACTTGCGCCGGACCGTGGACCAAATTTCCATGGCGGGCGGCACTCCGCTCGTGGTGGCCGAAGGACCGCGCGCCCTGGGTGTGATCCAGCTCAAGGACATCGTGAAGGGCGGCATCAAGGAGCGCTTCGCCGAGCTGCGCGGCATGGGCATCAAGACGGTGATGATCACCGGTGATAATCCCCTTACCGCGGCCGCCATCGCCGCCGAAGCGGGTGTGGACGACTTCCTGGCCCAGGCCACACCCGAAGCGAAGCTGAAGCTCATCCGAGAGTACCAGGCCGGCGGACGCCTCGTGGCCATGACGGGGGACGGCACCAACGATGCGCCAGCCCTGGCCCAGGCTGATGTCGCTGTGGCCATGAACAGCGGCACCCAGGCCGCCAAGGAGGCCGGAAACATGGTGGATCTCGATTCCAATCCCACGAAGCTCATCGAGATCGTGGAGATCGGCAAGCAGATGCTCATGACCCGCGGATCGCTCACCACCTTCAGCATCGCCAACGACGTGGCCAAGTACTTCGCCATCCTTCCGGCCGCCTTCGTGGCCACCTACCCGGCCCTGGGCGCGCTGAACGTCATGAGCCTGCACAGCCCCGAAAGCGCCATCCTCTCGGCCGTGATCTTCAATGCGCTGATCATCGTCGTGCTCATCCCCCTGGCCCTGCGCGGCGTGAATTACCGGCCCGTGGGTGCCGCCCAGCTGCTGCAGCGCAACCTTCTGATCTACGGCGCCGGCGGTCTGGTGGTGCCCTTCATCGGCATCAAGGCCATCGACTGGCTGCTCGTCGCCCTCCACCTCGCTGCGTAGGAGACCCCATGAATCTGCAACTTCGCCCTGCCATCGTCTCCTTCATCGCCCTGACCGCCATCACCGGCCTGGCTTATCCACTGCTTGTCACCGGCCTGGCCCGAACGATCTTCCCCAGGCAGGCCGAAGGCAGCCTCATCCGCAGGGGCGGTCAGGTGATCGGTTCCGAGTGGATCGGTCAGTCCTTCACGGCACCCCGCGATTTCTGGGGCCGCCCTTCCGCCACTGTCGACGCCAATCGCAGCCCCCTGCCCTACAACGGCGCCAACAGCGGCGGTTCGAACCTGGCGCCCAGCAACCCGGATCTCCACAAGGTCGTGGCGGAGCGGGTCGCGGCCCTACAGGCCGTCGATCCCGAAACCCTGGGCCCGGTGCCCGTAGATCTGATCACGGCCTCTGGCAGCGGCCTGGATCCCCACATCAGCCCGGCCTCCGCGTTCTTCCAGGTTCACCGGGTGGCCCTGGCAAGGGGTCTGGACGAGGCCGCGGTGCGCCGCCTGGTGACCGCGCATGTCGAAGGCCCGCAGTGGGGCGTCCTGGGCGAGCCCCGCGTGAACGTCATGAAGCTCAACCTGGCCCTGGGCGACCAGTTTGGGGCAAACCGCCAGAAATCCCGATAGCGTAGGGGCATGGCTCTCCCACGCCCTGACCCCGACGCCCTGCTCCGCAAGGTCCAGGCAGAGGAGGCCCGGGAGAATCGGGCGAAGCTCAAGGTCTTTTTCGGCGCGGCCCCCGGCGTCGGCAAGACCTACGCCATGCTTTCCGAGGCCCGGGAGCGGAACGTGGAAGGCGTCGACCTTGTCGTCGGGGTTGTTGAGACTCACGGCAGGAGTGAGACCGCCGCCCTGACCGAAGGGTTGGAGATCCTGCCACGGAAGGAACTGGCCTACGCCGGCCAGTTCCTTCCGGAGTTCGACCTGGATGCCGCGCTGGCCCGCCGACCGGGGCTGATTCTCATGGACGAACTGGCCCACACCAACGTGTTGGGCTCTCGCCACGCCAAGCGCTGGCAGGATGTCATGGAGCTTCTGGACGCGGGCATCAACGTCTACACCACGATGAACGTCCAGCACCTGGAGAGCCTCAAGGACGTCGTCGCGCAGATCACAGGCGTCACGGTGCGGGAGAACGTCCCGGATACGGTCATGGAGCGGGCGGACGAAGTCGAACTGGTGGACCTGTCCCCCGAGGATCTGCTGGTCCGGCTCAAGGAGGGCAAAGTCTATCTTCCGGACCAGGCCCGCCATGCCCGCGATCACTTCTTCCGCAAGGGCAACCTGCTCGCCCTTCGGGAACTGGCCTTGCGCCACACGGCGGAAAACGTCGATGCCCAGATGCGGCGGTACATGGAATCGGAGGGCATCCGGAAGACCTGGGCCGCTGGTGATCGGCTCCTGGTCTGCGTCGGCCCGGATGGCCTTTCCGAGCGCCTCATCCGCTCGACCCGCCGCATGGCGAGTTCTCTGGGAGCCTCATGGGTCGCCGTCTACGTCGAGTCGCCCCGGCACTTCAAATTCAACGAAGAAGAGCGGAACCGCGTCGAAGAAAACCTCCGTCTGGCGGAAAAACTGGGAGGGGAGACGGTCGTCATCGAAGGGGGAGGCAGGACGGACGAAGACATCTTGGCCTTCGCCCAGGACCGCAACATCACCAAGATCGTGGTGGGCAAACCCTCACGGCCCAAATGGGTGGACGTCTTCGCCGGGTCCCCCGTGGACGATCTCATCCGCCACAGCGGTGACATCGACATCTACGTCATCACGGGCGAGACGACCAAACAGGCGGATCCACCCAATCTCCGGTCTCGCATCACGAGTCCGCTGCGGAACTACCTGCTCAGCGTCATCACGGTGGCGCTCGCGACGGCCATCGCGGGCCTGATCTTTCGCCGCACCGAACTGGCGGACATCGTGATGATCTATTTGCTTGGCATTCTCGTCGTGGCCACGCGGTTTGGCCGTGGCCCTTCCCTGCTGGCCTCTTTGTTGAGCGTCGCGGCCTTCGACTTCATCTTCGTGCCGCCCTACTTCACGTTCGTGGTATCCGATTTCCGCCATGTCGGCACCTTCTCCGTGATGCTCCTGGTGGGGGTGGTCATCGGAAATCTCACCGAGCGCATCCGGGCCCAGGCCCGCCTGGCGCGGGCCCGGGAACAGCGGACGCAGGTCCTCTTCCGACTGGGGCAGGAACTGGCCCGCAGCGCGGGGTCCACAGCCCTGGTGGCTTCTGCGATACAAAACGTGGCGACCCAGTTCCAAAGCCATGCGGTGGTGCTGCTTCCGGACGGTTCCGGGCGGCTGGAGGCGCCTGCCCATCACCTCGCCTTTCCCCTGAACGACCAGGAACGGGGTGTGGCCCAGTGGGTCTTCGAGCATGACGAGCCTGCCGGATTGGGCACGCTCACGCTTCCGGGAGCCCGCGCCACCTACCTGCCGCTCAAAGGCTCGAAAGGCACCCTCGGCGTGATGGGCGTGCTCCCGGATGACTCCCCCCAATGGGCGGAACCGGATCAGCGCCAGCTGCTGGAAGCCTTCGCCAACCAGACGGCCCTGGCCCTGGAGCGATCCCTGCTGGCCGAACAAAGCACGGCCGATCGCCGGCGCGCCGACGAGGAACGCCTGCGGAACGCGCTGCTCAGTTCGGTGTCCCACGATCTACGCACGCCACTCGGCGTCATCACCGGAGCCGTGAGTACGGCCCTGGAGACCCCCGACATCTCCGACTCGACCCGGCGCGACCTCCTCACCTCGGCCCAGGAGGAAGCCCAGCGGCTGCATCGCCTCGTCAGCAATCTGCTGGACATCACGCGCCTCGAGGCCGGAGCCCTGAACTTGCGCACCGAATGGATCCCCGTGGAGGAGGTGGTGGGCGCCGTCCTGAACCGTCGGGAGCTGGCCACCGAAGCCATGCGCGTCAGGACCCACCTGCCTGAGGATCTCCCCCTCGTGGCCATGGATGCAGTCCTCATGGAGCAGGTGCTGCTGAACCTCATCGACAATGCGTTGAAATACTCCCCGCCCGGTTCCCCGGTGGACATCAAAGCCTGGGCCGCAGGGAAGTCCCTCACATTCTCGGTCACCGACCAGGGACCGGGGATCGCACCTGGTGAGGAAGCACGGATCTTCGAGAAGCTGGCCCGGGGGGAGGCGGGAACCAGCCGCCCTGGCGCCGGGCTGGGTCTGGCCATCTGCAAGGGCATCGTGACCGCCCACGGAGGCTGGATCCAGGCGGTCAACCACCCCCGGGGCGGGGCCCAGTTCCTCGTCAGCCTGCCTCTGGGCACGCCCCCGCCGATGCCCCAGGAGGGCGCATGACCAGCTCCGCGCCCCAGGTCCTCCTCGTGGAGGACGAGCCGCAGATGCGCCGCTTCCTCCGGGTCGCCCTGGAAGGCGGCGGGTACCGGTACCTTGAGGCGGCCACGGGCCAGGAAGGCCTGGCCCTGGCCATCCAGCACCGGCCCGACGTGATCCTGCTCGACCTGGGGCTGCCCGACATGGATGGCCTCGACCTCATGACCCGCCTCCGGGAGTGGAGCCAGACGCCGGTGATCGTCATCTCCGCGCGGGGCCAGGAAGCGGACAAGATCGGCGCGCTGGATGTCGGAGCCGATGACTACCTCACCAAGCCCTTCGGCACGGGGGAGCTCCTGGCCCGCATCCGGGTGGCGCTGCGCCACGCCGACCCTGGAGCCGCGGAGGATCCGACGTTCGCCCTCGGGCGGTGGCAGGTGGACCTCGCCAGGCGCCAGGTCCTGGTCGCGGGCGAGGAAGTCCACCTGACCCCGCTCGAATACCGGCTCTTCACCACCCTCATCCGACACGCGGGGAAGGTGGTCACCCACCGGCAGCTCCTGAAGGAGGTCTGGGGCGGTGTCGCCGGGGCCCAGCCGCTCTACCTCCGGGTCTACATGGCCCAGCTCAGGCACAAGCTCGAGGAGGACCCCTCCCGCCCCCGGTACCTGCAGACGGAACCCGGTGTGGGCTATCGGCTGAAGACCGAAGACTAGGGCCCGCCTCCCGACAGGCGCCCCGGGCAATCCGACGCGAGACATCGATCCGGATTCACAGGATCATGGTTCCAATGGACAGCCTGATGAACCACCCAGACCAGACCCCAGAGCCCTCCGACCCCGAAGCAGGCCGCCCCGAAGGAGGGGTCCAGGAACCGATCGGAGAGCCGAGCCCAGGGCAGGAGCCGGATCCCGTGCCCACGAGCCACTCCTCCTTCAACCAGGCAAGAGAGCTGCTTGACATGATCAAGTTCGAGCACACGGTCTTCGCCCTGCCCTTCGCTTTCCTGGGAGCGCTGGGAGCGGCCCAGGGGATCCCGCCCCTGCGGACCATCCTCTGGATCCTGGCGGCCATGGTGGGCGCTCGGACCGCGGCCATGACCTTCAACCGCCTGGTGGACACGGATATCGACGCCGAGAATCCCCGCACGGCAGGCCGGGCCCTGCCCGCTGGCCGGGTCTCCCGGGCCGGGGCCATGGCCCTGATGGGAGCCGGCATCGTGCTCTTCGGGGTGGCCGCGGGCGCCCTGGGGCCGCTGACCTGGGCCCTGTCCCCGCTGGCCCTCGTCATCATCCTGGGCTATTCGCTCTGCAAGCGCTTCACCTCCTGGGCCCACCTCGCGCTGGGCCTGGCCCTCTCGGGCGCCCCCCTGGGCGCCTGGATCGCCGTGGCGGGGCGCATCGAACCCCCTGCCCTCTGGCTTTCCGGCGGAGTGCTGGCCTGGACCGCAGGGTTCGACATCCTCTACGCCCTCCAGGACCAGGACTACGACCGCAGCAAGGGGCTGCATTCCGTGCCGGCCAGGCTCGGCACCAGCGGGGCGCTGGCGCTCTCCCGCGCCTTCCACCTCCTGGCCCTGGCGGCCTGGGCCATGTTCAACCTGCTCATGGGCAGCCACGTCGTGTCCTGGGCAGGATGGGCGACGGTGGCGACCATGCTCGCGCGGGAGCAGTGGCTCGTGCGGGGGGGGGATCTGTCCCGGATCGACCAGGCTTTCTTCACTTTGAACAGCCTGGTGGGGCTCGTGTTTTTCCTGGGGCACGCATTGGAATGGTGGCTCTCGCGTTCGCTCCTGATGCCCATCTAGATCGTTCGTTGTAAGAAGGCGAGTCGAACCTTCGGAGATTCCCAGGTATGCTGAGGAATCATGTCCACTCACCACCCCGAACGCCGACTCGCTGTGCGATCCAGTCGTCCCGATCCCGTGCGGTGGCTCACCGTGATGGTCGTCTTCAGCCACCGGACCATCCGCTGGTCCCTGACCCGCCGGACGATGCTCTGGATGATCGGTCTCGTGGCCGGCTTCTCGGCCCTGGCCATGATCGGGTCGGGCTACGGGTTCTGGGCCACCAAGAAGATCATGAGCTTCGGCCGGCTCCAGAAGGAGACTCAGGAGCAGCAGGAACAGCTCCGCTCCTCCCTGGACCAGGCCCAGGCCCTGGAGGCCGAGGTCGCCACCCTCCGCCAGCAGCACACGGAACTGCTGAAACTGCTGGATCCCAAGGCTCCCGCCGTGGCACCGCTGCCTGCGCCCTCTGGCCAGCCAGCCCCCGCACCCACCCCGACGCCCCCCGGCGTCCAGGAGCGCCTGTCCCGCCTCAGGCAGGACCTGGACTATACGGCCAAGCAGGCGGCCGTGGTCCGGGCCCGCATGGAACCCGTGCTCCGGGCCTGGGCCCACACCCCCTCCATTCCGCCCACGGCCGGCTACCTCAGCTCGGGGTTCGGCGTACGGGTCAACCCCTTCTCCCGCTCCAACGAGGCTGGAGACGGACTGCTGGGCTATCACACCGGCATCGACATCAGCAATGCCATCGATACGCCGATCCAGGCCACTGCCGATGGCGAAGTGGAAGAGGCCGGCTGGATGGACCGCTACGGCTGGGGCGTCCGGATCCGCCACAACGGTGAGCAGGAGACCCTGTACGCCCACATGAACCATGTGAACGTCAAGACCGGGCAGAAGGTGTCCAGGGGGGATATCCTGGGGACCATGGGGCGCTCGGGGAACGCCACCGGCGTCCATCTCCATTACGAAGTGCGGCTGAACGGAAAACCCACGAACCCCCAGCCCTACCTCCGTCTCCAGCGCCAGTGGGTCCGGGCGCTGGGCAAGAAGTCCTGACACGTGAAGGAGTGATCCATGGCTGTCTTCCGCAACAGCAAGTCCAAGCCTGAATCCGCGCCCGCCATCCACTCCCTGCTGGGCAAGGATGTGGTGCTCACTGGCGAGATCCACACCGGCTCCCAGAGCCTCCGCATCGAAGGCACCATTGAGGGCACCATCCACTCCACGGGGGAGATCTCCATCGCCCCCGGAGGCCAGGTGAAGGGCACCATCTTCGCCAAGCACCTCGTGGTGACCGGCCGGGCCGAGGGGACCATGAAGATCACCGAGTGCCTCGAGATCCACGGCACCGGCTATGTGGAAGGGGATGTGGAGGTCGGCTCCCTGGTCGTGGATGAGGGCGGCACCCTGCAGGGCGTCTGCGTCCGCCGGGACCAGACCCGCAACCTGGACGCCAGCGGCACCGCCAAGGGCGGCACCCTCGCCTTCTCCCCCGCCGGTCCGAAGGCCCTGGATACGCTCGACTCCAAGCTCTGATCAGCGGCCCGCCGTCAGCGGAAGAGGGGCCCCGGGTCCGATTTCACTCCCAGGTAGGCGTAGGCCGCGTCGGTGGCCTTCCGGCCCTGCGGCGTGCGGTCCAGGAAGCCCACCTGCATGAGGTAGGGCTCCACCAGGTCCTCCAGCGCGCCTTCGTCCTCGCCCAGGGCCGCGGCAAGGGTCCGCAGGCCCACGGGCCCGCCCCGGTGCTTGTGGCAGAGGGCCTGGAGGTAGTCCCGGTCCAGGCCATCCAGACCCAGGTCGTCAACCTCGTGGAGGCGCAGGCAGGCCTCTGCGGATTCCATGGTGATGGTGCCGTCCCCCTTCACTTCCGCGTAGTCCCGGCAGCGCCGCAGCAGGCGGTTGCAGATGCGCGGCGTCCCCCGGCTGCGGCGGGCGATGGCCTCGGCCCCTTCCGGCGCCAGGTGGATGCCCAGCAGGTCCGCCGAGCGCCGGGCGATGATGGCCAGGTCCGCCCGGGTGTAGAACTCCAGACGGTGGACGAGGCCGAAGCGGTCGTGCAGGGGCTTCGAGATGAGGCCGGCCCGGGTGGTGGCCCCCACCAGGGTGAAGGGCCGGAGGTCCACCTTCAAGGTCTGGGCGCTGGGTCCCTGGCCGATGAGGATGTCGAGCTTCCGATCTTCCATGGCCGAATAGAGCATCTCCTCGATGGGCGCGGACAGACGATGGATCTCGTCGATGAAGAGGAACTCCCCGGCCTCCAGGTTGGTGAGGATGGCCGCCAGGTCCCCCTTCTTCTCCAGGGCCGGGGCCTGGATCACCTTGCAGGGCGCGCCCATCTCGTTGGCCAGCACATGGGCCAGGGTGGTCTTGCCCAGGCCCGGAGGCCCGAACAGCAGGACGTGGTCCAGCACATCGCCCCGCTTCGTGGCCGCCTTCAGCGCGATCTCGATCCGGGCCTTCACCTTGGCCTGGCCGATATATTCCTGGAGCCGCTGCGGCCTCAGGGAATATTCAACAGGATCCTCCAGGTTCGCGGAGGGGTCGAGGTCGGGGTGCCGGTGCATGACCCCTATTCCCTCACGGGACTTCCACTTGTGTCCAGCCGGTGGCCGGATAATCTTGGGATCGCAGACCAGTGCCAGTTTTTCCCCTTTCCCCTGACGACCGCCCGGGAGATGCCGTGGCCCAGCGCTACCAACTCCTGATCCGAGACCGCCACGGCTTCGAGCGGACCATCCCGCTCGCCCGCTCGGTCACCGTGGGCCGGCAGAGCCTCTGCGATGTGGTGCTGTCGGACAACATGATCAGCCGCAACCACCTGCGGCTGGAGCTGCAGGACGACACCTGGTGGGCCGAGGACCTCAAGACCACCCATGGCAGCTTCTGCAACGACAAGCCCCTGGGGCGTATGGCCTGGGAGCCCGGAACCCCCCTGCTCCTGGCCGACGGCGCCTACACCCTGACCCTGGTCCGCACGGACCACAGCAGCTCCGAGATCCACCTCCAGGCCATTCTGGACGCGGCCCAGCTCCTGGCCCAGGAAGTGGACCTGGAGGACATGCTCGAGCAGTCCCTGGACCGCCTGCTCAGCATCTCGGGAACGGACCGGGGCTTCCTCATGCTCCTTGAGGACGGCGAGCTGGCCAGCCGCGTCCAGCGCAACCTGGGGCAGGAGCTGGAGGGCGCGATCCAGCTGTCCATGTCCAGCGTTCACAAGGTTTTCGAGACGGGCACTCCCATCTGGATCCTCAATGTCGCCGAAGATGGCCAGTTGCGCAGCCAGCACTCGATCCAGCGCCTCGAGCTGAAGACCATCCTCTGCCTGCCGCTCCTGCTGCAGGGACGGCGCATCGGCGTGGTCTACCTGGACAGCCGCCGCCCCATCATCGAGCCACCGGACCGGCAGACCTTCGAGGCCATCGTCTCGCTCTGCGCCATCGCCATCGAGCGGACCCGCCTGTCCGAGGAGAACCTGCGCAGCCACGTGCTGGCCACCGTGGGTCAGGTGGCGAGTTCCATCGTCCACGACTTCAAGAACGGCCTCTTCGTGCTGCGCGGTCACGCGGACCTGCTCGAGCTGTCCACCGAAGACGCCAAGGTCCGCCACCACTGCCGCAAGATCCTGGAGTGCGTGGACCGCCTCACGCATCTCAGCCAGGACGTGCTGGACTTCGCCAAGGTGCGCGAGCCCCGGCGGGAGACGGTGGACCTGCGCCCCTTCTTCGACGCCATCATCGAGCCGCTGGTGCCCCGGGCCGCCGAGATGGGCGTGCTCCTCCGGGCCGAAGGGCCGGCCTGCCTGATCAAGCTGGATCCCGGACGCTTCACCCGGGTGATGGAGAATCTCCTGGCCAATGCCCTGGATGCCACCGTCGGCATCAGCGGCGAGGTGCTGGTGAGCTGGGTCCAGGTCACCGGGGGCGTGCAGGTCCGCGTGAAGGACCAGGGCCGCGGGATTCCCAAGCGCGTCATCAAGCGGATCTTCGAGCCCTTCTTCAGCTATGGGAAGAAGAAGGGAACCGGGCTCGGCATGGCCACCGTGAAGAAGATCGTCGAGGAACACGGGGGCACACTGGAGTTCATCAGCGAAGAAGGAGAGGGGACCGAGGTCGTCATCCTCCTGCCCGACCACCCCATCACCGGGACGATCAAGCTCTCGGATGAGTCCACCGGCGAACACCGCAACCTGGGAGCTGAGCGGGTATGACCTCCATCCGCACCGGCCTGGGGTTCGATGTCCACCGCTTTGCGGCTCCCGAGGAAGGCCGCCCGCTGATGCTCATGGGCTGCGCCATCCCCCACGACCGGGGCCTGGCCGGCCACAGCGACGCGGATGTGATGCTGCACGCCCTCATGGACGCCCTCCTCGGCGCGGCGGGCCTGGGCGACATCGGCCTCCACTTCCCGGACACGGACCCCACGTACCGGGGCGCCGATTCCACCGTCCTGCTCGAGCGGGTGATGGGCGACCTCGCGGAACGCGGCTGGCGTGTGGCGAACGCGGACGTGTGCCTCATCGGCGAGCGGCCCAAGATCGGCCCCCACCGCCAGCGCATGCGGGACCGCATCGCGCCGCTGCTGGGCATCCACGCCGAGGCCCTGAATGTGAAGGCCACCACCACCGAGAAGCTGGGCTTCACGGGCCGCGGCGAGGGCCTGGCGGCCCAGGCCGTGGTGCTGATCGAGCGGATCTAGCGCCTTCCCCTCACCAGCTCCGCCAGCGCCTCCGGGGTGTTGAGTTCGGGGTGTTCGATCACCGCCTCCAGCAGCTCGCGCTGCAGGGCCCCCAGCCAGGGGCCCCCGCCCCGCCCCGCCAGGGCCATGAGGGCCGCCCCATCCAGGGCCAGGGCCTTCACCGTCAGGGGCGGAGCCGCGGCGGCCAGGGCTTCGAGGCGGGCCAGGATGGCGGCGTGCTCGCGCTCCCGGGCCTCCAGGTCCAGCCCCTTGGCGCGCTGATCCGCCAGGCGGAAGGCCCCCCAGCGCACGAGGTCCAGCCCGTCCTCCCCCAGGCGCCGCAGGAAGCGCCGGCAGGCCGCATCGCCCCAGTCCCCCGCAGGGTGCGTGCCGTGGTGGCGCACCAGGGCCAGGACCTCGCGCCGGAGGGCATGGGCGGCCTTGAGCCGGTCCAGGACGGTCGCCGCCAGCTCCAGCGAACCGGCCTCGTGCCCGTGGAAGCTCACCTCGCCGTCCGTCCCCATGACCTTGGCCCCAGGCTTGCCGGCATCATGCAGCAGGGCCGCCCAGCGGAGGCCTGGATCCACCGGGGCCAGGCGCACGGCCTCCAGCGTGTGGCGCCACACCTCCCAGCGGTGGTGGCGGTTCTGCCCGCAGCCGATCATGGGGCGCAGCTCCGGCAGCCAGAGGTCCAGCAGCCCGGTCTCCGCCAGGAGCTCCAGGCCCCGCTCGGGCTCTTCGCCGCAGAGCAGCTTGGTGAGCTCGGCGAGAACCCGCTCCACCGCCACCTTCCGGGCCACCTCGAGCCGTTCGGGGATGGCGGCCAGGGTCCCGGCCTCCACCTCGAAGCCCAGCTGCGCCGCGAAGCGGCAGGCCCGCAGGGTGCGGAGGCCATCCTCCGCGAACCGGAGCAGAGGATCGCCCACGGCCCGGAGGGTCCGCGCCACCAGATCCGCCCGGCCGCCGAAGGGATCCACCAGGTCGCCGCCCCCCACGGGCAGGGCCATGGCGTTGATGGTGAAGTCCCGGCGGGAGAGGTCCTCCTCCAGGGACACCCCCAGCTGCACGGACTCGGGTCGCCGCCCATCCAGGTAGTCGCCATCGCTGCGGAAGGTGGTGATCTCGACGGGCCGGTCCTCCAGCATCACCGTCACGGTGCCGTGCTGGAGGCCCGTGGGGATGACCTTCAGCCCGGCGGCCCGCGCCCGGTCCATCACGGTCCGAGGCAGCAGCTTCGTGGCCAGATCCCAGTCCGCATGAGGGCGTCCCAGGAGTTCATCGCGGACGGCGCCCCCGACCACCACCAGCTCCGCCCCGGACCCGAGGGCCGCCTGGAGGCGGAGCAGCGGAGGCCACATCAGCCAGCATCTCCGGCAAGCTTCACCAGCGCCTCACCCTCCACGCGACAGGTGAGCCAGGGCCGCATCACCCTGGCACCGTGGGCCTCATAGAACTCGATGGCCGGTGTGTTCCAGTCCAGCACCTGCCAGACAAAGCGGGTCCAGCCCTCCTTCACCGCCAGGGCAGCCAGGTGCCGAAGCAGGGCCTGGCCGATGCCCTTGCCCCGGAAGGCGGGGCGCACGAACAGGTCCTCCAGGTAGATGCCGGGCTTGCCTTCCCAGGTGCTGAAGTTGAGGAACCAGAGGGCGAAGCCCGCAGGCTGACCATCCCATTCCGCCATGGTCACCTTCACCAGGGGATGCTCCGAGAAGGCGTAGCGCTGGAGGTCCGCCTCGGTAGCGACGGCCGCCTCCGGCTCGCGCTCATAGTCCGCCAGCTCCCGGATGTACTGCAGGATCAGCGGGGCATCGGCGGGGACGGCAGGACGGAGGCTCAGCATGCGTCTATGCTAACCGGATGGATCGCGACACCGCCCTGCGCCTTCATGAGGCCATGCTGCTCACCCGGCTCGCGGAGGAGCGGTTGGTGAAGCTCTTCCGCCAGGGCAAGACCCTCGGCAGTGTCTACCGGAGCCTGGGCCAGGAGGCCACCGCCTGCGCCACGGCCATGGCCCTGGGGCCCGACGATGTGATCGCCCCCATGATCCGCAACCTGGGCTCTATGTTCGTCCGGGGCGCCACACCGCTGGAGATCTTCCTCCAGTACCTCGGCCGCGCCACCGGCCCCACCGGGGGCCGCGAGCACAACAACCACTTCGGCTCGGTGGCCCGGGGCATCCTCGCTCCGACCTCCATGCTCGGCGCCCTGATCCCCGTGATGGCGGGCGTGGCCCTCAGCTTCCGGCAGAAGGGCGAGCCTCGCGTCGCCATGACCTGGATCGGAGATGGCGGCAGCTCCACGGGCGCCTTCTACGAGGGGCTCAATTTCGCCGTGGTGCAGAAGCTCCCCCTCATCGTCATCGGCGAATCCAACGGGTACGCCTTCTCCACGCCCCCGGACCGCCAGATGGCCGGCCGGATGGCGGAACGCTCCCAGGGGGCGTTCACCCTCACCGTGGATGGCAATGACGCCGCCGCCGTGTATGCCGCCGCCGCCCAGGCCCGGCAGCACTGCCTGGAAGGCAAGGGACCCGCCTTCCTCGTCTGCGAAACCTTCCGCATGAAGGGCCACGCCGAGCATGACGACCAGCGCTATGTGGACCCCGCCCTTCTCGCCCAGTGGGCCGCCAAGGATCCCCTGCCCCGCTTCGAGGCCTGGCTGGCCCTCCGGGGGTGGACACCAGCCCCGGACCTCCGCGCCCGCCTCGAGGCTGAGCTCCTCGCCGCGGCCGAGGCGGCGGAGGCCGCTCCCTGGCCCGACCCGGCCACGCTGGAAGCGGGGGTCTTCTCGACCTAGACTCGGCCCGGGCCCATGGGGACCGATTCATCCACAATGAGGCACCCGTCACGGCCCTTGAGGGTTAGACTTTCCCTGTCATGGGGGATTCTGTGTTTGTTCTCGTTCTGAATGCTGGCTCTTCGAGCCTGAAGTTCAACCTCTTCGACATGGTGAAGGAGGTTTCCATCGCCGAGGGCATGGCGGAGCGCATCGGCCTGGCCGAAGCCAACCTCGCCTGCGTCATCGGCGGGGAGAAGCGCAAGGAATCTCTCGCCCTCCCCACGCACCGGGAGGCCCTGGAGGCGATCCTGGAGCGTCTCCACGCCAACGTGCTGCACGACACGCCCGTCCACGCTGTGGGCCACCGGGTGGTCCACGGGGGCCCCAAGTACGGCGACTCGGTGCTGGTGACGGACGAAGTGCTCCACGACATCGAGGCCTTCGCCATCTATGCGCCGCTCCACAATCCGGCCAATGCCCTGGGCATCCGCGTCGCCCGGGAGACCTTCCCCGACGTGCCCCACGTGGCGGTCTTCGACACGGCCTTCCACCACAACATCCCCGATCATGCCCGCACCTACGGCATCCCCTACGAGCTGAGCCAGAAGTACGGGATCCGCCGCTACGGCTTCCACGGCACCAGCCACGCATTCGTGGCGGCCCGCACGGCGATCCTGCTCTGCCGCCCCCTCCGGTCCCTGAAGGTCATCACCTGCCACATCGGCAACGGCACCAGCATCTGCGCCGTGGGCCAGGGCAAGAGCATGGACACCAGCATGGGCATGACCCCGCTCCAGGGCGTCATCATGGGCACCCGCTGCGGCACCATCGATCCCAGCGTGGTGGAGATGCTCATGGAGCACGAGCACCTGGACTACGCGGCCATCACGGACCTGCTCAACAAGAAATCGGGCCTGCTGGGCATCTCTGGCGTGTCTTCGGACTTCCGCGAGATCGAGCTGGCCGCCGACAGCGGCAACGACCGGGCCCGGCTGGCCCGCGACCTCCTGACCTACAACGTGCGCCAGTTCATCGGCTCCTATGCGACGGTCCTCGATGGCGTGGACGCCATCACCTTCACGGCCGGCATCGGCACCCACAGCACCTATGTCCGCGCCAAGGTGTGCAGCAAGCTGGGCTTCCTGGGCGTGAAGCTGGATCCCGAGGCCAACGAGCACGGCACGGGCGAGCGCATCATCAGCACGCCGGATTCCCGCGTCGTGGTCACGGTGGTTCCCACCAACGAGGAACTGATGATCGCCCGGGAGACCGTGCGGTAGTTCGCTCCGTTCTCATGAAAGCGGCCCCCGGACGGGGGCCGCTTTCATGAGAACGGAAGTGCCTACTTTCCCTGAGCCTGCATGCGCTCGCCCTTGCGCTCGATGCGCGCGCCCCGGCGTTCCTTGCGCTCGCCCCGGCGCTCCTGCCGCTCGCCTTTGCGCTCCTGGGCCTCGCCCACCTTCTCGCGGCGCTCACCGGCCTGCTCGAGAGCCTTCCCCTCGGCCACCTTGCCCTGGGCCTGGAGGGCCTCCCCGCGCTTTTCCATGCGGGCGCCCTGGCGCTGCTTGCGCTCGCCCTGGCGGTCGTTCCGCTCCCCGCGGCGCTCCTGGCGCTCGCCCCGGCGCTCGATCCGTTCGCCTTTCTTCTCCACCTGCTGGCCCGTCGGCGGGGGCACCGGAGCCTGCGCCATGAGCGAGGCGCCGATGAGACCCGCCGCCACGATGAGGGCCACGCGCTTCTGAGTGTTCAACATGCTGTGCTCCTGAGGCGGCCGCGCCGCGAAGGGGAATCGTCCCGGAACGGCCTGATGCCGTCCTCGTGCCAACTCACAACAGCATTAGTCCCCGGCAGTTGGAGAAGGTTTAACCCGTCGGGCGTGGATCCTTGCCTCAACCCCTGTGGCAGGACGCCACGGGGAGGACTCCCCCGGCGGATCCGGCCATTGGCCGGTCCCTGGGCGGCACCGGCCGAAGTCCGGCCGAAACGCCCCCTAAACGACCCCAGACTTTGCCCCGTAGGCCATTCAACATCCCGGCAGGTCCGGCGTCTTTCCCATCAGGGGGTTCCATGAAGAAGCGGTGGGTCATCGTCTCCGTGGCCGGAGTCGCCTTGGCGACCGGCATGTTCTTCACCCTCAAGGGCAGTGATGGCAAGGGTAAGAAGGCCGAGGCCTCCACCCCCTTCCGCCTGGGCAAGGTCCAGGCCGAGGACCTCCAGGTGAGCGTCCGGGAGGTGGGCGTGGTGGATCCCCTCACCAAGGTGGACGTGAAGTCCACAGTGTCCGGCCGCATCGTGGGCCTGAAGGTCCGTGAGGGCGCCACCGTCAGAGCCGGCGAAGTGCTGGCCGAAGTGGAGCCGGACGTGAACCAGGCCCAGACCCTGTCGGACGTCCAGGGCAGCGTGTCCCAGGCCCGGGTGAGCTTCAAGAATGCCGAACGGGACTTCGCCCAGCAGGCCGAGCTCTTCAAGTCGGGGCTCATCTCCGACCAGGCCTACCGGAGCGCCCGGACCACCCGTGATCTGGCGGAAGAGGCCTTCAAGAGCGCCCAGACCCGCTACCAGATCGTGGAGGACCGGGGCATCCCCATCAGCGGCAACGCCTCCACCCAGAAAGCCCGGGTGACCGCCCCCATGAACGGCGTGGTGATCAAGAAGGGCGTGGAACTGGGCGACACCATCACTTCCGGCGTCAGCTCTTTCAATGCCGGCACCGTGGTATTTACCGTGGCGGATCTGGCCTCCATCATCGTGAAGGTGAACCTCAACGAGGTGGACATCGCCAAGGTGAAGGTGGGCCAGGCCGTGCGGCTCACCCTGGACGCCTACCCCCAGAAGGCCTTCACGGGCAAGGTGCGCTTCGTGGCTCCCGCCGCCGAGCTGGTGGAGAAGATCAAGGTCTTCAAGGTGGAGGTGGCCCTGGATGAGCTCACGGATGCGTTCCGCACCGGCATGAGCGCCAACGTGGAGATCCTCGGCGAGAAGCGGGAGAAGGCCGTGAGCATCCCCCTGGAGGCCCTGCAGCGCCGGGACGGCCAGACCGTGGTCTATCGGCTGAAGGAGAACCTCCAGCCCCAGGACCTGGCCAAGGCCAAGGAGGGCCTGGCGGGCCGCGGCAAGTTCATCTGGCTCTCCGACCACTGGAAGGAGTACTTCGACGTGGTGCCCGTCAAGGCCGGCATCGCCACGCTGGAACGGGTGGAGATCCTCACGGGCCTCAAGGCCAACGACCAGGTGAGCCTGGAGGATCCCAGCAAGAAGAAGGTCGAGAAGGATGATGAGAACAATTAGCTCTCAGTCGTCAGCTGTCAGCTCTCAGTCACTGATAGCTGACAGCCGATAGCTGACAGCCTCGCGGAGCGATCATGTCCACCATCATCCAGACCCAGGGCCTGACGAAGGTCTACGGCGCCAACGGAACAGCGGTCCACGCCCTTCGGGGCATCGACCTGACCGTGGCCAAGGGCGAGTTCGTGGCCCTCATCGGCCCCTCGGGATCCGGCAAGTCCACCCTCATGGCCATCCTCGGCTGCCTGGACCTGCCCACCGCCGGCACCTACACGCTGGATGGCCATCAGGTCCAGGGGCTGTCCGGCGGCGAGCTGGCGCGCATCCGCAACGAGAAGGTGGGATTCGTCTTCCAGAGCTACAACCTGCTGCCGAAGGCCAGCATCTCCCGCAACGTGGAGCTGCCCATGCTCTACGCCGGCGTGGGCCGCAGGGAGCGCCGCGAGCGCGCCCTGGCCCTCCTCGAGAAAGTGGGCATCGCAGACAAGGCCGACAAGCTGCCCGGCACGCTCTCCGGCGGCCAGAAGCAGCGCGTGGCCGTGGCCCGGGCCCTGGCCAATGGACCGGCGCTGCTGCTGGCGGACGAACCCACGGGCGCGCTCGATTCCAGGACCGGCGCCGAGGTGCTGGACCTCTTCCGCGAGCTGCACAGCCAGGGCAACACCCTGCTGCTGGTGACCCATGATCCCTCCATCGCGGCCCTGGCGGAGCGGCGCGTTGAAATCAGGGATGGTCTGATCGCCCTTACCGAGGGAGTGGCGTAGATGACCACCTCCGGCGCTTTCCGCGAGCGGCTGTTCGGGGCCTGGGTGGAGATCCGGGAGAACCTCGGTCGCTCCATCCTGCAGGCCCTGGGCGTGCTGCTGGGGGTGGCCTCGGTGCTGGGTGGCTTCTCCATCTCCGACAGCCAGCGGCGGCGCGCGGACCAGATGTTCGTGAAGATGGGCGGCCTCGACAAGCTGAACGTCCAGCCCAAGGCGGCGGTGCGGGATGGCCGGCCCACGGCCTTGCAGCAGGCCAACCTCGGCCTGCGGGACGCCGACGCCCTCGGTGGCGAGGCCCTGAAGGCGGACGCCATCCAGGGCGTGAGCCGGCAGAAGAACGCCCGGGCCCGGGTGGTCTCGGCCTACGGGGATCAGGACCGCCAGATCAGCGGCATCGGCGGGGACTTCATCCCGGCCAATGGCTACGGGGTGGCCCGCGGGCGCGGCTTCTCCGCCACGGAGATGGATACGGGCGCCCCCGTCGTCATCCTCGGCACCGAGGCGGCCCAGGTCTTCTTCCCCAAGGGCGACGCCCTGGGCCAGACCCTCCGCATCGGGAGCGTCCCCGTCACGGTCATCGGCGTCTTCGAGGAGCGGGTCTTCCGCTTCCGCGAGGGCCAGCGCAACCAGTTCTGGTGGCGAAACCGCATCATCGCGGTGCCCGCGAACCTGGTGCAGCGGCGCATGAACGGCGACGCCTACCGCCGGGTGGACCGCATCACCTTCCGCATCCCCGACATGGGGGCCATGGGCGCCTTCGCCAGGCAGCTCTCCTACCTCGTGAAGGCCAACCACCGGCTCCAGGAGGACTTCCGCCTGGACGACGTGGCCGCCCGGATCCGCCGCCGCAACAGCCAGGGGGACGTCTACGACATCATCTTCCTGCTCTCGGGCGTGCTGGCCCTGGTGGGCGGCGGCATCGTGAACGTGAACATCCAGATGGCCGGCCTCAAGGAGCGCGTCCGCGAGGTGGGTGTGAAGATGGCCCTCGGCGCCTCCGGCCGGGAGATCTTCAAGGGCTTCATGACCGAGGCCCTGCTGCTCACGGCCCTGGGCAGCCTGGCGGGCCTGGTGCTGGGCGTGGGCTTCTCCTGGGTCATCACCAAGAGCCTCGGCATCCCCCTCTACATGACGCCCGCCAGCTTCCTCTGGGCCTACGGCCTGGCGGCCGCCTTCGGCTTCCTCTTCGCCCTCTACCCGGCCTGGAAGGCTTCCCGGCTGTCTCCGATGGAGGCTCTCCGCTATGAGTGAGGAAACCTTCATCCTCCGCTCCCCGGGCCCCTCCCTGCTGGACGGCGAAGCCCCCGCCCCACCCGCCCGGAGCCGCGGGTTCAGCCTCGCCATGCTCTGGGAAGTGGTCCGCACAGGCCTGGTGGAGCTCTGGGCCCACAAGGTGCGCAGCCTGCTCACGCTCACCCTGCTCATGCTGGGCGTCTTCGCCCTGGTGGTGATGACTTCCGTGCTCGACGGCGTCATGGACAAGATCAGCACCGGCTTTGCCGGCATGAGCTGGGACGGCACCGTGCGCATCGCCCCGAAGACCGCGGAAACCGCCGAGGAACGCAGCCGCTTCGTCATGAGCCCCGGCCTGCGCCAGGAGGACCTGTCGCGCCTCACGGCGCCCCACCCCAAGGTGCTGGCCTTCCTGCCCCGGGCCCAGCGCACCTCCTCGGTCCGCATCACCGGCGACACCGAGCGCATCTTCGTCACCGGAGTCACGCCGGACTATGCCGTCTGGATGAACCGCCCCATCGGCCTGGGCCGGGGCCTCACGGAGGATGACCAGCGGCGCCGGTCCACCGTGGCCGTGGTGGGCGCCACCCTCGCCGCCAAGCTCTTCGGAGGGGCCGATCCCGTGGGCCGCGACCTGGTCGTGGAAGGCGTGCCCTTCCGCATCGTGGGCGTCCAGGCCCCGGGGCAGATCTTCAACGAGGAGAACTACACCGACGCCAACGGCATCCTCATTCCGCTGGAAGCCTACATGGACCGCATGGACCCCGCCCACAAGCTGGCCCAGGTCACGGTGAAGCTCCGCCGCACCGAGGATCTTGGCGAAGTCTCGGCCATGCTCCTGAGCCGCGTCCGGCAGGCCCACCACGGCATCGAGGACGCCGAAGTGGTGGACCTGGACGCCGAGGCTGCCAAGGCCTACCAGAACTTCCTGGAGCAGATGCACGGCTGGAAGGTGGTGCTGCTGAGCCTGGCGGGCACGGTGCTTCTGGTGGGGGGCGTGGGTGTGCTGTCCGTCATGCTCATCAGCTTCAGCGACCGCCGCTTCGAGATCGGCCTGCGCAAGGCCCTGGGTGCCTCCGACCACGAGATCTTCATCCAGTTCCTGCTGGAGGCGGTCGTGCTCGCGGCCATCGGCGCCCTGCTCGGCACCGTCTCGGGTGGCCTGCTCTGCCAGGCCCTCTCCGCCAGCTTCCCCTACGGCCTGGTGGTCAATCCCGTGGGTCTCATCACCGCCTGGATCGTGGCCCTGGCCCTGGCCGTGGTCTTCGGCCTCTATCCCGCCTTCCGCGCCATGCGCCTGAGCCCCATGGAGGCGATGCGGTAGGATTCCGCATGGCCGATCCCATCCAAGTCACCGCCTCCGTCCGCATCCCCGGCGACGCCATCCGCTTCAAAGCCGTGCGGGCCGGCGGCGCGGGCGGGCAGAACGTGAACAAGGTCTCGTCCAAGGTCGAGCTGCGCGTCGACCTGACCGCCATCGAGGGTCTTCCCGAGGATGCGCTGATCCGATTGCGCGTGGCCCAGCGCAACCGCCTTGATGCCGAGGGCCTCTGGATCGTCATCAGCGACCGCACCCGGGACCAGCTCAAGAACCTGGAGGATGCCCGGGAGAAGGCCGCCGAGGCCGTGCGCGCCGCCCTGGTGCGCCCCATCCCCCGACGGGCCACCCGCCCCACGAAGGCCTCCAAGGAACGGCGCCTGGAAGCCAAGAAGCGGTCTTCCGACATCAAGCGGCGGCGCAGCGGGCCCCTGGAGTAACCTGGATCATCCCCTGGAGACCCCATGTCCGCGCCCCAGACCTACGCGACCCATCGCCGCTTCGAGCCGCTTCACCACTTCATCCTGCTTCCCTTCTTCCTGATCACCGCCGTCGCCACGATCACCACGTTCGTCCGCCGCCCTGCCCTGGGCACCCTCTGGATCGCCCTGCTCGCCCTGGCGGTGCTGCTCCTCGCCCTGCAGGTCCGCGGCTATGCCCTCAAGGTCCAGGACCGGCTCATCTGCCTCGAAGAGCGGCTGCGTCTGGCCCGACTCCTCCCCGGGGACCTGCAGGCCCGCATCCCCGAGCTGACCGTCAAGCAGCTCGTCGGGCTCCGCTTCGCGGCCGATGCCGAGGTCCCGGACCGCGTGCGGGAGGCGCTCCAGGAGCAGCTCACCGGAGAGGCCATCAAGAAGCGCATCCAGACCTGGCGGCCCGACGAGTTCCGGGTCTGAGCGATCAGCGCGGCGGAGCCTCCCCTATCTCAGGAGCTCCTGGCGCATGACCTCGGCAATCTGACTGGCCGCGTCAGACCCGGCCTCGTCGCCGGAGACTCGGCGGGCAAGCTGTACTCGATGGGCGATGGCGATGCAGGCCTCGACCGTCACCTTCTCGACCACCTTGGCTGGTGCCTTGGCAAGCGTATTCCCGGGCGGCATGGGTCCTCCGGTCTGATTGTGGGGTGTTGGGAGAGATGATAACGTTCCCACCCAAACAATCAATGCGTCTATTTTCCTATTTCTTCTCCAACCAAGGATCTACCGGGCCCCATTGCAGCCCGGCCATCCTCAATGCTGGCCGTAGTCTTTCTCCCCCGCCCGGACCGCCACGCGGAGCTCGTTCCGCTTGGGCGGCAGGGGGCAGGTGGCGAAGTGGGAGAAGGCGCAGGGGGGGTTGTAGGCCCGGTTGAAATCCAGGATGACCTTCCCGGCCTTGGGCATGGCGGCGTAGAGGAAGCGCCCCGCCGGGTAGGTCTCCCTGCCGCTCGTGGCGTCGCGGAAGATGATGAACAGCTCGGGGTGGGCCGGGTCCTCGATGAGGGGCTCCAGGGCATAGGTCCGGCCCTTCAGCTTGAAGCGCAGGATCCCTGGCGCGGTCATGGGCTCGGAAGTGCCCAGCACTGTGGGAATGGCCCGGGTCTGCGGGGTGGCATGGGGGATGAAGTCCGCCTCCACCCGCCAGGCCGGGTCCACCGGGAAGCGCTGCACCCCCTGGAAGGCCTTGCGGGCGGGGGCTTCCGGGTCCTTCATGCGGATACCCAGGCGGCTTCCCCGGCGGATGACATAGAAGGCGATGCGACCGGCCCGCAGCAGGTCCGGCTGGCCGTCCGCATCCGTCTTCAGTGCCGCTTCCACCACGGCCTGCCCGTTCACGAGGATCCCGCAGCCCTCCACCAGGCGCACCCGCACCGTGCCGCCATCCACGATGAAGACGCCCGCCCGGGCCGGGGCCGTGCCCGCGGGCAGCAGCACCGTGGATCCAGGCGCAGTACCCAGCGTGTTCTCTCCCAGCTGGAGCCAGTCCAGCCCCACCAGGCTCAGCCAGCCGTCCTCCGCCGCCAGCCGCGCGGTTCGCTGGGCGTGCCAGGCATCCACGGCCTGCACGTAGGCCGCCTCAGGTGGCGCGATGGCGCTGAGGACGAGGCAGGCGGAGGAGAGGGCCAGGGCGCGGAGCATGGAGGCATCGTACCAGCGGAGCGGTAGGATGATGGACACGTCATCGATCCGCACGGAGCCCCCATGCGCCTGTTCGCCCTCGCCCTCCTCGCCCTGGCGCTGCCTGCCCAGGCGGACGACGTCCCCCGCAGGCCGGTCCACACCTACTCCATCGTGGCCCGGGACGCAGCCACGGGTGACCTGGGCGTGGCCGTGCAGAGCCACTGGTTCTCTGTGGGCGCCTCGGTGCCCTGGGCGGAGCCCGGGGTCGGCGTGGTGGCCACCCAGAGCTTCACCGATCCCAGCTATGGCGCCCTGGGACTCGCCCTCATGAAGGCGGGCAAGCCCGCGCCCGAAGCGCTGAAGGCCCTCCTGGCGGCAGACCCCGATCGCGAGGTGCGGCAGGTGGCCATGGTGGACGCCCAGGGCCGGGCCGCAGCCCACACGGGCGCCAAGTGCATCCAGGCCGCGGGCCACGAGGTGGGCGAGGGCTTCACCGTGGAGGCCAACCTCATGGACCGGGCCACGGTCTGGCCCGCCATGGCCAGGGCCTTCCGCGCCGCCAAGGGCGACCTGGCGGACCGTCTGCTGGCGGCCCTCCGTGCCGCCCAGGCCGAAGGGGGCGACATCCGCGGCCAGCAGAGCGCCGCCATCCTCATCGTGAAGGGCAAGGCCACGGGCCAGCCCTGGAACGACCGCCTCTTCGACCTGCGCGTGGAGGACAACCCGGACCCGCTGAAGGAGCTGGGCCGCCTCATCCAGCTGCGCCGGGCCTACCGCCTCATGGACGAAGGCGACGGCTTCGTCACCGCCGGCAAGTGGGCCGAGGCCAAGGCCGCTTATGAGGCCGCGGCCAAGCTGGCTCCCGGCATCTGGGAGATGCCCTTTTGGCAGGCCGTGGCCCTGGCCTCGAGCGGCAAGCGCGACGAGGCCCTGCCCATCTTCAAGCAGGTCTTCGCCGCCGAGCCCTTCTGGAAGCGCCTCGTGCCCCGCCTCGCCGACGTGGATCAGCTGCCCAGGGACCCCGCGCTGCTGAAAGCCATCGAGGCCCAGTAGCCGGCGGCTCAGCTTTCAGTGGGTCGATGCTCGGCCTTCGGCGCCAGCAGCATCCGCAACCCGTAGAGGACGGCTCCCACGAGGATGAAGCTGTCGGCCAAGTTGAAGGTCCAGTAGTGCCAGGTGCCGAAGATGAAGTCGAGGAAGTCCACCACGGCGCCGCGCAGGAGGCGGTCGATGCCGTTGCCCATGGCCCCGCCGAGGATGAGACCCAGGGCCACGCGGTCCCAGGTGGAGGTACCCCTGGCCAGGAAGAGGCGGCCGAAATAGACCAGCGCCGCCAGACCCGCCAGGCCGAACACCACAAACCGTGCCGCCTCCGGCAGCCAGGTGAGGCTGCCGAAGATGGCACCGCGGTTGAAGCCCAGGGTCAGGTAGAAGAACCCTTTGATGACAGGCAGGGACTCGTTTTCGCCCAGAGTCCGCAGGATCCAGCTCTTGGAGCCGAGATCCACCGCGAGGGCGGTGGCGGGGAGCAGCAGCCAGAGGAGACGCTTCACCCGGCCACCACCGTCGCACAGCGGGCGCAGAGCCCGGCATCCTCCCCCGTCCCGTGGCCGCCCTTCCGGTTCCAGCAGCGGGGGCACTTGGTGCCCTGGTGGGTGGTGACCGCTACGACGGGGGCTGCGGCGCCCGAATCTGCGGTTCGGGCGAGGGAGGAAACGACGAGCAGGTCGTCCAGGGATTCGCCGAGGCCATCCAGCAGATCCCACTCCGCCGGATTCAAGGTGATCTCCACCGCCGCATCCAGGCTCGTGCCGATGGTCTTGGCGGCGCGGTGGGGCTCCATGGCCGCCTGGACCGCCTCGCGGACCACCCAGAGCTTTTCCCACCTGGGATCAGCGGCGGTGCCGTTGCCCTGCGGGAACCGCTGTTCATGCACACTGCCGGAGCAGCCCGGGATCTGCTCCCAGGCCTCGTCCGCGGTGAAGCTCATGACGGGGGCCAGCAGGGTGCAGAGGCCCTGGGCCAGTTCCCAGCAGGCCTGACGGCAGCTGCGGCGCCTGGGTGAGTTGAGCGCATCGCAGTAGAGGCGGTCCTTGATGATCTCAAAGTACCGGCCCGAGAGCTCCAGCTGGCAGAAGCTCAGGAGAGCCTGGGTGGCGCGGAGGAACTCGAAGCGCGTGTAGGCATCGCGGACTTCCCGCGCCATGCGGCCGAAGGCGTCCAGGACCCAGCGGTCCAGGGGCGCCAGATCGGCGGGCGCGACCACATCCCTGGCGGGGTCGAAATCCGCCAGGGCGCCCAGGAGGAAGCGCAGGGTGTTGCGGGTCTTGCGGTAGGCGTCGGCGCTGCGGTCGAGGATCTCCTTGGAGATGCGGATGTCCTCGCTGTAGTCGCTGCTGGCGGCCCACCAGCGCAGGATGTCGGCGCCGAGGGTCTTGAGGATCTCCTCGGGTGTGATGACGTTGCCCAGGCTCTTGGACATCTTCTGGCCCTTGCCGTCCAGCACGAAGCCGTGGGTGACCACCTGCTTGTAGGGCTTGGTGCCGGTGGCGGCGAGGTTGAACAGCAGGGAGCTGTGGAACCAGCCCCGGTGCTGATCGGATCCTTCCAGGTAGATGAACTGGCTGTAGTCTGCGCGGTTCAATTCGGGGTGGGACTCGCACACCACGGAGGCGCTGACGCCGGAATCGATCCAGACATCAAGGATGTCCGTCTCCTTCTGGAAGACCGTGGAGCCGCATCGGCAGCGCGCCCCGGCGGGCATCAAATCCTCGACCGGCAGTTCGGACCAGGCCTCGATGCCGCCCAGCTCGATGGCGGCTGCGGCCTTCTCGAAGATCGAGTCGGCCACCAGGGGCTCGCCGCAGGCCTCGCAGCGCAGCACGGTGATGGGCGTGCCCCAGGCGCGCTGGCGGCTGATGCACCAGTCGGGACGGCCCGCGATCATGGCGTGGATGCGGTTCTGCCCCTGGGCGGGAATCCACTGGGTACCTTCCACGCCTTCGATGCCCAGCTCGCGCAGGCTGCGGCCCTTCCCAGCCAGTTCCGAATCCATGGTGATGAACCACTGCTCGGTGGCACGGAAGAGGATGGGTGTCTTGGTGCGCCAGCAGTGGGGATAGCTGTGGGTGAGGCTCTCTTCGTGGAGGAGCGCGCCGATGTGGCGGAGCCGCTCCACCACCAGCGGATTGCACTCGAAGATGTTCTTCCCCTCCAGCTCGGGATCATTCACGGCAGGGAGGAACTTGCCGTCGGGGCCCACAAGCTGGAGCAGGCCCAGGTGATGGGCCAGGTTGAAGTCGTCCACGCCGTGGTCCGGGGCGGTGTGCACCAGGCCCGTGCCCGTGTCGGCGGTGACGTGGTCGCCCAGCAGCACGGGGCTGTCCCGGTCGATCCAGGGGTGGCGCGCCACCAGGGTCTGGAACTCCTTGCCCTTGCGGATCTCCACCGTGTGCAGCGGCATACCGAGCTTCTTGGCGAAGTCCTCCCGCAGGGTCACGGCCACGATGTAGTGCCGGCCATCCGCGCGGACCACGGCGTACTCCAGGTCCGGGTGCATGGCCACCGCCAGGTTGCTGGGCAGGGTCCAGGGCGTGGTGGTCCAGATGGGCAGGAACAAGGGCGTGGGCAGCTCCATGTGCTTCGCCGCAGCGTCGGCCACCGGGAAGGCCACGGTGATGGCGGGGCTGGTCTTGTCGGCGTACTCGACCTCGGCCTCGGCCAGGGCCGTGCGGGCGCCGTAGCTCCAGTGCACCACCTTCAGCTTGCGGGTGACGGAGCCGCTCTCGAAGAGCTTGGCCAGGTGGCGCACGGTCTCCGCTTCGTACCGGGGATCCATGGTGACGTAGGGCTGTTCCCAGGCGCCGAGCACACCCAGACGCTGGAAGGCCGTCCGCTGGGTGTCGATCCATTTCTGGGCGTAGGCGCGGCACTTCTGGAGGAACTCGGCGCGGCTCACCTCGCGGCGCTTGGGCCCCAGGTCCTTCTCGACGGCGTGCTCGATGGGCAGGCCATGGCAGTCCCAGCCCGGCACGTAGGGCGACTCGTAGCCCTCCATCCACCGGGACTTCACCACCACATCCTTGAGGATCTTGTTGAGGGCGTGGCCCATGTGGATGGCGCCGTTGGCGTAGGGCGGCCCGTCGTGCAGCACTTCGCGGCCCTTGCCGGTGCCGGCGGCATTGTCCGCCTTCCGCTTGGCCTCGATGCGGGCATAGAGGCCTTCGGCCTTCCAGCGCTCCAGGCGCTTCGGCTCGCGCTGCGGCAGGTCCGCCTTCATGGGGAAATCGGTCTTCGGGAGGAAGACGGAGTACTTTTTAACCGGAGCCTGCTCGCTCATCGGCGCCCTCGTGCGTCGGAGGGGCGCACCCGAGCGCCCCTGAGGTTGAACCTCCAGTTCAGCACGGGAAACCCTTCTCTTACAAGAGAAAGGGCCCGGAGTCCGGGCCCTTTCCGATCCTTGCGGAGATCCCTACAGCTGGCTGGTGCAGTACTTGCAGCGGGTGGCCTTGAGGGGCACCTGCTCCAGGCAGGCGGGGCACTCCTTGGTGGTGGGAGCTGCCTCTTCCTTCTTGATGAACCTGCCCAGGAACTTGATCAGCACGAGGAAGACCACCAGGGCGATGATCAGGAAGTTCACCGTGGCGCCCAGCACCGTGCCGATGCGGAACTTGCCGAGCACCCACTCCTCCCACTTGATATTGGCGGGGAGCACCGTGGTCACCAGGGGCATCACGAGGCCATCCACAAAGGCCGTGATGATTTTCCCGAAGGCGCCGCCAATGACCACGGCGATGGCCAGATCAACCACATTGCCCTTCATGATGAAGGCCTTGAACTCGTCCTTCATGGACATGGCGTTCCTCCGGAACCAGGTGGGCGGGAGCCCCGAAAGGCCCCCGCCGTCATGGGACTACTTCTTGGGGGCGGATTCCACGGTGTCCGTGGTGATCTGACGGACTTCGGCCTTGCCGTCCTTCACCTTCACGTCGATCTCGACGCGGCGGTTCTTGGCCTGGCCGTCCTTGGTCTTGTTGTCGGCGATGGGCTTGTCAGGGCCCACGCCCACAGTGGTCACCTTGGAGGCGGGAATGCCGGAGTCGACCAGGACCTTGGCCACGGCATCAGCCCGGCGCTTGGCCAGGGCCTTGTTCACGGCCTTGCTGCCCGTGGAGGAAGTGTGCCCGCTGACTTCCAGAGAGTACTCACCGGGATAGGCCTTCAGGCTGTCGGCCACCTTGCGGATGGCGGCAGTGCCCTCGGGACCCAGGTTCGCCTTGCCGTTGGCGAAGTGCAGCACGGCCTCATCCAGGACGATCTTGGCCGGAGGCGGCGGCACGGGCTTGACCACTTCCCTGGGCGGCTCGGGAGCCGGCGGCGGAGGCGGGGGCGGGGGAGGAGCCACGGGCTCGGGCTTGGGCTCCGGAGCGGGCGGCGGGGGCGGCGGCGGGGGAGCGGGCGCGGCCTTTCTGCCGCCGCCCCAGGTGTAGCCGAGGCCCAGGGTCACCAGGTACTCGATCCGGGACTTGGGGAGTTCCACGCTCACGGCCTTGGCATTCAGATCCATCATGAAGTGCTCGGCCAGCTCGCCCATCACGCCGATGCCGCCGTGGTAGTTGAAGCGGGTGGTGGTCTTGTCGCTGGGCGAATAGTTCTTGTTCACATTCGTTCCGCCCACGCCCGCGGCGAGGTACGGGTACCAGTTGTCGGCGCCCGGCCGGAAGTTGAACAGGCCCGAAAGCAGAAGGTGAGTCTCGTCCCCGGTGGGAGCGCCCGGAATCTTGTCAGCCTTCAGGTCCTGGTGCAGCGCGCGCAGGTCGACGCCCCAGCGATCGGTGTACCAGTGGCCGATACCCAGGCCGTAGTGGATCTGATCCTTCAACTCGAAGGGGACCCCAAAGTTCTTGTCCTTCTCGAACATCGTCTGGCCGACATGGCCCATCACCCAGGCCTTGCCTTCCTGAGCAGACAGGGTGATTGCAGCCCCTGCCAGCAGGAATAGGAGCGTTTTTTTCATAATACCTCCCTCGATTGTGATTCACATCACGCCACAAACTACTCCCGATGCGCACTTTACTTCAACAAAAAAAGAGCCTAATTCCCTTTTTTTGCTGTTTCTAGATCAAAAGGATGAAGCCCTCATCGATATGAATTAATCGACTATCCAAACACCCAACTTGGGCGGAGATCGGCCAAATCTGCCTTGAATCTCAAGCAGGTCCGAGGCATTGGCATCCTGCATGGACCTCAGGTAAGTACGAGCTGCCGGCCTTCAGGCTTTGGGCGCCACCACTGTGATGAGAGCAGCCCCCGTCTCCACGGTGGCACCCTCCTGGACATGCACGACCGTGACGGTTCCCGTCGTGCTCGTCTTCAGCTCATTCTGCATCCTCTTGGTATCGCCTTTGGCGATACGCAAGGCCTCCAATTCAGGCTTCGGGCGCCACGACGGTGATGAGTGCGGCCCCCGTCTCGACGGTGGCGCCCTCCTGGACATGCACGATCGTGACGGTCCCGGTGGTGCTGGTCTTCAGCTCGTTCTGCATCTTCATGGCCTCCATCACAAGGAGGGTCTGGCCTTCCTGGACGAGGTCTCCGGATTTCACGAGGAGCTTCACGATCTTGCCGGGCATGGGAGAGGACAGTACGCCCCCACCTGCGCCGGCGCCTCCGGAACCAGCCAGGAGGGCCCGGCGGGGATCCACCAGCGCGAACTCGTAGGCACCGTCGTAGAGCATGGCCCGGTAGGCGTGGGTGTCCGGGTCCGCCGACTTGGCACGGTCCAGGCGGACCTCCACCGAGCGCCCTTCCATGAGGATCGAGTAGCAGCCAGGCTCCAGCTCGAGGATGTCGATGGGATGCCCCTGCCCCTCCCAGGTCAGCGTGGTCACGCCGTCCTGGTGGAGGAGTTCCACATCAAGGGAGTCCTTGCCGACGAGAAGGGTACGTTTCATCTCTGTCTCCCCTACAACCGGTTGAACCGGCCCCAGTGCTTCCAGGCGTCGGGTTTCCCGTCGGCATGACCCGCCGGCTGGGCGGCCCGGCGCTGCTCGGTTTCCAGTTCGTGCAGCAGGGCGGCGGCCACGGCGAACTTCAGGTCGGGGCCCTGCTCCTTCTTCTTCCAGAACGGCTTGTCGAGCATGCCCGTATGAAGCGCGCCCTCGCGGAAGGGCCCGTGCTCCATCAAGGCTTCATGGAAGGCGATGTTGTGGCGGATGCCCCCGATGCGGTACTCGCCCAGGGCCGCGCGCATGCGCTCGATGGCCTCCAGGCGCGTGGGCCCCCAGGTGCTCAGCTTGCTGATCATGGGGTCGTAGAACATGGGCACCTCGGCGCCCTCGTACACGCCGCCGTCGTCGCGCACGTTGCGCCCGCTGGGCGTGCGGAGGAAGGTGATCTTCCCGGGGCTGGGCATGAAGTTCTTGTCCGGGTCCTCGGCGTAGACGCGGCACTCGATGGCCCAGCCGTTGAGGGGGATCTCCTCTTGGGTCATGGGCAGCTTCTCGCCCCGGGCCACGAGGATCTGCCACTTCACCAGGTCGAGGCCCGTGATCCATTCCGTGACGGGATGCTCCACCTGCAGGCGGGTGTTCAATTCCAGGAAATAGAAGTTGCGGTCGGCGTCCGCAAGGAACTCGACGGTGCCCGCGCCGACGTAGTCCACGGCCTTGGCCACCTTCAGGGCCGCCTCGCCCATGGCCCTGCGCATCTCCGGCGTCACGTGGGGGCTGGGAGCCTCTTCGATCACCTTCTGGTGGCGGCGCTGCACCGAGCATTCCCGCTCGTGCAGGTAGACATGGTTGCCGTGGGTGTCCCCGAAGATCTGGATCTCGATGTGGCGCGGCTGGACGATGGCCTTCTCCACATACACGCTGTCGTCGCCGAAGGAGGAGAGGGCCTCGCCCCGGGCCCGGGCCAGGGAGGACGTGAAGTCCTCGGCCTTGTGCACCAGGCGCATGCCCTTGCCGCCACCGCCCATGGCGGCCTTGAGCATCACCGGGAAGCCGATCTTCTGGGAGGCCGCGAGCAGTTCTTCGTCGGCCATGGTTTCCTGGATGCCCGGCACCACGGGACAGCCCGCTCGAAGGGCCACAACCCGGGCGGCGGTCTTGGAGCCCATGCTCTCGATGGATTCGGGCCGTGGCCCGATGAAAGTGATGCCCGCGGCCGCGAAGGCTCGCGCCGCCTCGGCGTTCTCCGAGAGGAAGCCGTAGCCCGGGTGCACTGCGTCGGCGCCGCTGCGCCGGCAGACGTCAATGATCTTCTCGATCACCAGGTAGCTCTCACGGGCCGCGGCGGGGCCGATGCAGTAGGCCTCGTCCGCCATGCGGACGTGCAGGGCGCCACGGTCGGCCTCGGAGTACACCGCTACCGTGGGAATCCCCATCTCTCGGCAGGTGCGGATCACTCTCACGGCGATTTCCCCGCGGTTCGCAATCAAGATCTTGGTCACGGCCATCGGCTCAACCTCGCTCATTGGAATCGGATCGCAGGCTTGCGCGGGGACCTGACCCCGATCGCTTCGCTCCCGCTCCCTCGCTCCGCTCGATCGCGGAGGGGTCATCGTCCCCTCGATTGGCAATGAGGATCTTGGTCACGGGCATGGGTGGGCCTCGTCTTCGGGCATGATGGATGGTGATGCGATCCCCCAGACTAGCAAACCCGCTGCTCGCCATCACGCTCAGCTTCCTGGCAGTCCACTGCGGGCGGAAGGGCGATCCCGTCCCGCGGCCCCGGGCGGCGGCCCAGGCCATGGAGGCCCACCTGGAGGGGTTGCGGAAGATCCGACTGGTGCTGCCGTCCACGGACATGAACGGGACCCCTCTGGCGGGCGTCGAATCCCTGCGGGTGCTCTACCTGCCCCTGGGCCTCGCCAAACCCACTCCAGAGGAGGTCTTCAGCCGGGGCGAGGTGGTGCTGGAGCGCCGGCGCCCGGATCTGCCAGGGCCCGGCGAGGCTCTCGTCATGGACTTGCAGTCCCTGCAGCGGCCCCCGGGCTGGATCGTCATCGTGGCCGTGCGCCTGGGCGAGGTCCCCGGGCGCCCCAGCGAGGTCCTGCCCTGGCTGGATCCGGCGCTCTGAGGGGCTGAAAAGGCTACAGGCCGGACTCCCGGGCCTCGAGCCGGTGGCCCCACCACTGCACGACGGCCCGGGCCAGGTCATCCTTGGGCAGGGGCCCGATGGGAGCCTGGGGCCCCTGGGCGGTGACGGGCGTCAGGGTGTTCGCCTGGGCTCCGAAGGCCCGCCCCCCCTGGATGTCATTGACCAGGACCGCATCAAGGCCCTTCTTCTGGAGCTTGGCCGCCGCATGGGCCAGGTGGTCCTCGCTTTCAGCCGCGAAGCCCAGGATCCACTGGCCCGGCCGCTTGGTGCCAGAGAGGGTGGCGAGGATATCCGGGGTGCGGACCAGAACCATCGTCTCGGGCCCGTCCCCCTTCTTCACCTTCTCCGCGGCGTAGGCCTCCGGCCGCTGATCGGCCACCGCGGCAGCCCCCACCAGGCCATCGACCGCGCCCCAGCGGGCCTCGCAGGCCGCCAGCATCTCCTGGGCGCTGCGGACGCGGGTCGTCTCCACACCCCAGGGAGCCGGCAGGTCACCTCCCAGCACCAGCTGCACCTGGGCCCCGGCATCCCGGAAGGCCCTGGCCAGCTCGATGCCCATGGCGCCGGTGCTCCGGTTGGTGAGGGTGCGAACGGGGTCCAGGTCCTCCCGGGTGGGCCCGGAGGTGATGAGCACCCGCCGCCCCGTCAGGCTGCGGGACTTGGGTGTGCCATGCAGCAGGATGGCCTCGGCGATGGCGGCGACCTCGGCGAGCTTGCCCGAGCCCTCCTCCCCGCAGGCCAGGACGCCTTCCCCGGGCTCGACCACGGCGTGGCCGAAGGAGCGCAGCCGGGCCAGGTTAGCCTGCACGGCGGGATGCTCCCACATGCCCGTGTTCATGGCCGGAGCCCACAGGACCGGCGCCCGGGTGGCCAGCAGCACCGTGCTGAGCAGGTCCGAGGCCAGGCCGTTGGCCGCCTTCCCGATGATGTTGGCCGTCGCGGGCACCACGGCCACCAACTCCGCCCAGCGGGCCAGTTCGATGTGCTCGATGCTGGGGTTGGCGCGCCACTCGCCCTGGTCCGGGTTGGCCCCGTAGCAGGGCTCGCCCGTGAGGCTGCTGAGCGTGAGGGGCGTGATGAAGCGGGCGCCCGCCTCGGTGAGGATGCAGCGGACCCGGTGGCCCTGGTTGGCCAGCAACCGGGCCAGATCAGCGGACTTGTAGGCGGCGATGCCGCCGGTGATGCCGAGGATGATCTGCATCAGAGAGACTCCTGGAGCCCCCATCCTACTCCAGCCACATTGATTGAACGGCTGGCAGGTGTTATGCTTCCTGGTTCGGAGTGGCCCATGACCCAGCGCACCATCGTCCGTGTACCAGAAGAAATCGCCAACAAGTACCGCTTCGTCGTCGTGGCGGGCAAGCGCTGCGACCAGCTCCAGCGCGGCGCCTTCCCCAAGGTCGAAGTGGTCGTCCCCGTGAACAAGCACGGCCAGGCCCAGGATGCCCCCAAGCTGGCCTCCTTCTGGGGCCAAGTGGCCATGGCCGAGGTCGAGGAGAACCGTATCGCCTTCGAAGAGCCCGAGATCATCACCATCGAGGACACGACGGTGGTCCCCATCTCCGGCGAGTGAAGGCACCTGTTCCCGGAAAAGCCCCCGTCCTGGGGGCTTTTTCAGGTCTGGTCAAAATTTCCACATTCGATGAAATAGCTCTTGCCGGGTTCCACGTGAGACTTCATGATTCAACGTCTGTTGAATTGGAGCCCCATGCCCTCCCCTGCCCGCCCTCGCGGCCCCAAGCCCAATCGGATGGACCCGGACCAGATCCTGGACGCCGCCCAGGAGGTCTTCGCCCGGGACGGCCTCCGGGCGGCCAGCCTGCGGGCCATCGCGAAGCAGGCCGGGTGCGATCCGGCCCTCATCTACTACCACTTCGACAGCAAGGAGGCCATGTTCACGGCCCTGCTGGCCCGCCGCTTCCCGCCCATCCTCCAGGATCTCGAGAGGGTGGCGGCGCCCGGAGATCCCCGCTCCACCGCCCTCAGGCTCTGGGAGGTCGTCCGGATCTACCACCGGCACCTCAAGGATGATCCCGCGATCCGATCCCTCATCCGGGGCGAGATCGTGCGCGGAGCCGAGGGGCTCTCGGACCTCATCGAGGCGCGGATCCGTCCCATCGTGATGGCCATCCGGAGCATCCTCGACCAGGGCATCGCGCGGGGGGAGCTGCGAGCGGACCTCCATACCCTGCTGGGCACCTTCTTTCTCGCGAGGATGCACCTCGAGATCCTCGACCTGCTGCCCACCGTGCTGCCCCGTCTCATGGGACTGCCCCATGACCAGGCCGTGGAGACCGGGCTGCAGGTCTGGTTCGACCTGTATTGGCGGGGTGTCGCCCGGGACCCGCTCGCTCCGTTGCCGCCCCTGCCCGGACTTGCGGCAGACCCCATCCCCATCAAGGAGACCCGTCCATGAGACCGGCAGACCGGCACCTTCCCATCACCACGCTGGTTCTCCTGGCCGGCACGGCCTTCCTGGCCACCGGCTGCGGGAACCACCAGGAGAACCGCCTCAAGCTCTCGGGCAACATCGAAGTCATCCAGGTGGAGGCCAGCTTCCGGGTGCCAGGCAAGGTGCTGGAGCGCCCGGTGGATGAGGGCCAGGTGGTCCAGGCCGGACAGCTCATCGCCCGGCTCGACGCCAGGGACCTGGAGCAGCAGGTGGCCATGCGCCAGGCGGACGCCGCCACCGCCAGAGCCGCCTTGGACGCGGCGCTGGCCGGATCGCGCAAGGAGGAGATCGAAGCCTCCAGGGCCGCCCTGGAGCAGGCCAACGCCGATCTCCGGAGGCTGGAGCCCGACGAGGCCCGGCTGCGCGACCTCCAGCAGCAGGGCATCCTCTCGGTGCGCGACTACGAGGCCAGCCGGGCCTCCCTCGAGGCGGCCCGCGGCAAGGTCCGGCAGGCGGATCAGCAGTTCACCCTCATCCGCAAGGGACCCCGGAAAGAGGACATCGACCAGGTCCGGGCCCGGTTCGAGCAGGCCCAGCAGGCCCTCGCCCTGGCCCGGACCCAGCTGGGCTACGCCACCCTCACGGCGCCGACCGCCGGCGTGATCCTCTCCAAGAACGTCGAGCCCATGGAGTACGTCTCGCCGGGCACGGCGGTCGTGACCATGGCAGATCTCGGGCAGGTCTGGCTGCGCGCCTACGTGGAGGAGTCGGATCTGGGCCGCGTGAAGGTGGGCCAGAAGGCGTTCGTCACATCCGATTCCTTCCCCGGGAAGCGCTACGAGGGCCGCGTGGGCTTCATCGCCTCCGAGGCCGAGTTCACGCCCAAGACCGTCCAGACCCGCAAGGAGCGCACGAAGCTGGTCTACCGCATCAAGATCGACATCCCCAACCCGGCCCAGGAGCTCAAGCCCGGCATGCCCGTGGACGCCGAGATCGCCCTGGACGGCCGGTGATGGAGACCGTTCGGACCCAGGCGCTCACGCGCCGCTTCGGGGATCTCGTGGCCCTCGACCAGCTGACCCTGGCCGTGGAGGAGGGGGAGATCTTCGGGCTCGTGGGGCCGGACGGTGCGGGCAAGACCACCACCATGCGCCTGCTGACCGGAATCCTCGAGCCCACCTCGGGCGAGGCGTGGGTCGACGGGCTGCACGCCGTGCGGGATGCGGAGGCCATCAAGGACCGCATCGGCTACATGGCCCAGCGCTTCGGCCTGTACCCGGATCTCACGGTGCAGGAGAACATCGACTTCTACGCTGACCTCTACGAAGTCCCGAAGGCCGGCCGGAACGAGCGCGTCGAACGGCTCCTGGCCTTCAGCAACCTCACGCCCTTCCGGCGCCGCCACGCGGGCAACCTCTCCGGAGGGATGAAGCAGAAGCTGGGGCTCGCCTGCGCGCTCATCCACACCCCCCGGGTGCTCTTCCTGGACGAGCCGACGAACGGCGTGGATCCGGTCTCCCGCCGGGACTTCTGGCGCATCCTCTACCAGCTTCAGCAGGAGCGGGTGACCATCTTCGTCTCCACGGCCTACCTGGACGAGGCCGAGCGCTGCAACCGCATCGGCCTGCTCCACCAGGGCAGGCTCCTGGCTTGCGACACCGTGGAGGGTGTGAAGGGCCTGCTGAAGGGCGCGCTCCTGGAGGTCCGCTGCGAGTCCCCCCGGCGGGCCGCGGGGATCCTGCGCGCCGCCGACCTCGGCTCCGTGGCCCTTTTCGGCGACCGCATCCATGTGCTCGCCGCAGACGCGGACCGGGGCCGGACCGCCGTGGAGGCCGCCCTCCAGGCCGAGGGGATCCCCGCGCTGGAGATCCAGGTGATCGAGCCCACCCTCGAGGACATCTTCACCTCCGCGATTCCCGAGGTGGCGCTTGGCTGAGTTCGCCGTGACCCTGCGCAACCTCGAGCGGCGGTTCGGGGACTTCGTGGCCGTCAACCGCATCAGCCTCGACGTGCGCCAGGGCGAGATCTTCGGCTTCCTCGGCCCCAACGGCGCGGGCAAGTCCACCACCATCCGGATGCTCTGCGGCCTGCTGGAACCCACCGGCGGGCAGGGCACCGTGGCCGGGCACGACATCCGCACCGAACGCGAGGAGATCAAGCGGGGCATCGGCTACATGAGCCAGAAATTCAGCCTCTATGACGACCTCACCGTAGAGGAGAACATCGACTTCTTCAGCGGCATCTACGGCGTGCCCCATGACAAGAAGGCCGGGCGGAAGGCCTGGGTGCTGGATATGGCCCACCTCGTGGAGCACCGCCACACGCGGACGGGCCTGCTCCCCGGCGGCTGGAAGCAGCGTCTGTCCCTGGGTTGCGCCCTGCTCCACGAACCCCGGGTGCTCTTCCTGGATGAGCCGACATCCGGCGTGGATCCCCTGAGCCGGCGGTCCTTCTGGGACCTCATCTATCAGCTGGCCGGCGAGGGGGTCACGGTCTTCGTCACCACCCACTACATGGAGGAGGCCGAGTACTGCGACCGCCTGGGCCTGATCTACCGGGGCGAGCTGGTCGCCCTGGGCACGCCCAGCGAGATGAAGGGCGAGCTCATGGCCGACCAGGTGCTGCGCGTCTCCTGCGACCGCTCCCATGAAGCCCTGGGCGTGGCCGCAACCGTGGCAGGCGTCCGGGACGCGGCCCTCTTCGGGCAGGACATCCACCTCATGACGGAAGACGCCGAAGCCCTCGCGCCCCGCCTCCGCCAGGCCCTCGTGGCAGCCGGCTTCCAGGTGGGCACCGTGGAGCGCATCGCGCCCTCTCTGGAGGATGTCTTCGTCTCCCTCATCGAAGCCCGGGACCGCGCCGACGGCGCCCAGCAGGAGTTCAGGGCATGAGCCCCCTCAACCTCCACCGTCTCCGCGCCGTGGCGCGCAAGGAGTTCATCCACGTCCTGCGGGATCCCCGCGCCCTGGCCATCGCCATCGTGCTGCCCATGATCATGCTGATGATCTTCGGCTACGCCCTGACCATGGATCTCGACCGCGTGCCCCTGGCGGTCTGGGACCAGAGCCGCACGCCCCAGAGCCGGGAGCTGATCAGCCGCTTCGAGGGCTCGCGGTATTTCTCCGTGACCACAAGGCCCGGCTCCTACGCCGAGGTGGAGGAATCCATCGCCGGGGGGCGGACGATGATGGCCCTGGTCATTCCAGTCGAGTTCGGCCGGCGGGTCGCCTCCGGAAGGAAGACCGAGGTGCAGGTGCTGACCGATGGCAGCGACGCCAACACCACCACCCTGGCCCTCTCCTACGCCGATACCATCGTGCGGAACTACTCCCAGGAACTCCTGGTGGAAAAAGCCCGGCAGCTGACGGGCCGGCCCCCCGCCCTGCCCCTGGATCTGCGGTTCCGGGCCTGGTTCAACACGGACATGGAGTCCCGGATCTTCATCGTGCCCGGGCTCATCGCCGTGATCATGATGCTCATCGCCGCGCTGCTCACCTCGCTCACGGTGGCGCGGGAGTGGGAGACCGGCACGATGGAGCAGCTCATCTCCACACCGCTCCGGGGAAGCGAGCTGATCCTGGGAAAGCTCGCCCCCTACTTCGCCATCGGCATGGTGGACATGCTGCTCTCCGTGCTGGCCGGCCGCTTCCTGTTCGACGTGCCCATCCGCGGAAGCCTGCTGCTCCTGTTCGGCGTCTCCGCCGTCTACCTGGTGGGGGCGCTCTCCCTGGGCATCCTCATCAGCACCAAGGCCAAGAGCCAGCTCCTGGCCAGCCAGTTCGCCTTCGTGGCCACCTTCCTTCCGGCCTTCCTGCTCTCGGGCTTCATGTTCGACATCGGCAACATGCCCAGGGCCCTCCAGGTGGTGACCTACCTCATCCCGGCCCGGTACTTCGTGACCTTCCTGCGCGGCCTCTACCTCAAGGGGACAGGCCTGGCCCAGCTGTGGCCCGAGTGCCTGCTGATGGTCGCCTTCGGCACCTTGATGCTCGGCCTCGCCATCCGCAGCTTCCAGAAGCGATTGGCCTAGGAGGTGCCTATGCTCGAACGCCTCTACCGGATGCTCGTCAAGGAATTCATCCAGGTGCTCCGGAACCCCAGGATGCGGGCCGTCCTGTTCGTGATGCCCGTGGCCCAGGTGATCATCATCGGATACGCGGTGAATACCGATGTGCGCCACGTGCCCATGGCCGTCTACGACCTGGACCGCACCCCCGCCACCCGCGACCTGATCGCCCGCTTCGAGGGCTCGGGATGCTTCGACGTGGTGCGTCGGATCACCTCCGAACCGGAGATCCAGGAAGTGCTGGACTCCGGGGAAGCGAAGGCGGTCCTCCGGCTCAACCGTGGCTTCGCTGAGGCGTTGCAGGGGGGAGGCAGCGCCCGGGCCCAGTTCCTCCTGGACGGTTCGGACTCCAACACAGCCAGCGTCGCGCTCACCTACGCCGCCAGGATCTCCGCCGACTTCAACCGGTCGCTCCTGGAGCAGCGCTTCTCGCGGACAGCCGGAGTGCACCTCGATGCCGAGCCCATCGCCCTCGTCTCCCGCGCCTGGTTCAACCCCAACCTGGACAGCCGCAACTTCTTCGTGCCGGGCGTCCTGGCCATGCTCGTGGCCGTGCTCACGATCATCCTCTCCAGCATGTCCATCGTGCGGGAACGGGAGGTCGGCACCATGGAGCAGATCATGGTCACGCCCATCGGCCGGCTGGAGTTCATCCTGGGCAAGACCATCCCCTTCGCGGTCATCGGTCTTGTGGACGTCGCCCTCATCGCCCTCATCGCGGTCTTCTGGTTCCGGGTGCCCCTGCTCGGCTTCCCGCCGATCCTGTTCCTAGGCACGGGCCTGTACTTGCTGAGCACGCTCGGCGTCGGCCTCTTCATCTCCACCGTGAGCTCCACCCAGCAGCAGGCCATGATGACTGCCTTCTTCTTCATGCTGCCAGCCTTCATGCTCTCGGGCTTCGTCTATCCCATCGCCAACATGCCCAAGGTGGTGCAGGTCCTCACCTACCTGAACCCCCTCCGGTACTACCTCGTGATCATCCGGGGCGTGTTCCTGAAGGGACTGGGCCTGGAGGTGCTCTGGCCCCAGATGCTGGCCCTGACCGCCCTCGGAACCCTCATGCTGCTCCTGGCCGCGGGGCGGTTCCGGAAGACGATGGGCTGAGGCGTCGCAGCCTCAGGCGAACCGGTAGCTTGCCAGGCTGAGACTGCCCAGCTGCCAGCCTTCGAAGACCGGCTCCGGCACGGACTGGGCAGCGCCCAGCGCCACAAAGAGGGGATCCAGGTGCTCGGAGGTGGGCACCGATTCCGTCGCACCGGGGGCTCCTGGCCAGCCTGTGAGTCCGACAGCGTCCCCAGCCGCCAGGCGCGCCCGCACCCAGTCCTGGAAGGCCAGGGCCCAGGGCTGCGGCCCGGAGGCATCCTGCCAGTCGAGCCTCCGGAGGTTGTGGACGATGCCGCCACTGCCGAGGATGAGTACGCCAGAATCCCGCAGCGGCGCCAGGGCGCGGCCTGCCGCCAGGAGCTGTTCCGGCGTCCGGGGCCGGGGCAGCGAGAGCTGCACCACGGGGACATCAGCCTTCGGCACCAGGTAGCGCAGGGGCACCCAGGCGCCGTGATCGAGAGGACGCTGGGCCTCCAGTTCCGCTTCCATTCCCGTGGCACGAAGCAGGAACGCGGCCTCCGCTGCCAGGCCCGGCGACCCGGGCGCGGGGTAATCCAGGGCATAGAGCGTCTCAGGGAAGCCCCCGAAGTCGTGCATGACCCCCGGGACTTCCGCCGAGGAGAGACGGAACGCACCCCCCGCCTCCCAGTGGGCCGAGCAGACCAGGATGCCGCGGAGGGGCGGGAGGTCTTCCCCGAGGGCTGCGACCGCCGCGCCCCAGGCCCCGCCCTCCAGGGCGAGCATGGGCGAGCCGTGGGCGAGGAACAGGGCGGGGAGGGAGGGAGATTCGGCCATGCTGCAAGGATGGGTTTTTTATATATGTGTTTCAACTTCTTTTTTTGGTTCTTGAGCCTCGCCTCGTTCATGCCGATTGGAGGGTAAGCTAAGGAAGGTCAGCTACTGGAGCCCGCATTGAACCTCAGGCTTGGCGTGAACATCGATCATGTGGCCACCCTCCGGCAGGCCCGGGGCGGTCATGAGCCCGAGCCCGTGGCGGCGGCCCTGCTGGCCCAGAGCGCCGGGGCCCACGGCATCACAGTCCACCTCCGGAGTGACCGCCGGCACATCCAGGACCGGGATCTCCGTGTGCTGAAGGATGTCCTGGCGATCCCCCTGAATGTGGAGTGCGCCGCCACGCCCGAGGCCCTCGAGGCCGTCGTCCCCGTCCGCCCCTCCTGGATCACCCTGGTGCCGGAAAGCCGGGAGGAACTCACCACCCAGGGCGGGCTGGACGCCATCTTCCTCCAGGGCATGCTGCGCCCCGTGATGCGGGAGCTGCGCAGCGCGGGCATCCGCGTGAGCCTGTTCGTGGACCCGGTGCTCGATCAGGTGAAGATGGCCGCCAAGCTGGAGGCCGACGCGGTGGAGCTGAACACCGGGATCTACAGCGATCTGCCCATGGACTCCGATGCCACCCTCGAGCTCGGCCGCATCCGCGACGCCGCCCGCCTGGGCAGCCGGCTGGGGCTGCGGGTCCTGGCCGGCCACGGGCTGGACCTCCACAACGTGGGCCCCATCGCCGCCATCCCCGAGATTGAGGAGCTGAATATCGGCCACAGCCTCATTGGGCGGGCCGTCCTCGTGGGACTGGAGCGGTCGGTGGAAGAGATGTTGGCCGCCATGGCGGAGACCAGGCCTTGAGCAATCTCCGCGGTACCTTGGAGAGCATTGCCCTCACGGACGTGGCCCAGCTGCTCCACGTCAACCGGAAGACCGGCATGCTCCAGGTGACCTCGGGCAAGACGAGCGGCGTGCTCTATTTCTCGAATGGCGAGGTGATCCACGCCGAGACCGTGGCGGGCCGCGGCGAGACCGCCGCCTTCGAGATCCTCGAGTGGGTGTCGGGCCACTTCGAGTTCCTCGGCACCCAGATCCAGGTCCCCGCCTCGATCCGCCGCACCGTGCCGGATCTGCTCATGGACTCCGCCCGCCTCCAGGACAGCCGGAGGCGCCTCCACACCATCTTCCCCAGGCTGACCGCCGTCCCCTGGCCCACCATGCGCCCGCCCCAGCTCCTGGAGGGCATCAAGGTGTTCGCGGAGGACCGCCGGATCATGCCCTTCTTCGACGGCTACCGCGACTTCCAGGATGTCATGGCCGCCACGGGGCAGAACGATGTCGCCGTGCTCCAGGCGGCCTCCCTCCTCAAGGACGCGGGGCGGCTGGAGGTGCTGGAGCCGGATGCCCATGTCACCGTGGCGGAACTGAAGACCGGCCTCTTCAAGAAGGCCGATCATCTCGGGTTGCCCAAGGCCATGGAGGGCTGGTGGACCGTGCTCGGCCCCTACCGCCACGGGGTCGCCAACGTGCGGGTCATCTGGCCCAAGGGGCCCGCCGTGGAGCGGGTGGAGTTCCTGCCCGGGCTACCCGAGAAGCATGTCGCCATCCCCAGGGAGCTGATGCAGGGCTGGGGACTGTCCGAAGGCGCCCACGTGAAGGTGCGGCCCGCTCCCTGAGCGGCGCGGATCCCGGGTCAGACCAGGACAATCTCCAATTCCCCGATGCCCTCGATGCCGCAGCAGACGCGGTTCCCGCGAACCAGGGCCCCCACGCCCGACGGCGTCCCGGTGAAGATGAGGTCACCGGGGGCCAGGGCCACATAGGCGGACAGGTGGGCGATCACCTCTGCCACGTCCCAGGTCATCTGGGCCAGGTCCCCGCGCTGGCGATCGGTGCCGTCCACCGACAACCAGATGGCGCCGGAGGTGGGATGACCGCAGCGCGAGGCGGGCATCACCGCCGACACGGGCGCCGACTGGTCGAACCCTTTGGCCATCTCCCAGGGCTGCCCCTTGTCCTTGAACTTGGCCTGGAGGTCGCGGCGGGTGAGGTCGATGCCCACGGCATAGCCATAGACACAGGCCAGGGCCTTTGCCGCGGGGATGTCCCGACCGCCGCCGCCCAGGGCCACCACCAGCTCCACTTCATGGTGCAGGTTCGCGGTGAGGGGCGGATAGGCGATGTCGCCGCCACGGGGCACCACCGTGTCCGACGGCTTGCCGAAGAAGAACGGGGGCTCGCGGTCCGGATTCCCGCCCATCTCCCGGGCATGGTCCGCGTAGTTCCTTCCGACGCAGTAGATCCGGCGCACGGGGAAGCAGGCCGTGGATTCCGCCACCGGAAGGACCGGGGCCGAGGGGATGGGGATGACGAACTCCATGGGGTGCTCCTAGCCTTTGGCCCGGGGATGGGCCTTCTCGTAGGTCCGGGCCAGTTCCTCCAGGCCCAGGTGAGTGTAGCGCTGCGTGGTGCTCAGGCTCGCATGCCCCAGCAGCTCCTGGATGGCCCGCAGATCCATGCCCCGGTTCAGCAGGTGAGTGGCGAAGCTGTGGCGCAGGGCATGGGGGCTCACGCGGGAGCGCACCGCCGCGGCCTCCAGGGCTGAGCGCAGCAGGGCGCGCACGCTGGTGGGCGTGAGCCGCCCGCCCCGCTGGTTGAGGAAGAGGGCCGGGCTCGGAGGCAGTTCCTTCTGGGCGAGGAAGGCGGACCGGAAGCCGAGGTAGGCCCCCAGGACCTCACCGGCCTGCAGGTGATAGGGCACCAGGCGCTCCTTGCGCCCCTTGCCCAGCACCCTCAGCGTGCGCTCGCCCGTCAGCAGGTCCTGGAGATCCAGGCCCACCAGCTCGGAGACGCGCAGGCCCGAAGCATAGAGCAGCTCCAGCAGGCAGGTCAGCCGTGCGGACGGGAAGTCCACGGCCGGCGGAAGATCCAGCAGGGCCTGGCTCTCGCCCTCGGTGAGGAACGCGGGGAGCCGCTTGGGCTGCTTTGGATTCCGCAGGCCGGAGGCGGGGTTCTTCGAAATGCGCCGAGTCTCCCACAGCCAGCGGAAGAAGGTCCTGGCCGTGGAGAGAATGCGGGCCTGGCTGGCAGGGTCGAGGCCCCGGTCCCCCAGTTCCAGAGCGAAGCCGCGCACTGTGCGGGGGCTCACCTCCCAGCCGTTCCACTGACAGCGGACGGCGTGGTCCAGGAGCTTGTCCAGGTCGCCGCGCTGCGCGCGCGCGGTGTGCGGAGACACGCCACGGGCCTGCTGTTCCAGGTGGAAGGCCTGGATGCCCTCCCCCAGCGGTGCCGCGGCATTCCCTGCTACCATGTCCCCACATCCCCAAGTATCTGGAGTCATTGTGGCGCAGCCCATCGAGACCATTGCCCAGCTTTTCTATGCGGCAGCGGAGAGGAACCTGCCGGACGCGCTGGCTTCGAAGCGGAACGGGGTCTACGTGCCCATCTCCCACGCGGAACTGGTGGCGCAGGTCGAGCGGCTGGCGCTGGCCATGGCCGCCCGGGGGGTCAAGACCGGGGACCACGTGGCCTTCATGTCCGAGAACCGCCCCGAGTGGGCCATCGCCGACTTCGCCTGCGCCATCCAGGGCGTTCCGGACGTCACCATCTACGCCACGCTGAACGGCGAACAGGCTGCCTTCATCCTCCGGGACAGCCAGGCCCGGTGGGTGCTCTGCTCGACCCGCGAGCAGCTGGACAAGGTCCTCGCGCACTGGGAGAGTCTGCCCGACCTGGAAGCCGCCGTGCTGATGGACGGGGACCTTCCCACAGGCACGGGCAGGAACCTGATGCTCTGGTCGGATCTCCAGCACGAGGGGGAGGCCATGGAGTCCCGTCGCCCGGAGGTCCGCGCCTGGGGCGAGCGGCGGAAGGCCTCGGACATCCTCACCCTCATCTACACCTCCGGCACCACGGGCGATCCCAAGGGCGCCATCCTCACCCACGGCAACCTGGTGTCCAATGTCCTCGCGGGCCGGGCCACGGTGTCCAACATCACGGACAATGAGCGGGCCCTGAGCTTCCTGCCCCTCACCCACATCTTCGAGCGCATGGCCGGCCACTTCCTCTGGTTCCACGCCGGCGCCTCGATCTACTATGCCGAGAGCGTCGCCACCGTCGCCGCCGACATGCTGGAAGTCCGCCCCACCCTCATGGCCTCGGTGCCCCGCATCTACGAGAAGATCTACGCCAAGATCTACGACACGGTCTCCGCGGGCAGCTTCATCAAGCGCCTGATCTTCCACTGGGCCATGCTGGCCGGCCGCCAGGCCGTCCCCTACCTGCTGAAGGGCCAGGAGCCCCCTTCCTGGAAGGGCCTGTGGTACCGCACGGCCAAGGCCATCGTCTTCGAGAAGATCCGCCAGAAGACCGGCGGCCGGATGAAGATCGCTGTCAGCGGCGGTGCCCCCCTGGGCGGGAAGATCATGGAGTTCTTCTGGATCCTCGGCATCCCCATCCTCGAGGGCTACGGCCTGACGGAGACCAGCCCGATCATCACCGTGAACCGCTTCGGCGAGGTGATCCCCGGTTGTGTGGGACGCCCTCTCTACCAGGACTGGAACGGCCGCCCCTTCGTGAAGATCGCGGAGGATGGCGAGATCCTCTGCCAGGGCCCGAACATCATGCTGGGCTACTGGAACAACGAGAAGGCCACCCGGGAGGCCATCGACGAGGAGGGCTATTTCCACACCGGCGACATCGGGCACCTGGACGACCAGGGACGCCTCTACATCACGGACCGGAAGAAGGAGCTCATCGTCACCAGCGGCGGCAAGAAGGTCGCCCCGCAGCCCATCGAGAACCTGCTCAAGGTGGACAAGTACATCTCCCAGGCCGTGCTCATCGGCGACCAGCGGAACTTCATCAGCGCCCTCATCGTGCCGAACTTCGACAGCCTGGTCCGCTGGGCCGGCTACAAGAAGATCACCTTCAAGAGCCACGCCGAGCTCATCCAGAATCCCCTGGTCTACGCGAAGATCGGCAGCCGCGTCGAGCGCGTCAACGAGCGCCTGTCGAACTATGAGCGCATCAAGAAGATGGTCCTGCTCGACGAGGAGATGACCCTGGAAGGTGGACAGCTCACCCCCTCGCTGAAGGTGAAGCGGCGGGTCGTCAATCAGATGTACGCCGCCCAGATCGAGGGGATGTACCTGGAGCCCAAGGCCTGAGCCGACCTCAGGCGCGACCCATCTTGGCCAGGTAGCGCCGCACCGCTTCCTGGGTCTCGGGCAGCTTCAATCCAGCCTCACCGGCAATCCGCATGGCATCGGCCACAGGCATGCCCTTGTCCAGCACCAGCCAGGGGCAGACGGCCGCGGCGGCGCGGTTCCCGTTGCTGCAGTGGACGAGCACCTTCGATCCCTTCGGCAGGTCCCGCAGGAGGGCCCTCAGGAAATCGAAATCCGCGGCCGGCGGCGTCTTGGTGATGGCGTAGCGCTGGTAGTGGATCCCCAGGTCCTGCAGGCGGGAGGACTCGGACTCGCAGTCGAGGTTGGGTTCCTCATCCCGGCGGAGGTCGATGACATGGGTGATGTGCTCCTTCTTCATGGCGTCGCAGATCGCCAGGTTGGGCGCTCCCCGCAGGACAAAGATGCCGGAACGCACCTCCACGGCGTTCGGGATGGCCGATTCCCCGGCCTGGAGCACCAGGGCCGGGAGCAGCAGGAACAGAGTCCGAGACATGGAATCCTCCGCGACATCGCCTGGCGGGCCAGGCAGGTTCGCGGAGACCACCGGAGAGGCCATCGGCTGCGGAGCCAAGGCCCGGGCGGGCGGGTCTCCACACTCTTGAATGTAGGCCTTTGGGTCAGCTATTCAATGGACTGCGTCACACCGTCCTGGAAAAAGGCGTCTTGGCGCTGAGCTTTGCCAGGTAGGCGTCGAAGGGCTGCACCAGGTTGCGGACGAAGCGGCGGCCCAGATCGGTGATGAAGACGCCCTCGGGACGGACTTCCACGGTGCCCTGCGGCACTTCCTCCTGCAACTGGGCCACGGCATCGGCGAAGAGCACCGGGCCGTCCACGCCGAAGCGCTGCTTCAGGTCGTCCCACTTCAGCTCGAAGTGGCCCATGAGGTGGTGGATCACCCAGCGGCGGAGCTCATCGTCCTCGGACAGGCGGTGGCCCTTGTGGACCGCCAGATGGCCGTCCGTGATGCTGCGCTCCCACTTGGCGAGGATCTTCTCGTTCTGGGCATACACGCCGGCCACGTTGGAGATGGCGCTGGGGCCGAAGCCCACCAGGTCCGTACCCGCCTTCACGGCGTAGCCCATGAAGTTGCGGATGAGCTTCCCCTCCAGCACGGCCTTGGCCATGGGATCGTCGGGATGGGCGAAGTGGTCCATGCCGATGGCCACGTAGCCCGCCTTCTCGAGGATGTCCGAGGCCAGCAGCAGCAGGTCCAGGCGCAGCTCGGGCGTGGGCAGCGTCTCCGCCGGGATGCTGCGCTGGAAGGGCATGATGCTGGGCAGATAGGCGAACCCGTAGATGGCCATGCGGTCCGGCGACAGCTCCAGCGTGGATTCCAGCGTGCGGCGGAAGGTGTCCATGGTCTGGCCCGGCAGGCCGTAGACCAGGTCCAGGTTCACGCCTTCGAAGCCCAGGTCCCGGCACTGGCGCATGGCCGTGAGGGTGTGGTCCCAGGTCTGGCCGCGGGTGATGAGGGCCTGCACGTTCTCGTCCAGGTCCTGCACGCCGAAGGAGACGCGGTTGAAGCCCATCTCGCGCAGGGCCGGCAACTGGTCCGGCTCCAGGAAGGTGGGATCCACCTCGATGGCGATCTCGGCCCCGGGCTGGAACTCGAAGCGCTCCTTGAACAGGTTGAAGGTGCGCTTGAGGTCCGCCGCGTTCAGGTAGGTGGGCGTGCCGCCGCCCCAGTGCAGCTGCAGGGCCTTGCGGCGGTCCTTCAGGCGGGAGCAGACCAGGTCCAGCTCCTTGGTCACTGCCGCCAGGTAGGCCTCCACGGGATCGTACTGGGGGCTCACCACCACGTTGCAGCCGCAGTAGGCGCAGCGCCGGGGACAGAACGGAATGTGCAGGTAGAGCGACAGGGCCTCGTCCTTCCGGGCGTTGGCCCGTTCTAGGGCCGAGAGGACCTCGGGCTCCGGGAAGTCGTCCGACCAGACCGGCGGCATGGGATAGCCGGTGTAGCGCGGGCCAGGACGGTCGTAGCGGCGGATGAGATCGGCGAGCTGGTTCATGCCTTCACCTCGTCAAGGACGGCGGCCACCACCGCGGGGTCGGTCTCGGGCGTAAGCCCGTGGCCCAGATTGAAGATGTGGGGGTGGCCCTTCATGGCATCCACGATGGCCCGGGCCTTCCGCTTGGCCGTGTCGGCGCCTGCCAGCAGGGCCACGGGATCGAGGTTGCCCTGGAGCACCATCTTGGGGAAGCGGCGCCGGGCCTCGCTGATGGGCACCTGCCAGGGCACGGCCAGGCCCTTGCAGGGCAGGTTGTTCAATGAATCCGGCAGGTAGCCGGTGCGGGCGAAGAATAGCGTGGGCGCGGCCGTCACCTGGGAAAGCGTGCGCTCCACGGAAGGCAGGGCGAAGGTCGCGTAGTCGTCGGCGTCCAGCTCACCGGCCCAGGTGTCGAAGAGCTGCACGCCCTGGGCGCCGGCCTCGATGTGCAGGTTGAGCAGGCGGGCCGCGGCGTCCGCGAGCTTGTCCATCCACTTCTGGGCCAGCACGGGATTCTGGTGGATGAAGGCCTTGGCCTTCGCCCAGCTCTTGCTGCCCTTCCCTTCGATGCCGTAGGCCAGCAGGGTCCAGGGGGCCCCGGCGAAACCGAGCATCGTGACCTTCTCGGGCAGGTTCGCCTTCACCTTGCGGATGGCATTGCAGACCGGCTCGAAGACCTTCTCGTCCAGGGGTCGGTTGATGTCGATCTGGTCCAGTGTCTTGCCGATGCGGGGCCCGCCCTCGGGGATCGTCACCTCGCAGCCCAGGGCATCCAGGATCACCAGGATGTCGCTGAAGATGATCGCGCCATCGATCTGCGGGAACCGCCGGATGGGCTGCAGCGTCACCTCCGCGGCCAGGTCCGAGTCGTTGAGCAGCTGCTCGAACGTGACCTTGGCCCGCACCTCGCGGTACTCCGGCAGGAAGCGCCCGGCCTGGCGCATGAACCACACCGGGGGCTTGTCGAGGGCTTCGCCGTTCAGGACGCGGAGGAGGGGCTGGGTCATCACATCACCGGGTATATGTCATCACAGAAAACCACGGAGGCGCCGGCGAATCGTCCGCCCGCGCCCCGGAACATCAGGCGAAATCCTTGGCCACGGCGGCCACGGCCTGCTGGAAGTGGGCCAGCTCGGGCTCGCCGTGGGCGGCGCCGAGGAAGGCCACTTCGTAGCCGCTGGGCGGCAGGTAGACGCCCTGGCCCAGCAGGGCCTTGTGCAGGCGGTTGAAGGTGCTGATGGCCTCACCCTTCACCGCGTCGCTGCGGCGGACGCCGTCCTGGAACAGGGGCCAGAGCAGGCTGCCGTAGCGGGGGCAGTGGAGGCCGGGGATGGTCTCGAAGGCCGCGGCCCACTTGGCGGCGTTGGCTTCCAGTCCCGCGTAGAAGGCGGGCGTCAGCTTCTCCATGGTGGCGAGGCCGGCGGCCATGGCCACGGGGTTGCCCGACAGCGTGCCCGCCTGGTAGACCGGTCCGTCCGGCGCGACCACGCCCATGATGTCCTTGCGACCGCCGTAGAGGCCCACGGGCATGCCGCCGCCGATGATCTTGCCGTAGGTGGCCAGGTCCGGCGTGATGCCCAGGCGCTCCGCCGCGCCGCCGGGGGCCACGCGGAAGCCGCTGATGACCTCGTCGAAGATGAGGACCACGCCGTACTGGGTGCAGAGCTCGCGCAGGCGCTTGAGGAACTCGGGACGCTGGAGCAGCAGGCCGTTGTTGGCGGGGATGGGCTCGATGATGGCTGCGGCCAGCTCGTTCCCGATCTCCGCGAAGGTGCGCTCCAGGGTCTCCAGGTCGTCCAGCGTCACCACCGAGGTCAGTTCGGCGATGCCCTTGGGCACGCCGGCACTGGTGGGGGCGCCGAAGGTGACGAGGCCGGAACCGGCCTTCACCAGCAGGCCATCGCTGTGGCCGTGGTAGCAGCCCTCGAACTTCAGGATGCGGTCCCGGCCCGTGAAGCCGCGGGCGGCGCGCAGGGCGGACATGACGGCTTCCGTGCCCGAGGACACGAAGCGCATCTTCTCCACGAAGGGCACCATCTCCTTGATCTTGCGGGCCAGGGCCAGCTCGCGGCGGCTGGGGGCGCCGAAGGTGAGGCCCTCCTGCATGGACTCGGTCACGGCCGCCAGGATGTCGGGGTGGGCGTGGCCCAGGATCAGCGGGCCCCAGGACATGCAGAGGTCGAGGAAGCGCTGGCCGTCCTCGTCCTCGAACCAGGCGCCCGAGGCCTTCTTGAAGAACTTGGGCGTGCCGCCCACGGCCCGGAAGGCCCGCACGGGGCTGGAGACGCCACCGGGGAAGTGGGTGAGAGCTTCCTGGAAGAGGGTGTCGTTGCTCACGAGATCCAGCCTTTCTCCACGGCCTCGCGGCCGGCGTAGGTGACGATCATGTCGGCGCCGGCGCGCCGGATGGCGATGAGGTGCTCGTACATCAGCTGGTCCCCGTTCACCCAGCCGAGGCGGTCGGCGGCCTTGACGCTGCTGAACTCGCTGGACACGTGGTAGGCGCAGATGGGCGCCAGCGTGGCCTGGCGGAGGCGCCAGATGAGGTCCAGGTTCGGCAGGGCGGGCTTGACCATGAGCATGTCCGCGCCCTCCTCGATGTCGAGCAGCGCGTCGCGCAGGCCTTCGCGGGCGTTGCGGGGGTCCATCTGGTAGGTCTTGCGGTCGCCGAACTTGGGGCTGCTGTGGGCGGCCTCGCGGAAGGGTCCGTAGTAGGCGCCGGAGTGCTTGATGGCGTAGCAGAGGATGCTGGTCTGGGTGAAGCCGTTCTTGTCCAGGAGCTCGCGGATGGCGCCGGCCCGGCCGTCCATCATGTCGCTGGGGGAGGCCACGTCGGCGCCCGCCTCGGCGTGCCGAAGGGCCATCTCCGCCAGGATGGGCAGGGTCTCGTCGTTCTGCACCACGCCGTTCTCGTCCACCAGGCCACAGTGGCCATGGCTGGTGCAGCCGCAGAGGCAGACGTCCGTCATGACGATGAGGTCCGAGCCGAAGGCCTTCTTCAGCGCCTTCACGGCCACGGGCACCACGCCGTTGTGGTCGCAGGCGTAGCGGGCATCGGGCGTCTTGGAGGTATCGTCCGGCACACCGAAGAGCAGCACACTGGAGAGGCCCTTCTTCAGGTCCTTCTCCACCTGGCGCAGCGTCTCCTCCACGCCGGCGTTGACGATGCCCGGCATGCTGGCGATCTCGGTGCTGCCGGCCTGGGGCACCACGAAGTGGGGCTGGATGAGATGGCGCGGGCGGAGGTCCGTTTCGGCGACCAGGTTGCGCATGGCGGCGCTGGTGCGGAGGCGGCGGGAGCGGTTCAGCATGGGGACTCCTCCTTGTTCAGGTGTTGCGCGAGCATGGCCCAGAGCAGGCCGGGCTTCGGTTCGCAGTAGGCGTGGGCGGGCGCCCCGGCCCGCGCGAAGGCCTGGGCCGTGGCCTCGCCCCAGGCGAAGCGCTGCACGGCATGGGCGATGGGAGCCAGGATCTCCGCCTGCAGCGGGCTCAGGGCCAGGACCCCCTCCACCTCTGGCAGGGCCGGGAAGGGATCCTGCGCGACCTCGCGGTGGGTCACCCAGGGGTGGATCCGCCAGTCCGTCCCCCTGGCCACCACCTCGAGGAACTCCCGGCTCCGCTCGCCCCGGGCCAGGATGAAGTCGCCACCCCCGGGATACCGGGTCTGCAGAAGGCTCCAAAGTGCCTCGGCCCTGGCTTCGGCGGGAAGATGGATCTCCAGGTCCTCGCGGCCCAGCGCATCCGCCGTACCGGCGCCCTGGAGCAGGCAGACCATCCCACCCGGGAGGGCGGGGGCCGCCACCTTGGCCCCAGCCGGGCTCAGGGCCACGAAGGCGCTGACAGCCTCGAAAGGCATCGGGGGCGGGTTGGAGGTGATCTTGAGGCTGGTGAACGCGTACGGCACAGGCTCCCAGCCCGCCTTGCGCGCGGTGTCCGCCAGCGGGTGCTGGGCGGGCCGGGCCAGGGCCAGGCGCGGGAGCGGAACCGCCGCGGTCATGAGAGGCCGATGCCCTGGAGGACGGTCTTCAGGAGGAGAGCGTCATCCGTGCCCCGGGCCTCGGCCCGGCGGAGTTCCCCATCTGGCGCATAGGCCGCCCGAAGCAGCAGGCTGCCGTCCGCTTGGGGGGTTGCCAGGGCGCCCAGGGGCTGCTGGCAGCCCCCGCCGATGCCGGCCAGCACCCGGCGCTCGAGGGTGACGCAGCGGGCGGTCATGGTGTCGTGGAGTTCTGCCAGGGCCTCGATCAGGTCGGGACGGTCCGCCCGCGCCTCCGCCAGGAGAGCCCCCTGCCCTGGTGCCGAGGGCAGCTCTTCCGGCGTCAGGGGCCGCACGGTGAGGCCCGCCAGGTCCAGCCCCAGGCGCTTCAAGCCCGCGGCGGCCAGCAGGGTCGCGTGGAGGGGCGCCTCGCGCAGGACCCCATCCCTCACCCGCTGGAGGCGGGTCTGCACGTTGCCGCGGATCCAGGTGAAGCGGGCCTTGGGGAACAGCTGGCTCAGGACCCGCTCCCGGCGCACGGCGCTGGTGCCGATGGTGAGGTCCTCGGGCGCGTCGGGGCGCATCACCAGCCAGTCGGAGGGATCCTCCCGCTTGGGGATGCAGGCCGAGACGATGCCCGCGGGCCGCTCCAGGGACACGTCCTTGAGGCTGTGGATGAGGAGGTCGGCGGCCCCCGCAGCCATGGCGTCTTCCAGTTCCTTGGTGAAGAACCCGCCGCCCACCTGCTTGTCCAGGGGCCCTTGCAGCCACTGGTCGCCGGAGGTGGAGAACTTGCGCCACGAGACCTCGTAGCCCTTCGATTCCAGGAACCTCACCAGGGGCTCGGCCTGGCCCACGGCCAGAGCGGATCCGCGGGTGGCGACGGTCACGTGCTTCATGGCTGGTCCGCCTCTGCATTCGGGGTGGGTTTGGGGTGGGTCTGGATCAGGGCCCGGAAGGCCAGGGTACGGCCGCGGGTCAGGATCTCCTTGAGGGCCTCGCGCTGGGCCTCGTCCAGCCCCTGCATGGAGTCCTCCAGCGCCTTCACCTCGGCCTCCAGGGCGCCCCAGGCCGAATCCAGGCGCTCCTGGGCGCTGGCCAGGTGGCGCTTGTGGCCCCGGGCATGGGCCCGGTGGCGCAGCCGGCCGGCGGCGCCCACGAGGAAGGCCTCGGCCTTGGTGGCCGCCTCGGCCCGCTGGGCCCGCGCCGTGGCGGTCTGGGCCAGAAAGGCGGAGAGGTCCACGCGGTGGACCCAGGGCAGCTGCTCGAGGCCGGGCTCAGAATCCGGGGGCAGGGCCAGGTCGAGGATGCGGAGGATGGGGCGCTTGAGGGTCTGCCAGGCATCCAGGGTGAAGATCGGTTCCGGAGCGGCGGTGGCGCTCACGATGGCCTGGAAGCCGGCGGGGTCCCGCTGGAGCTGGGGCAGGTCCACCACCGCAAGGCCCAGGGGATCCGCCAGGTCGTGGGCCTTGCCCTTGGTGCGGTTGGCCACGGAGACCTTGAAGCCGCGCTCCGGCAGGCGCTCGGCCAGGTACTGGGTCATGGGGCCGACGCCCACCAGCGCGATGGAGGAGCCTTCCGGAAGCCCCTCGCACAGATGCTTGAGGGCCACCGTGGCGACGCTGACGTTCCCGTCGGCCAGCCCCAGCCGCGCCCGCAGGCGCTGCCCCTCCCGGATCACGTCCTCGAAGACAGCCTGGGCCTCGTCACCGGCCACGCCCACCTGGCGGGCCGCTTCGAGGGCATCCTTCATCTGTCCGGGGATTTCCCGGTCTCCCAGGTTGGCGGATTCCAGGCCGGCGGACATGGCCAGCAGGTGCACCCAGGCCTCTTCCCCTTCGTAGCGGCGAACGCCCGGCCCGGGGTTCAGGGATCCGGGGTCGCCACCCCAGACCATCCAGAGCACCCGCTGGCAGGTGGCCAGGTAGACGAGCTCCCGCGCGCCGGAAGCACGCTGCCACTCCCGGAGGCGCGCGGGCACGCCGTCCCGGACCACGTGCTGGGCCACCAGGTCCAGGTCGTGGATGGGAGCGTGGAAGCTGAGGAGAACGGGTTCCATATCGGATCCGATTGTCAATTGGCCCGGAGAGGGCAAGGTCATCAGTTCGTCATGCGACCGGGAACGTGGCGGTCATCACAATCAAGTCAGCTTGGGAACAGCGCCTCCAGGGCGCCCCAGTCCCACTCCGCCGCCGGCGCCACCGAGCCCTCCCGGAGGGCCTGCTGGGTGAGCCAGGCGTCGTAGATCACCAGGGCGCACATGGCTTCGGCCACGGGCACGATGCGCGGGGCGATGCAGGGATCGTGGCGCCCCCTGGTGGAGATGTCGGCGGCATGCCCTTCGCGGTCGATGGTCTTCTGGACCTTGGAGATCGAGCTGGTGGGCTTGACCGCCAGGCGCACCACCACGGGGGCGCCGGTGCTGATCCCCCCCAGGGTGCCGCCCGCGTCGTTCTTGAGGGGCCCTTCGGGGCCCAGTGGATCGTTGTTCTCGCTGCCGCGCCGTCGGGCACTCTCGAAGCCCGCCCCCAGTTCCACGCCCTTCACGGCGCCGATGGACATGCAGGCCAGGGCCAGCAGGCCATCCAGCTTGCCGAAGGCCGGATCACCCAGTCCCACAGGCAGGCCCTCGATCCACACCTCGCAGACCCCCCCCACGCTGTCGCCTTCGGCCAGGGCGGATTCCACGGCCGAGCGCTGGGCCGGGAAGGTTCCGGGATCCGCCACCCGGAGCGGATTGGCTTCCACGAAGCTCCAATCCACCACGGTGCCGGCGATGCCGGCGATCTCCCGGTTGAACCCACGCACCGTCACACCCAGGTCGACGAGCTGCTGCTTGGCCCAGGCGCCGGCCGCCACCCGCGCCAAAGTTTCCCGGCCGCTGCTGCGTCCGCCGCCCCGGGGGTCGCGGATCCCGTACTTGCGGTCATAGGTGAGGTCCGCATGGCCGGGCCGAAAGAGGTTTGTGATGGCCTTGTAGTCGCCGCTCCGCTGGTTCTGGTTGAACACCGCCAGCGCGATGGGATGGCCCGTGGTCCGGCCCTCGAAGACGCCGCTGAGTACCTGTACCCGATCCCCCTCGTTCCGCGGCGTCACCAGGTCCGACTGGCCCGGGCGCCGCCGATCCAGCTCCTTCTGGATGGCCTCCAGGTCGAAGGGCAGCCCCGGTTTCACGCCATCCATCACCACGCCCACCGCGGCCCCGTGGCTTTCGCCGAAGGTGAGGATGCGGAAGGCGCGGCCGAAAGAGGATGGGGAATCGAAGAGCATCGTTTTCATAATACCGGTACCGTCCGCCCCCATGGATATTGTAGATACAGCGACCCTGATGGGTATATCAACCCGCACCTTCCGCCAGCCGTCGCCGCTCGTGCCTATATCGCTCGGATGCTTGAAAGCGAAACCCGCATGAGTCGCATCATCCGGATGGAAAATGATGCAGGTCCAAGACACACCGAGGATTTGGCCTGCCATAAGAACCAGAGGCTGGCCGCCGAGCCCGGCCGAAGTTGTTCCAGATGCTGCATGAGCGTGGCCTCATCGGGACTGAGGTCGTGGTCTTGGACGCGCCTGAGAAGGGGGGGAAGAGAATCGAGGCGACCTTCTCCGGTTCGATGCGGCAGGAGTGTCGGACGTACATCATGCATCGTGTCCCTGACCTAGTTCTTCGTCTTGTTCAGGGCTGACTAGGGAAGCCTGGACCAGGTCCATCCCAGCTCGGTGAACCAGCGGAATCCAATACCAGCCAATCCTTGCTCATTCAGGACGGCGGATTGCCGCTGGGTGCTGAACCCCAACCGCAGTAGCCTTCCCGAGGGTCCGTGCTGCTCGACCACCGTTTGAAGCCCGCTGAATCGATTGCGCACCGGCGCCTTACCAGGATGATCCAGCAACCAATCTGTAAGCACATCCCGAAAGGGGCGGTCCCCTGCGTGCAGCCAGAGAAGGACTCGCCATTCTTGCGTCGGGCACCAATGTACGTGAATGGTTCCGTAGCGGGCCTCTCCGCCGAGAGCGGACCCGAGAGCATCGCCTTCGAAATAGAATCCGGATTTATAATCCCAGTGAGTGAAGGATCTGTGCCCCCCTTCCACACCCCGGTTGTCGAACTGGCTGCGGGCATTGACGGTATCGATGTATTCCAGTCCAACCTTCCAGCGCGGCCAATCCATGAGGATCCCGATGGTGTCGTTGGGGACCTGGGGGCTGGGTGCGGTATATCGATAAGTGCGATGCCAGATGTTCGAGGGCGAGATATTCACCAGCGCCCTCCAGTCCGCATTCAGATCCTTTCCAAGATAGTATCCCGGCCGGTGGGCGATCAGCCCGAAGGTGACATTGTTCACAGCCTTTGATCCCCGGCTGACGTACAAGCGAACATCCCGGGCCCGCAGCATATCTTCGAGAAAGGTAAACCGGATCCGCATTCCCACATCGGAATTGGACGCGCTTCTGGCCTTCCTGTTCTTCAAGCCTGATTGAGGCTGGCTCATGTCGGAACCATTTTCGATGAGGGTGTCTTTGCCCCCGGTCATGGCCGTCAGGTAGTCCCCTAGGCCATAGCCGCGAGTGATGTCGACACCATCCTCGATGCCTCCAAATAAATTAATCCAGTTCAGGTAGAACTCTACATTGTCACCGAAGACGGCTTCTGCACGAAAACCTGAGAGAAAGGGGCGTTGGGGATCTCCCGTTTTTGCGATGAAACGGCTGCGATAGGAGGGGTCCTGCAGGTTCTCTGGCAGCTTCCTTTGGTTTTCCAGGCGCCCGACGAAAAATTCACCCCTCCATCTGCCCAAAGGCACGGAGAACCAACATCGCGGTGCCATGGGGCTTGTCAAGTGAAGCTTAGGGAAGGCCCGGCCGGCTTCCCCCAACAGGTAGCCACCATTCAACCCGTAGCCCCATACGATTGGCTCCTGTTCCAGGGAATAGCGCCAACCACCCGAGCTTTGGAACTGAATGTGCCCGCGGTCCAATTCCAATCGACCAGATCCATCCGCGGACCTGAAGGCAATGGTACGAAGAGCCAGATCCCATGCTCCGGCCTTCCAGCCCACGGAGAAGGAGGCACCATTCCCGGTCAGCGCATTCCCAAGCCCCAGGGATTGGACGAAGGGAGCCGGTGGGCCGTGTTTATCGGCACTCCAAAGGCTTGCCCCCAACCAACCGCCTCCAGGCTGATCTGCTCCCAAAGGAACGGCCCCTGACCATCCTGGAACGACTTGAGCGTGCAGGACTCCGCAGGCGAAAAGGTCCATCAGACAGGTGAATAACCGACGGGAGCGCTTCTTCATCGGATGGCTTCGGCCACGAGAAGACTGTCCTTACGGGTTTCCAGCCCCCGCAGGTCTACATGATCACTCTCCAGGTTGGCCGGGAAGGATATCTGCTGAAATCCTGCTTCGCGCAACACACGCTCCAATTCTTCTCGATCATAAAGGTGTTGGTGGCCCCACCACCGGAAGCCGATATTGATCATCTCGGCGCGTGTCCTGATGAATGCGTATTCGGGCCACCGGACCCAATCCAGACGGGTTCTCCAATCTTCCAAATGATAGCCAGCGACCAACTCCTGGAGGTCTGGCATGGCAATACGCAGCACACCGCCCTTCTGCAACGTCCGGTGTGCCTCCTTGAGGAAAGCTAAGCCGGTGGCGTAGGGCACATGCTCCAGCACATGCTCCGAGTAGATCCGAACGAGGGCACCGTCTGAGAAGGGGAGGCGCCGCTCCAGGAAGATGACGAGTTCGGCCCTGGGATCAATGTCAGCGTTGATCCAACCTTCAAATCGGTTACGTCCACACCCCACGTGTAATCGCTTCAGTCCCCGTCGGGGCCCTATGCGATGGAGGAAAACCTTCAGCCAGAAGAAGCACCTAGCAGCCACTACTGGCCAGTGATCCCGGGCAGCATGACGGACCTTGCGCATGAGCCCCATTAAAGGTCCTTCTTGAATGCGGCGGGGACTCCCACCACTAGAGTCCTGCTGATGACGGGTTTGGCCACGAAGGCGCCGCCGCCCACCTCAGACCAGGCGCCAATCTGAATCTTTTCTCGAATGATGCACCCTGTTCCCAAGTAGGCGCCCTCTCCGACATCCACATTTCCGCTCACCACCACGCCCGGAGAAAGGGTGGCGAACTTTCCAATCCTCACGTCGTGCCCCAGGTTGACACTGCGATTCAGAGTCACATGGGCATCGACATCCACGTTCACAGTCAGGATGCAACCCTCGGCGACCATGGTTCCGGGTCCGATATGCGAGCGCTTCGAGAGGTAGACGCCCGGATGTATAAGTGCCGAAGCCAGTCCAAATCCTGAATCCATCGATTTCTCAAAGAAATGGCGCTTCAAAGCGGGGTCCCCTACACCGCCACAGAAAACCGGAACCTTGCCTCGAAGTGGCAGGATGTCCGTGATGTCGCCCAGCACCGGCACGCCATCGACTACGACCCCTTTCATATGGGGTCTTTCATCCAGGAACCCCACCACCTCGATTCCGATTTGTTCGCAGAGATGGCTTACTTCACGGCCATGCCCTCCGCAACCCCAGATGATCAGGTTCCTGCTCATCCCGTGATTCCCCGCAAGATTCGCTCAACATGTGCCGAGGTCATCCCCTCCCACAAGGGCAGACTCAAAATTCGACGGGAGAGGCTCTCGGTCACCTCTAGACCTGCGTGGGGACAGCCGGAAAACTGTGGCTGCTGGTGGCAGGCTGGGCTGAAATAAGTGCGGCACTCAACACCCAGATCTGACAGTCGATCCACCACCTGCCGGTTCAGGACACCCTCAGGGGAGAGGAGCGGCATGAACTGGAACGGGACAGCTCCCCGAACCTTCTGAGTCTGCCAACCCACTTCGCCCAAGTTGAGAGCAGCCAGTTCGGTTTCATAGGAGTCATGGATCGCCCGTCGGCGACTTACCTTCTCGGGATAGGCCTCCCAAGTAGCCAAGGCTATGGCCGCGGTGTACTCGCTGATTTTGCTGTTCAGCCCTTGATCACAAGATGCGCGGTCGGCCCCAAATCCGAAATTGCCGGCGCGCCTCAGTCGCTGCAGGGCAACGGTGTCTGCGCTGTAGACGGCTCCGCCTTCTCCGATGCCGAAGGCTTTGGTGGCATGGAAGCTGAAAACCACGAATCCAGGAAATCCTTTCCCGTACCACTCACCATCCACCTGGGTGCCAAAGCTGGCGGCGGCATCCACCACCACGGGAACACTTGAGCGATGAAGTTCGGCATAGAACTTCAAGTCCAAGCCGGTGCCGAAGGTGGCATATGGCACCACCACAGCAATCTCCTCCCCTAGATGATCCAAGGCTTCTTGAAGTTTGATCGGGTCCAGGCACCAGGTCTCCGGATCAACATCCACGAAGTAGGGATCAAGGCCGGCCCACTGGGCAGCAAGGGGTGTGGCGGCAAAGGTGAAACTCGGCATCACCGCATACCGGCCCGGTCGACGCGACTGCTGGATGGCAAGCACAAGGCCGATGGTGGCGTTGTTGACTGTGCACAAGGATCCGGCACCATCATAGGCCTCGGCGATTACCCGAGCTTCAAATTCCGTGCAGAGAGGCCCATAGTTGGAATAGAGATGCGTTGAGTCAATCCGCTGCAGCAGGCCAAAGTAGGACTGGCTCGGCACCAGTGAAGGGCGGAGGAAGGGAATTCGATCGGTCATTGGGAGTTGTTCCGTTCCTTGAAGTGGCGCAGCAGCAGGTCGGGGTGCCTGGCGACTCTTGCGCCTATCCATTGAATTTTCCGGAATCGGTTCCAATCTCCCGGCTCGAGATATTGGTGGGCATCCAGGTCCCAGGGGATGTTCTTCAGCCACTCATGGTAGAACACGGAAGAGGTGGTCACCTGTGCTTTCCGAAATTCGAGAGCAGAATTGACACGCCATTTCCCTTTAGCGGTCTCGTATTCGAAGGGATGCCAAAGGAGATCGGCTTGAGTCTCCTTGATGTAGGCCACCAATTTGGCAATACGATCAGCCGGCACTGAATCATCGTCATCCAAGTGCGTGATGAACCTCCCCTTGGCCAACTCCAGGGCCCGGTTGATTGGAATGGTTCCAGCCACCATCCACCTCCGATCGGGATCCTGGGGGTAACTCCCCCGGGTAGGCAAATTCTCGAAACGGATTCTGGAATCTCCGAGGGCAGCGACCCGCTCGGGTGTGTCATCGGTGCAGGCATCGCCCACTACCACCACATCTAGATTGTGATATGTCTGCGTGAGAATGGACGCAAGACATCGCTCGGTCAGTAGCGCCGCTCGGTTGTAAGTTGCCACGCATACGCTTACGAGAGGCTCCACTTCGTCGTACGCACTTAGATAAGCCTCTGTGACCCGGGTCTGATGAAAGGCCCGCACGAGGCTTGGGTCAAGATCCATCCGCGATCGGAGGGCATCCAACTCTTCTCCCTGGGCTCGGATCTGGCGCTCAAGATTCCTAAAATCTCCAGCCAAGAGCTTACGCAACACCCACTTCAGCATGCCGTATCTCCCGTAATCGCTTGCTGCAGGTACCACCCCACAGTCCTCGCCAGGCCGACCTGGAAGCCAGTTTCCGGATTCCAACCCAATTCCGACTGGATCCGGCTTGCATCGATGGCGTATCTCCGATCATGCCCGGCGCGGTCCTGGACGAAGGTCTTGAGCTTGCGGCTGGTGCCCTGGGGGCGGCCCAGGTGCTGGTCGACGAGGTCGCAGAGCAGGTCCACCAGGGCGAGGTTGGTCTGCTCGTTGTCGCCGCCCACGCAGTAGGTCTCGCCGGCCATGCCTTTCAGCATGACGGCCTCCAGGGCCGCGCAGTGGTCCTCGACATAGAGCCAATCGCGGATGTTCATCCCGTCCCCGTAGATGGGGATGGGCTCACCCTTGGCCATGCGGGTGATGGCCAGGGGAATGAGTTTTTCCGGGTGCTGGCGGGGACCGTAGTTGTTGGAGCAGTTGGTGGTGACGACGTTCAGGCCGTAGGTGTGGTGGTAGGCCCGCACCAGGTGGTCGCTGCCGGCCTTGCTGGCGCTGTAGGGGCTGTTGGGGGCGTAGGCCATGGTTTCACAGAACTTGCCCTCCTCGCCCAGGGAACCGTAGACCTCGTCCGTGCTGATGTGCAGGAACCGGCAGTCCTTCTGGCCAGCCCAGGCCTGACGGGCGGCTTCCAGCATGGCGAAGGTGCCGCCCAGGTTGGTCTGGATGAACTCAGCGGGGCCCGAGATGCTGCGGTCCACGTGGCTTTCCGCCGCCAGGTGGAAGACCTTCGCGATGCGGTGCTTCTCGATGAGGTACCGGGCCAGTTCCAGGTTCTGGATATCGCCGACCACCAGTTCCACTCGATCGAGGCCTTTGATCTGCTTGGGATCCGCTGCATAGGTGAGCCTGTCCAGCACCAGGATGCGGTCCTGCGGGTGGTTGCGGTGCCAGCGGTGGACCAGGTTGCTGCCGATGAAGCCCGCACCGCCGGTGATGAGGATGGTTTCAGACATGGGGATTCACCAGGGAGACACGGAAGACAGGGGAGGTAAACACTGAGGAAAGAAGGGCTCGATCACAGCACGGGTCGTTGGATCACTTCCCGGAGAGCGGCTTCCCACTCGGGCATGAGGTCGGGACCAAGGCTGCGGCGGTGGGCGCCATCCAGGACGGAATAGGCCGGGCGCTGGGCGGGAGTGGGGTAGTCGGCGGTGGTGCAGGGGTGGAGGTCGGCGGCAATGCCACGGCCCTTGAAAATGGCCTGGGCAAAGCCGTGCCAGGTGGTCTCGCCGGCGCAGGTGGTATTCACGAGACCCTGCCAGCCCTGCTCGGCGGCCACCTTGAGCTGGCGAGCCAGGGCCCGGCAGGTGGTGGGGGCGCCCCGCTGGTCGTCCACCACACGCAGAACCCGGCCCTGGGCGGCGGCGTTCAGCATGGTGTTCAGGAAGTTCTTGCCCCAGGCGTCGTAGAGCCAGCTGGTGCGGGCGATGAGGTGCCGGGAGCAGCGGGCGGCCTGGCGCTCGCCCTCCAGCTTGGTGCGGCCGTACACCGACACCGGGTTCGTGGGGTCGTCCTCCCGGTAGGGGCGCGTGCCCGTGCCGTCGAAGACGTAGTCCGTGCTGATCTGGATCAGCATGGCCTTCTGGGCCTCGCAGGCCTCCGCCAGCCAGCCCACGGCGGTGGCATTGATCTCCTGGGCCAGCTCCGGCTCGGACTCGCAGCGGTCCACCTGGGTGAAGGCGCCGCAGTTGATCACCACCTCCGGGCGAACGCTGGACACCACCGAATGGATGGCAGACTGCTGGCTGAGATCGAGGATGGCTTCCTCAGGCAGTACCAAGTCATGGTCCGACCAGACCTGCCGGATGGCGTGGGCCAGCTGGCCCGAGGCGCCGGTGACGAGGACGCGCATCAGGCGTGCACCCGACGCGCCAGTTCGTCCTTCACGAACGGGTTCTCGGGATCGTCCTCGTGGCGGATCTCGTCGATGGGTTCAGCCTTGCCCTGCCCCATGAACAGGCGGTCCGGGCAGTTGATGACGAAGCCGGGCTCGGCGCTGATGCAGCGGTAGCAGTGGACGACACCCTTGGGGATGATGGCGGAGCCGGGGTTGTTCACGCCCATGGCCACTTCCATGCGGTTCCGGTAGGTGGGGCTGTCCGGGCGGTTGTCCCAGAGCGTGAGCTTGAAGTCGCCGGGACCCACCCAGCAAAAGAGGTCCGCCTGGTCCACGTGCTCGTGGGGGCCCCTCAGCACGCCAGGGTTCGTGACGCTCACGTAGGACATCTCGGGGCGGAACCAGGCGGGCAGCTCGTCGTGCCGGAAGATCTCCGCCAGCCAGCCGCGCTCATCCACGAACTTGCGGAAGGAGGTGATCACCACGCCCTCGATGGGGCCTTTCTGGAATGTCATGCCTAGCTCCTGCCGTTCGCCTGCGGGAAGGGCGTGGCCTCCCGGATGGCCAGCTCGTTGGCGTGGGCCAGGCTCGGGAAGGTGCCCGCGTCGGTCCACCAGCCCTGGAAGGTGCCGAAGCTCAGCTGGCCCTTGGCGATGTAGGCGTTGTTCACGTCCGTGATCTCCATCTCGCCGCGGCCCGAGGGCCTCACGGTGCGGATGATGTCGAACACGGTGGCATCGTAGAAGTAGATGCCGGTCACCGAGAGGTTGGACTTCGGCTGCTTGGGCTTCTCCTCGATGCCCAGCACCTTGCCGTCTCTCACCTCGGCCACGCCGTAGCGCTGGGGGTCCTCCACGGGCTTCAGCAGGATGCGGGCCCCCTGCCCCTGCTTCTCGAAGGCTTCGGCCTCGGGCTTCAGGCTGTCCTGGAAGATGTTGTCGCCCAGGATCACGCAGATGGGCGAGCCGCCCGCGAAGTTCTCCGCCAGGCCCAGCGCCTGGGCAATGCCGCCCGCCTCGTCCTGCACCTTGTAGGTGAAGCGGCAGCCGAAGTCCTTGCCGGAGCCCATCAGCGCCACCACGTCGCCCATGTGCTCGGTGCCCGTGACGATGAGGATCTCCTCGATCCCGGCCTCCTGGAGCTTCCACAGCGGGTGCCAGATCATGGGGGCCATCCCCACCGGAAGCAGGTGCTTGTTGGTCACCTTGGTCAGCGGGAACAGCCTCGAACCCGTGCCCCCGGCAAGAACCACACCCTTCATCGCTGATCTTTTGTCCACAGACACCCTCCGAGAAACCAGCCTATTCTTGTTCTACCAAAGAAAATCATGGGAGGGTTTCGGGTTTATGGCTAGAACACCGCCGAAGATCGGCATGGAGCATCGATGACAGGGGCTGATCCAAGGATTGCCACCCCCGTTGTCGGAATCCTGGTGTTGAACTACCACCAGCCGGACTCCACCCTTGCTTGCATCCGAAGCCTCCTGACTCGTGAAGGGCCTGAGACCCGGATTCTGTGGATCGAGAATGATGCCCGATCATCAACAGGGTCTGTGGAAGAGCTCCTGGCGAGCCATGGGATTCCCTGCCGGAAGCTGACGGCGGAAGACGATGCCCTCCCGGCTGCGGGCCAGATTGGCCTATTGGAGATTCCGGAGAATCTGGGTTACGCCGGCGGCAACAACATGGGGCTGGCCCTTCTGGTCCGCCACCAAGTACCTTTCGCCTGGGTGTTGAACAACGACACCCTCCTCCTCGAAGGGTCAAGCCGCGACCTGGTGGAGCAGGCCCGGGAGCACCCCGAGGTGGGCCTTTGGGGCACCACCATATCCACCGGGAAACGCATGATCTTCGGTGGCCGGCTCGTGTTTCCCACGTTCCATACCGAGGTGCTGACCGACCCAATCCACCTCCGGGACCCCCTGACCTTCCTCAACGGCTGTTCCGTGTTCATGCATGTTGTAGAGGCCATGGCGGTGGGGGGCATCCCTCCCCACTACTTCCTGTATTACGAGGACGTAGCGTTCTCACTGCTTATGCGACGAAAGGGTAGGGCACTCGCCTCCCTTCCGGGTGTGGTGGTGGCGCACGAGGAGTCGCTTTCGTCTGGCCTTCGCAGCGCGGTGGTCGAGTACTACAATCGGCGGAACCGTTGGTTCTTCATCCAGGAGTTCTTCCCCGAGCACCTGCACTCGAACCAGCGGCGGCTCGCCTACCAGATCCAGAAATACCTCTTCCGCTTCCGGTTCCGGCGGGCCTGGCTGGAATGGCTCGCCTACCGGGACTTCAAGGCCCAATCGCATGGCCGGTCCCTCCGCGACCTCCAAGGCCCCGTCTGACCTGGGACCCTCCAGCTTCAAAGGAATGGCGATGTCCATGCGGTCCTGGCTGAAAACCTTCGAACGGACCCGACTCAGACCCTGGGCCCGGGGCTTGAAACGCCTGATGACGGGCCTCCATCCGACCCCTCCGGATCCTCGCCTCGACCAGTGGGCCATCCGGCAGGTTTCCATTCCGGACTCGGGCCTGCCCCGGTTGGCCCTGCTCTCCATCCTCCCCCCCACTCCCAATGGGGTCGCCTCCTTTGCCGCCCGGTTTTTCGCCGACGAGCGCTGGCGGCTGGACGCCTATGCCCCTCTCCCCCTTGAACCGCTTGAATCCCTGTTCCACACAAAGGGATCCCCCCGCCAGCGCTTCTTCCCCATCCAGAGCTGGGGCCAGGTCCTGCCCCCGGATTCCTATCGGGCCGTGATCGTGGAAGCAGGCAACAGCCCCCACCATGTGCCCACCCTCGGCGCCGCCTCCCAGTTCCAGGGGGGGCGCGTCTGGCTGAACCTCCATGAAGCCCAGGCCATCCGTTTCTGGAACGGGTGGTTCGACGAGGACGCCCAGGCCGTGATGGCCTTCTACCGCCAGCATTACCCCGGGTGCCCCTTGTCTATGAATGATCTGTTCGGGGAGCCGGGTCCTCAGACGCCCCGGGGCATCCGGCCCCTCGCGCTCCTGTGCGGCGCCGAGCGCATCCTGGTCCACAGCGACTACTGCGCCCAGAAGGTGCGGGAGGATCTTGGGGACCTGGACCTGCCGATCGAAGTCCTGTTCCATCCCCTGCCCCCACCCAGCGGCGCCCACCCCGAACCGGAGGAAAGCCCCCTGAGGGTGGGACATTTCGGCGGCCTCAGTGAGGGAAAAAGTATCGCCACACTCCTGGCGGCCATGGACCAGCTCGCCGCATCCCAGGACGTGCGGCTGATTCTGGCGGGCTACGGCGCGGGGCGGTATGCCAAACGTCATCGGCTTCAAGCCCAACGCCCCTGGGTGGAGGTTCACGATGCGCCCCCCGATGATCAGCTGGAGGCCCTCATGGCCTCGGTCCATGTGGCGGTGCAGCTCCGTCCCACGAACCATGGGGAATCCTCCGGCGTGGTGAGCCAGCTGCTGGGCATGGCGCGACCCCTCGTGCTGTCGGACATCGGGAGCTTCCCGGAACTGGGCCCGGTGGCCGCCTATGTCCCGTCGGATGTCGCCCCAGGCGCCCTGTCGCAGGCGATCCTGCAGGCTCGCGACCTGCCGAAGGCCCCCTCGGCTTCCTTGCGAGAGCGGCAGAGCCCTAGCGCGTTCCGGGATCGGTTGATGAACCTGCTCCAGCGGTGAACCCGCGCCACGCGCCCCGGATCACCTCCAGTATCGGCTCCGTTTCGAGTTCCTGCATGCAGGCGTGGGTCTGGATCCGGCAGTCGAACCGCATACAGCCCAGGCAATCCAGCCCAGCCTTCTGAAAGATCCGCACCTGCGGCCCCTGGGGAGCCGTGACGCCAGGCAGGGTGGGGCCGAAGGCCACCAGGGTGCAGGTTCCGCTCGCCGCGGCTAGGTGCGACAGGGAGGAGTCATTCCCTACCACGGCCAGGGCATCCGCCATTAGGGCGGCGCTGGCGCTGAGGAGCGTCCTTCCGCAGGCCACCTTCGCTTGGGGGCGCAGGGCCAGAATCTCCCGCCCCTGGGCCAGGTCCTCTTCCTGGGGGCCACCGAGCACCAGGGCCGGGATTCCGTCCTGCTCCAGCGCATCCAGGAGCCGCACCAACACCGGCGTTCCGAGGCGCTTGTTCCAGTACTTGGCGCCGAGCGCCAGCACCACGTACGGAGCAGGCACGTCCAATTCCTTCCGCACGGCGGCGGCCTGATCGAAGGCCTCTCGCCGCGGCCGGAACAGGTCCGGCGCTCCCTGGGAAAGGCCCGGAAAGGCCTTGCTGAGCAGGTGACCGTACCGCTGGATCTGGTGGCCATCGAGCCCCTTGAAGCGGAGGCTAGTCGTGGCCAGGATCCGGCCGCCCCCCTCGCTCCACCCCACCCGGAGGGGCGTCCGGGCGAGGAAGGCGACCACCAGGGCCCGGGAGCTGCGGGGCAGGTTGATCACTCCCTGGGCGCGGGAGGCCCGAAGCAGCCTGGCCATGTCCCAGGCCCTTGGTGGCCCCTGATCGGGCACGCAGGCCGCGAAGGCACCACTGCCTTCAAAGAGCTCCATGACATTCCCCGGGCCCCAGGCCACGAGGGGCAGGCCCAGGTTCCGGAGGGGCGCCAGGGCCTGGTGGATCATCACCGCGTCGCCGATGAACCTCGGCATCCGTACCCAATGGGCGCCTTCGGGAATCACGATCGGGCCTCTGCCATGAGGGCCTTGAGCAGACCCACCACACGCACGGGATGCACCCGATGCGCGACGGAACCGTGGGTTTCGAAGCCCTCGCTCTCGCCCGGATAGGAATCCACCGCCGAGCCCCGGATCGCCACCGCCATGGGACCGACCGGCGCGATCAGGGGTTCCGGCGAATGGCCCATCAGAGTGATGGTGGGCCGGCCCGTGGCCGCGGCCGTGTGGGCCAGGCCGGTATCAATGGCCACAGTGCCCGCTGCCGCTTCCTGGATGGCACAGGCTTCGGGAAGGCTCGTCTTCCCCGTGAGGTCCAGGGAGCCCGGCGCCAGGGCCGCGATCTCCTTGCCCAGGGCCACCTCGTCGGGGCCGCCCAGCCAGACACAGCGGAAACCCTCCGCCGACAGCAGGCGCGCCAGTTCCGGCCAGGTTCCCATCTCCGGGAACCAGCGCTTGACGTGGCCGCGGGTCCCGAAGGCCAGCGTGACGTAGGGTTCTCCGGTCCAGCCCGCCGCCCGCAGGAGCTCGGGACCCTGCGCCCCACCCAGGTTGTGCCGTCCGAGCCGGACCCACTGGAGGTGGTGCTGGCCCGTGAGCAGCTCCAGCAGCGGCTCGTAGCGCTGGGCCAGGTGGACGGGCAGATCCCGGTACTTGAAAGGGTGTGTGTAGAGCAGGCTCAGGCGGTTGTCGGAGATGCCGCCCCGGATGGGGACCCTGGCCATCCAGGCAGCCAGGGCCAGCCGGATGCTCTGGCTCAGGTTGATGACACAGACCGGGGGCGCCTTTCGCCACCGCCGCAGCAGGTGCCAGGGGTCGGGCTTGCCCTGCCCGCCGCTCTCGATGACGGATTCCGCGATGAACTCCGGCGCCGCTTCGGAAAAGAGCGCCGCGCCGATGGCATGGCCCACGGCCACCCAACGCAGGGTCACGCCCAGGGCGGCGGCCTCGGCGTTCCACGCCGCCTGGAGCGATCCGAAGAAGGGAAGCGCGAAGACCACATCGCCCAGCTGCCGGGGCCACCGGATCCACACCTCATGAGGCCCCGCGTGTCCGGCCGCCACGCGCCGGCCGAGCTCTTCCCGTAGAATGTCCGTTCCTCTGCGAGCCAACATGAACCTCTTGCCCCCATCTTTCCAGAAATGGCTGTTCTGTGCGCTGGCGGCGGCCTCCGCCTCCGCCCAGGCCCCCCAGTTCACCATGCGCGAGGCCATTCAGGCAGAGTGGTTGCGGCAACCAGTGACCTTCACCGAGGCCCAGAAGGCCGCTCTGACTGCGGCGGATCGGGCCCGCCTGGAACGGACGCTCCTGCGCAACGGTGCCCCGGGCACCCCCGCCCTCCTTCCGCCCGAGCTGGACAAGCCCACCGTCGAGGCCTGGGAGGGCAAAGCCAGGAACGCCCGCACGCCCCAGGCGCGGTTCACGGCCCTGTTCTTCCTGAACCGGCTCAAGCATCCCAGGGCCCTCATGGCCCTTGAGGGGCTGACCCCCGCCGATGCGGCCACCTGGCCGAAGCACCTGCATCTGGAAGCCTCCCTCGCCATAGCGCGCTTGAATGGCGCCGAGGTCGCGCCCGCCCTCCAGGCCTTCCTCGACGCCCTCCAGAAGGCCGGCAAGGTGGATCCCGTCCGTGCTCAGGCGGCCCGTCTCCGGCTGGTGATGGCCGGGAAGGAGAAGGAGCTGCTGCCGACGGTGCCCACGACGCCGGGCAGCGTGCTGGCGTTGATGGATGCATGGAACCGGGGGCCCTGGGAGCCACGGAAGGCGATCCATCTCGAGTGCCTTCGTGCCTGGGGCCGGATGACTCTGCAGTACCCCTGGCAGATGGCCGCTGTGCAGGTCCCGGAGAGATCGGCCCAGAAGGATGCGGCCCGGCAGCAGCTCCTGCTGGCCGAGGGCTGCCGGCTCCTGGACGGCCTGGGCGCGGGTCTCTCCCCGGAGGAGGAGGAGATCCTTTTCCTGGCGGCAGGCCGCGGACCGCTGCTGCAACGCGAGGCGGCCCTCCGCGCCATGGAACAGGTCCTTCCGGCCGGGAGCATGGCCGGTAACATCTTCCCCCTGAACCCGCGGAACGAACCCAGCGGGTTGAAGGTCTATCGGAAGGTGAATCCGGAGCAGGCCGACCGGATGCGGCCGTGGATGCTGGCTGGCGAGGACCCCATCGCCCGGGCGGCCGCCATCGAGGATCTCTCCTCGGCCCCCCCGGATCTTGAGGCGCTCACCCGGCGCGTCTGGAGCGACACGCAGTTCGAAACCCAGCAGGCCCTGATCCAGAGCTACAGCCGCTGGAAGATGGCGCCGGAGGATCAGAAGGCCCAGCTCCTTCCCTGGCTGCAGCATCCCAACTGGACCTGCCGGTGGGAGGCACACCAGGCGCTGCGGAAGCTGGATCCCGCCGCACCCTGGCCCACCGCGCCCGTCCCCACGAAGACCGACGAAGCCATCCTGAAGGAAGCCGCCCGCCTGGCCGAGCGCGGCAAGCCCGTTCGCCTGCGCATCACCTTCAGCGGAATGCGCGCCATTACGCTGAAACTGGATCCCACCGTCGCCCCCATGAACATCGCCAACCTGGTGCTGCTGGCCAGGAAAGGCTACTTCGACGGCCGCCTGGTGCCCCGGGTGGTGCCGGACTTCGTGGTGCAGATGGGCTCCCCCTTCGACTCCATGGAGGGAGGACCCGGCTACACCGTGCGCTGCGAGAACAGCCTCGACTGGTACGGCCCCGGCAGCGTGGGCATGGCGCTCTCCGGCAAGGACACCGGCGGCAGCCAGTTCTTCATCACCACCAACGCTACGCCCCACCTCACGGGCCGATACACCCGCATGGGCGAAGTGGAGGACCTGGATCGGGCCATGAAGATCCTCGACGACCTCGAACTGGGCGCAGAGATCGTGTCCGTCCGGGTGCTGGAGCCGTGAAACGCCGGCCATCCAAAAGTGCGGCGCTGGGTCTTGCGTCGGGGCTGTGCGCCCTGGCCCAGGCCCCCATGCTCCAAGATGGAGCCACCGCCTTGCGGCAGGCCCAGCGGACCTGGGTCACGGGAGAGGAGCCCCTGCCACCCCTGGCCTTCCCCTCCTTCGAAGTGGGCCTGGGCGGGGCCGACTCAGAGGGCCGCTACGCCCCCTTGATCGGCGGTGAGGGCCTGGGCCATGGGGTCCAGGGCTGGGGCGTCGGGCTGCAGGGCCGGTACATCAGTGGAGGGTGGTCCGTGACCGCCACCGCCCTGGGCCTCCGGGACGGCCGGATGACGCGCGGCCACCTCCTCCGCGCGGGCATCGCCTACCAGTGGGAATCCGGCTGGCGCCTGGCCCTGGAGCAGCAGCCGTCCGCCTGGGGGTCGGGGCTCACGGGCGGCGACCTGCTGGGCGATGCCGCACGGTCCTTCCCACGCCTATCCTTGAGCGCCCCCGAGGCTTCACTGCCCATCGGGCGGTGGCAGGCGGAAGTCTTCGCCGGCTTGCTGGAAGCCGATCGTCCCATACCGACCTGGATCTCCGATCACGAGGCCCGGATCACGGCCCAGGCCGGGGGGCAGGATCTCCGGCGGGCCCGGCTCTACGGAGGGAGGCTCCGGGCCTCGTTCGGCACGCTGGTGGAGGCCGGCCTCGGCACCATCCGCCTGGGGGACGGCGAGGGATCCGCGGGCCAGGCTGCCCCTGCCTCGGCGGCCCGCACCATGACCCTGGCGGAGCTGAAGGTCCGGCTCCCTGCTCTGGCCCGCCTCGCCCAGGCCCGGGGCGCGGCGATCCACCTCTCCCGGAGCGCCGCCCCGGACAGCCGGTCGATCACGCTGGTCCCCGCCCGCACGCTCGGTGGGCTCCAGGTGGTCTGGGAGCGCTGGGACCTCGGCCTCGAATATGCCGGGACGGCTTCGCCCGGCCCAGCCGCCTTCAGCGAGCCCGCCTACCTCGCAGGCTTCTCGACCTTCGGCGATCCCCTGGGGCCCGCCTTCGGTCGCGAGGTCATCACGCGCACGGTGGACCTGGGCCTGCCCATGTTCCTCGAAGGCCAGGGCCGCCTCAGAGCTGTGCGCGGCACCGCGATTGCCCCCCTCACCTCCGGTTTCTGGTTCGTGCAGGGCGAGGCCCAGTGGCGCACACCCACCGGCAGGCTCGGCGCCACCGTCGCCTCGCGGAGGGATGAGTTCCCTGGCTCGCCCGCGCGCTGGGGCTGGGCCTTCAGCGTCTTCCAGAGCTTCCGCGTCTTCTGAAGCCTGGACCGCCTGCGCTATCCTGGACGCCCTTATCGAGGTGCGAATGGCGTTGTCCCGCGATCAACTGGTCCGCCGCGCGGCGCAGGAGCTGCGCGATGGCTACTACGTCAACCTCGGCATCGGCATCCCCACGCTCATCGCCAATGCGATCCCCGAGGGTATGGAGGTGATTCTCCAGAGCGAGAATGGCCTGCTGGGCATCGGCCCCTTCCCCACGCCGGAGGAGGTGGACCCGGATCTCATCAACGCGGGCAAGCAGACCGTGACGACTGCCCTAGGTGCCAGCTTCTTCAACAGCGCCGACAGCTTCGCCATGATCCGCGGCGGCAAGATCGACCTCAGCATCCTCGGTGCCATGCAGGTGGACATGGAGGGCAACCTCGCCAACTGGATGATCCCCGGCAAGATGGTCAAGGGCATGGGCGGCGCCATGGACCTGGTGGCCGCGGCGAAGCGCGTGGTGGTGGTCATGGACCACACCAGCAAAGACGGCGAGTTCAAGATCCTCCGCAAGTGCAACCTGCCCCTCACCGGCCAGCGCTGCGTGCATCGCATCATCACCGATCTGGCCGTCATCGACGTGGTGCCGGGCCGCGAAGGTCTGCGGCTGGTGGAAGTGGCGCCGGGCGTCACCCGGGAGGAGGTCCAGGCCCGCACCGAGCCCCCCCTCGTGATGGATCACGTAACCGAAATGACCGGTGTGTGAGGCTCCCATGCTGAAACGTTCCCTGCCCTTCTCGACCTTGTTGCTGGCCCTCGCCTGCACCGCCCCGGGGGATGCCGTGCCCGCCAAGCCCGCCGAACCCTTCAAGCCCTTCCTGAGCCTCCGTCCCGTGGCAGTCAGCCTGGCCAAGGGCGCCACCCAGGCCTTCCAGGCGGAGATCAATTATCCCGAGGGCATGCGCTACATGCGGCAACCTGTGGCCTGGCGGGTGGTGGAACCTGAGGGAGGCACCATCGACGGCGCCGGCCTCTACACCGCCCCCGCCACGGCCGGCACCTACCATGTGCAGGTCAAGCGCGAGGATTTTCCGGAGGTCTCGGCCACGGCCACCGTCGCGGTGAAGTGATGGATCTGTACGCCGCACTGCGGCCCCTGATCTTCCGCCTCGACCCCGAAACCGCCCACAACCTGGCCTTCTGGCTGGGGGAGCGCGTGTGCTCCTGGCCCCGGCTGCCAAAGCCGAAGCACCGCGCCAGCCTGCGCCGTGGCGCGTTCGGACTCGATTTTCCCACCCCCCTGGGTCTGGCCGCGGGCCTGGACAAGGGGGCCACCCTGCTGCCCCTGTGGAAGAGCCTCGGTTTCGGCCATGTGGAGATCGGCACGGTCACACCGCGCCCGCAGCCCGGGAATCCCAAGCCACGCCTGTTCCGGTTCCCCGAAGCGGGCCTGATCCTCAACCGCATGGGCTTCAACAGCGAAGGCGCAGAAGTTGTGGCTGGGCGGCTGAAGCACCGCCCGACGGGCCTGGTCGTCGGCGGCAACTTGGGCAAGAACAAGGAGACGCCCGAGGCCCAGGCCCTGGACGACTACCGCGCCGCCTACCGCCTCATCGCGCCTGTGGTGGATTACACCGCCCTGAATGTCAGCAGTCCCAACACACCCGGCCTGCGCAACCTCCAGGCCCCCGAGGCCCTGAAGCCCCTGCTGGCCGGCATGCTGGACCTGCGGAAGGAACTGGGACTGGAGCGGCAGCCCCTGCTGCTCAAGCTCGCGCCGGACCTCGCCCCGGAGGACCTGGACGCCATCGTGGAAGTGGCCGTGACCTCGGGCATCTCCGGCCTCATCGCCACCAACACCACCCTGGACCGCGGCGTCGTGGCGGAACCCCTGCGGGCGCGGGTGGAAGCCAGGGGCGCTGGGGGCCTCAGTGGCGTGCCACTCAAGGCCAAGGCCCGCGAAGTCCGGCGTCGTATCCTCGCCGCCCTGCGGGGCCGCCTGCCCCTGGTGGCCTGCGGCGGCCTCGGCTCGGCGGAGGATGTCCAGGGCGCCCTCGACGACGGCGCGGCCCTGACCCAGGTCTACAGCGCCCTCATCTTCGAAGGGCCGAGGCTGGTCTCGCGGATCCACCAGGGATTGAGACCGCAGGACCTCTGAATCGCGCTCGGAGCGGCGCCCTGGCGGCGCTACACTGGAGGGCCGAGGTTTCGATGTTGTCACTCCATTCGAAGATCCGTGATGCGCGCCTGCTGCCCCTGGTGGACAAGGTACTCCGCGGGGAACGCCTGACCTTCGACGACGGCCTGCTGCTCTACGAAAGCCCTGACCTCACGGGCATCGGGGCCATGGCCCACCATGTGCGCCTCCAGAAGAACGGCCGGGCCGCCTACTACGTGATGAGCCGCCGGCTGTCGTACACCAACGTCTGCTTCACCCACTGCCAGTTCTGCGCCTTCCAGGCCAAGCCTGGCGATCCCCGGGCCTACGCCCTCTCGGCCGAGCAGATCATCGCGGAGCTGGAGAAGCCCGAAAACGCGGGCGTCCGTGAGCTGCACATGACCTCGGGCCACAACCCGAAGCTGAAGATCGACTACTTCGAGGACCTGTTCACCAAGATCAAGGCCCGCTTCCCGTCCATCCACCTCAAGGTCTTCACCATGATCGAGATGGACTACTACGCCCGCATCTCGGGCCTGTCCACCGATGCCTTCCTGGACCGCTGCATGGCCGCGGGCCTGGAGAGCTGCCCCGGCGGCGGCGCGGAGATCTTCGACGAGGAACTCCGCGAGAAGATCTGCATCGGCAAGAAGGACGCCCAGGTGTGGCTCGACACGGCCGAGCTCTGCCACCGCAAGGGCCTGCCGACGAATTGCACCATGCTCTACGGCCACATCGAAGAAGCGAAGCACCGGGTGGACCACCTGCTGCGCCTGCGCGATCTCCAGGACCGCTCCCAGGCCGCGGGCTACCCGGGCTTCCTGGCCTTCATCCCCCTGGCCTACCAGAACGAAGACAACGAGCTGAGCGCCACCCACGTCATCCACGAGACCACGGGCACCCAGGACCTGCGCGAGATCGCCGTGGCCCGCCTGCTGCTCGACAACATCCCGCACATCAAGGCCTACTGGGTGATGATCTCCCCGGGCCTGGCCCAGGCGGGCCTGAGCTACGGGGCGGACGACGTGGACGGTACCGTCATCGCCGAGGAGATCGCCCACGACGCCGGCGCCAAGACCCCCCAGGGCCTTCGCCGGGACGAGCTGGTGCGCCTCATCGAGGAGGCCGGCTTCGAGGCCCTGGAGCGGGACAATCTGTACAACGTGTACCAGACGGTCTAGTCGACCTTCCGCTTCTCATAGGCCTTCGCCGGATCCAGCGGGAAGGCGTAGCGGCTGTTCCACAGGCGGTCGTGGATGCGGGTGGCTTCGGCGGCCAGGGGCGAGTCGCGGAAGACCAGCTCGACGTTCCGCGAGTCGGCAAAGTAGCTCTCCTCCCAGTTGCTGGTGCCCAGCACCAGATGCATCCGGTCCACCACCAGGTACTTGCTGTGGACGGTCCGGGCGTAGGGGATGTGACCCTCCTTCGCCTCGGGAATGGAAACCACCTTCACCTCCAGGTTGGGAATCAGCGTTAGCGCCTTGAGGTGCGGCAGGGCCCGGCCCCCCAGCACCCAGTCCGACACCAGCAGGCGTACCTTCACACCCCGCACGGCCGCGGCCCGGAGGGCGTTGTCCAGCACGGGCCAGTAGCGTTCCTGTCCCGCCACCGGTGAATAGGTGAGGAGCTGCACCCGGATGCTCTCCTTGGCCTGGCCGATCAGTTCCACCAGTGCATCGATGGCCGGGCGGATGTCCTTCGGCGTCAGGAAGGGCGGGCTGGCCACCAGCTCCACCCCGGGGCGGAGGGTGAGGGCGGGTCGCCCCGGCAGCTCCGGCAGCTTGCCGCTCCCCGCAAAGGCCCAGTCGATGGTGAACAGCTCGGCCAGTCGGACGACGATCCGCGGATCCGTGGTCCGCACCCCCAGCTCGTGGATCTGCTCCAGGGCCCGCCAGTCGAAGTTCTGGCTGCCCAGAGCCGCCTCCCGGCCATCCACCACGAAGTACTTGGCGTGGAGGATGCCCCTTGAGACCGCCGAGAGATCGAAGCTCCGCACCTCGGCGCCGGGGATGCGGCGGAGCCTGGCTACCGAGACTGCATCCTGGTCCAGCATCTTCGCCGAGAGCAGGAAGCGCACCTTCACGCCCCGGGCCCCGGCCTTCTCCAGCTCGGCCAGCACCGGCTCCAGGGCGCTGCCGGGCCGGTTGGTGACATAGAACTCCGCAGCGTCCACGCTCACCTTCGCGCCCCGGATCATGGCCACCCACGCATCCTTGGCAAAGGCCAGTGCAGGGTCAGCGAGGTCCGTCTCCACGGGGATGGACTGCACCAGCTGGGTGGTGGCCGGTGTCTGAGCGCCCAGGGTCAGGCAGGTGGCGAGGATCAGCAGCAGGGAACGGGGGCTCATGGCATGACTCCAGGTGCGAGGATACTCCGTTGACGCGGGCCCCGCGCCCCTGCTGAGGTGAAGGCATGGACACCAAGGCCGAGCTCCGCGCCCACTTGAAGGCCCGCCGGGAGGCGCTGTCCGCGGACTCGCGGGAGATCTGGTCCGCGGCCATCTCCGGCCACCTCGACCACCTCTGCCGGAACCGCCGTATCACCCGCCTCGGTGCCTTCTGGCCCTTCGGCCCAGAGATCGACCTGAGGCCGGCCGTCACGGCCCACCCGGACTGGCTCTGGTTCTTCCCGCGCGTGGCCTCCACCCAGCCGCCCCGGCTGGTCTGGGGGACCGAGCCCCTGGAGAAGGGCCACTGGGGCCTTCTTGAGCCCGCTCTGGCCCAGCACTTCCTGCCGCCGGTGCAGCTGCTGCTGGTGCCGGGCCTGGCCTTCGACGACGAGGGCCATCGCATCGGCTATGGCCGCGGCTTCTACGATGCCCTCCTGGCGAAGCTGCCGGAGGACGTGCTCACCGTGGGCGTCGGCTTCGAGGTCCAGATGCACCTGCCTGTGCCCGTGGAGCCCCACGACTGGCCCGTCCAGGCTCTCCTGAGCGAGCGCGGCTTCCGCCTCCTGAGGACTGAGGCCTGAAGCCTTCGACTATTCCAGCTTCAGGATGCTCGAACCATCCGCGTAGCCTTCCGTGGGGGTCTCCCGCATCTGCTGCAGGCCCTGGAGCAGAACCTTGATGCGGTCGGCCATCTCCCCGATCTTGGCCAGCTTGGCCTCCTCGGGGTACTTCCGCTGGAGCATCTCCACCTGCATGGAGATGACCGCCAGAGGGTTGTTGATCTCATGCTTGAGGGTCCCCGCGAGCTGGCGCAGAGACTCCAGGCGCTCGGTGGCCAGGGCCTCGACCCGCTGCTGATCCGCCTGGCGGAGCGCCCTGCCCAACCTGGCCTGGCGGAGGACCAGGGAGCCTCGGCGGACGTAGGCCTGGAGGGTCGCCAGGTCGAGGCGGCTGAAGGGCTGCCCACCGGATTCGCGCTCCAGGTAGATGGCCGCCTCCATGCCACCCGCATCCGCCAAGGCCGCGCAGAGAAGGGGACCGCGTCCCCGCTCCAGGGGACTCGCCGCCTCGAGCCTGGGGTCCGCCCCGGGATGGTTGGAAAGGATCGCCGTCTGCTCCCGCGCCACGTAGTCGAGCACCACCTGCGCCGGCCCGGTCCCCTCAGGACCCGCTCCAAGCTGGTGGATCGAGTGCCAGGTGCCCGGCTCCTGGCGCCGGACGAAGAAGCCCCGGTCGCCGGCCAGCAGGCGCAGGCATTCCTCCAGCATGACCCTTTCCAGGGCACCCGAATCCACCTCTCCCAGCAGCCGCTCGGTCGCGGCGTACAGCTGCCGCAGTTCGGCGAGGAAGGTCCGCCCCGGATGGGCCCTCAGCTCATCGAAGAGATCCCCCACCCGCTCCACGAAGGTGGTTCCATCGAGACCCGGAAACCCAGCGGTGAAGGTCAGCCGCCAGGTACCCAGCACCAGCTCGTCTCCATCCCGGAGGGGCTGGCTTGATGGAGGCTTCAAGGGGATCCCATTCAGGGTGGTACCGCCCGCCGAGCCCAGGTCCTTCACCTGCCAGCCGTCCCCAGCCCGGGAGAGGGCGGCATGGACCGGCGACACCGTGTCGAGCGCCGGTCGCGCCAGAGCGCAGGCCATGGGGTCGCGGCCCAGCACGCAGGGGTCCTCCACCACGGCATGCCGGAAGGGCTGGTTCCCCTCCATCCATGACAGATAGGGCATCAAGGCTCCTTTTCCCGTTATCTCGGAACGGGGCGGCCCGGGCTTGAATCAGGCGGGCAGAGGATACCGCGTGTCGCGGGTGCGGCTGGGCCGGAAGAACAGCATGGTGTGGCCGATGGTCCAGACGTGTTCAAGGCCCGGCACGGCGGCACAGAGGGCCGCGGCGGCCGTGGCCTCGTCCTCGAAGCTGTTCTGGTTGACCTTGATCTTCACCAGCTCGAGGCTGTCCATCATCACATCCAGCTCGGCGGCCTGGGCGGGGGTCACGCCGCCCTTCCCCACGTGCATGACGGGCTTGAGTTTGTGGGCCTGGGCCTTGAGGAACTGGCGCTGTTTCGAGGTCAACATCGGATCTCCTGCCTTCCAGTCTATCTTGGATGGCGAGGTGTCCCATGCTCCGCTCCCTGCTGCTCTCCCTCGCCACCTTGGCCTGCCTGGCCGCCCCGCCCCGCACGATGCGCGTGGACTACGGGCATACGGGAGACGCCACTTCCGAGCGGTTCGGTGTAGATCGCGTGGTGCTGGAACCTCTGCCCTGGCCCGGCGACCTCGCCAAGGCCATCGACGATAGCAACCTCGGGAAGTATTGCTTCGAGGTGGCGGACAAGGCCACGGGTAAGCTCCTCTACTCCCGGGGCTTCGCCAGCATCTACGGCGAGTGGGAGACCACGGACGAGGCCAGGACCCTGAGCCGGAGTTTCTCCGAGTCTCTGCGCTTCCCCCAGCCGGACACCCCCGTGCGCATCCAGGTGAAGAAGCGCGATGAGCGGAATGCCTTCAAGACTCTCTGGACCTTCGACCTCGATCCCAGGGACCCCCTCATCGAGCGTGCCCCGGCCCCAGACGCCGGTGGCCTCATCGCCCTCCAGAAGGCCGGCGATCCCGCCAGGAAGGTGGACTTCCTCATCCTGGGCGATGGGTACACCGCCGCCGAGAGGGGCAAATTCGAGCAGCAGGCCCGCAAGGTCATGGAGCTGCTCTTCCAGCAGACCCCCTTCAAGGAGCACCGACAGGACTTCAACGTCTGGGCGCTCTGCCCGCCTGCGACGGAGAGCGGCATCTCCCGGCCCTCCACGGGCGTCCACAAGCGCACGCCCCTGGGCGCCACCTATGATGCCTTCGGCAGCGAGCGGTATGTGCTCACCTTCGACAACCGCGCCTGGCGCGACATCGCGGCCCAGGCGCCCTACGAGTTCGTGGAGATCCTGGTGAACGCCGAGACCTACGGCGGCGGCGGGATCCACAACCTGTACAGCACGGCCTCCGCGGGCAACAGCACCATCGGCTACCTCTTCGTCCACGAGTTCGGTCACCACTTCGCAGGGTTGGCGGACGAGTACTACACCTCCGACGTGGCCGTCACCAACAGCCCTTCGCGTCCCGAGCCCTGGGAACCCAATGCCACCGCGGACCCGAAGCATCCGAAATGGGCCGCCCTGTTGACGGCCGGCGTGCCCCTGCCCACGCCCTGGAAGAAGGACGAATTCGAGGCCCACAGCCACGCCTACCAGAAGGAGCGCCGGGCCATCCGCGCCGCCAACAAGCCTGAAGCCGAGATGGACGCCCTCTTCGCCCGGGAGAAGGTCTACGAGACGAAGCTCCTGGGCACCGACGCCCACAGCGGCAAGGTCGGCGCCTTCGAGGGGGCCAACTACGAGGCCAAGGGCTACTTCCGGAGCCAGGAGGACTGCCTCATGTTCACCCGGGACGACGTGGGCTTCTGCGCCGCCTGCCGGGCCGCCATCGAGCGCGTGATCCGGCAGTACGCCACCACCAAGCCCTGATCGCGCCGGGAGGCATTCGGAGCCTATTGGATTCCCGCCCCTGCGCGGCCACAATCTTCCCACCCTCATGCTCCCTTCCGGAACCCACCTCGGCCCCTACGAGATCCAATCGCCCCTTGGTTCGGGGGGCATGGGGCAGGTTTATCGGGCCCTCGACACCCGGACCCGGCAGCCTGTGGCCCTCAAGGTGCTCAGGGGAGCGCTGGTCCATGACGGAGAACGGCTGGCCCGCTTCCAGCAGGAGGCCCGGACGCTGGCGGCCATCGAGCATCCCGCCCTTCCGGTCATCTACGAATGGAGCACGGACGACCCGATCCCCTACATCGCCATGGAACTTCTGGAGGGGGAGACGCTGCAGCAGCGGCTGCAGCGGGGGGCCCTCCCCCCCAAAGAGGCGCTGGACCTGGCCCACCAGCTCGCGTTGGGGCTGACGGCCACCCACGAGCGGGGGATCATCCACCGGGACCTGAAGCCCGGGAACCTGTTCATCACCACGGAAGGGCGGCTGAAGATCCTGGATTTCGGTTTGTCCAAAGCCCTTCCCACCCTCCTGGATGAGCAGACCCAGATCCAGCGACCGGAGACGAGCCACCAGACGCAGGTGGGCACCATGATGGGCACCGTCGGGTACATGGCCCCCGAGCAGGTGCGGGGCCGGGACCTGGACCCCCGCGCCGACCTCTTCGTCTGCGGCATCCTGCTCTACGAGATGCTCTTCGGCCGGCGGGCCTTCTCCGGCGACTCGCCGGTGGAAGTCCTCAACGCCATCCTCAAGGAGGAGCCCCCCCTCCGGGCCGCCTCCCCCAGTCCCTACTCGCCGGAGCTCATCGGGCTGCTGAAGCACTGCCTCGAGAAGAACCCGGAAGATCGCATCCCCACGGCCCAGCAGCTGGCCTCACGCCTGGCGGCGCTTCAACACAAGGGGGTCGCCCTCCATGGACTCGGCCGGCTCTTCCAGGGCCGTGCGGGCTGGGTGGCCCTGGCCCTGGCGCTGGGGGGCCTGGGCCTGGACCTCGGTCACCGCTGGGGCCACCGGGATCCCCCCACCCTCAAGCGGCTGACCTTCCGGCAGGGCCTGATCCGCAGCGCCCGGCTGAGCCCCGACGGCCAGGAGGTGCTCTACAGCGCCGCGTGGTCCGGCGGCCCCCTCCAGATCTTCTCCACCCGTCCTGACAGCCCTGAAAGCCACGCCCTGGAGCTGCCAGGGGCGGACCTGCTCGGCCTGTCCCGCTCCGGGGACCTGGCGATCGCCCTGGGCAGCCGCCCCATCCAAAGCTGGATGTGGCGGGGCACCCTGGCCGCAGTCCCCCTGGCCGGCGGCGCTCCCAGGGCCCTGATGGAACAGGTGGTCGCCGCCGACTGGAGCCCCGACGGCTCTGAGCTGCTGGTGGTCCGCAACACCGAGGGCAAGGCCCTGCTCGAATTCCCCCTCGGCCATCCCATCGCCGAGTCCCCAGGCTGGATCAGCCACCCTCGGGTCTCGCCCAGAGGTGACCGCATCGCCTATCTCGAGCATCCAGTGTCCGGAGACGACGCGGGTTACCCGGTCGTGGTGGACCGCCAGGGCGCCCGGCGCGTCCTGACCGGATCCTGGCCCAGCATCCAAGGGCTGGCCTGGAAGGGGGACGAGGTCTGGTTCACGGCCGCCGAACATGGCGTGGCCCGGGGCCTCTACGCGGTGGACCATGGCGCTCCGAGACTGGTCCTGAAGGTGCCCGCCCCCCTGACGCTGCAGGACATCTCCCGGGACGGGAACCGGGTGCTCCTCACCAAGGAGGTCATGCGCACCGGCATCCAGAGCCTGCGGCCTGGCGCGGAGCGGGAGCGGGAGCTCTCCTGGCTGGACTGGTCCCTGGTGCAGGACCTCTCGGCGGACGGCTCCACCCTGATCTTCAACGAGCAGGGCGAGGGATCCGGGGCCCACTACGACATCTACCTCCGCCGGACGGACGGGAGCCCGGCCGTCCGCCTGGCCAAGGGCGCCTACCCCGCCCTCAGCCCCGATGGGCGCCATGTGGCGGCGCTGGCCGTGGGAACGCCCCGCCGGATCCAGATCCTTCCCACCGGAACCGGCGACGTCCTCACCCTCCCCGACCCAGGCCTGGAGACCATCCACCGGCTGCGCTGGTTTCCGGATGGACGGCGGCTCCTGGTGCAGGCCAACCGCACCGGAGAGGGCACGCGGCTGCTCGCCGTGTCCCTCGATGGGAAGCCGGCCGAATTCCTGACCCCGGCCGGGTATCAGTTCTTCGGCCAGCCCATCAGCCCCGACGGGCATCGGCTCATCACCCGCATCGGGGAGCAGGAGGACAGGATCTTCACGCCGGAAGACGGCAGATCCCAACCCATTCCGGGCCTGCGCCCCCAGGAGCGGGTGGTCCGCTGGACGCCCGATGGCAAGGGGCTCTGGGTGGTCGATCTGCATGACATGCCCTGCACCGTCCATCACCTGGACCTCGCCACGGGCACCCGGAGGAAGCTCCTGGAGATCGCCCCCGAGGATCTGGCCGGGCTGACGGTCAGCAACTTCCTCCTCACCCCCGACGCCAAGGGCTACGCCTACGCCTACCGCCGGGTGCTGTCCGAGCTGTACCTCTACGAGGGCCTGCGGTAGGCGAAGGGCGGTTCACTCCACTACGGGGCCTGAGGCCATGGCCAGGGGCGAATCGCCCGCACCCAGCAGTCGTTCGCGCCGGGCATGGAGGATACGGTCGCGCAATTCCGCGGCATCCACTCGGTATGCCTGCGGCATACGCGAGACCTCCCGCGTCATATTGCCGCGGTCAACCGTTCGCGCCGGGCACGAAGAATCCGGTCGCGTAATTCCGCCGCATCCACTCGGTATGCCTGCGGCATACGCGAGACCTCCCGCGTCATATTGCCGCGGTCAACCGTTCGCGCCGGGCACGAAGAATCCGGTCGCGTAATTCCGCCGCATCCTCAAACTTCATCTGGGAGGCCAGCTCCTTCATGCGCTTCTCGAGCTTGGCGACCTCGCGCTCGAAGGCCTTGTCCTCCAGGTAGAGCAGCGGCTCTTCGGCGGCCCGCTCTTCCTTGGTGACGTTGATGAACTCCCGGGCCAGGGCCTCGCCCATGACGTCATCCAGGTTGCGCTTCACGGTCTCCGGCGTGATGCCGTGCTCAAGGTTGTGGGCCAGCTGCTTGTTCCGGCGCCGTTCCGTCTCGCCGATGGCCTGCTTCATGGACCCCGTCATCACGTCGGCGTAGAGGATCGCCCGGCCGTTCACATGGCGGGCGGCGCGGCCAATGGTCTGGATGAGGCTGCGGTTGTTGCGGAGGAAGCCCTCCTTGTCCGCATCCAGGATGGCCACCAGGCTCACTTCCGGCAGATCAAGGCCCTCCCGCAGCAGGTTGATGCCCACCAGCACGTCGAACACGCCCCGGCGGAGGTTCTTCAGCAGCTCCACCCGCTCCAGGGTGTCGATCTCGCTGTGCAGGTACTCGGCCTTGATGCCCAGCTCCTGGTAGTAGGCCGTGAGCTGCTCGGCCAGCTTCTTGGTGAGCACTGTCACCAGCACCCGCTCATCCCGGGCCACGGTCTTGCGGATCTCCTCCAGCAGGTCATCCACCTGGGTGCCCACGGGCCGCACCTCGACCATCGGATCAACCAGGCCCGTGGGCCGCACCACCTGCTCCACGAAGGCCCCGCCGCTCTGCTGCAGCTCGTAGTCGCCGGGGGTCGCGGAGACGTAGACCACTTGTTTCACCCGGCTTTCAAATTCTTCGAATTTGAGAGGACGGTTATCCAGTGCGGATGGGAGGCGGAAGCCGTAATCGACGAGCGTGGTCTTGCGGGAGCGGTCGCCGTTGTACATGCCGTGGAGCTGGCCCGTGGCCACGTGGCTCTCGTCCATGAAGACGATGAAGTCCTCGGGGAAGTAGTCCAGCAGGGTGTGGGGTGGCTGCCCCGGCTGGCGGCCATCCAGGAAGCGGCTGTAGTTCTCGATGCCGCTGCAGTGGCCCATCTCCTTCATCATCTCCACGTCGTAGATGACGCGCTGGTGGAGGCGCTGGAGCTCCACGATCTTGCCCTCGGCCCGGAACGCGTTCTCCCGGTCCTCCAGCTCGACCTTGATGTCCCGGATGGCGGTCTTGAGCTTGTCCTCGGGCGTGACGTAGTGGGTCTTGGGCCAGATGGTGAGGTCGTCCAGTTTTTCGATGACCACCCCACGCAGCGGATCGATCTTCGAGAGTCGCTCCACCTCGTCACCCCAGAGCTCGATGCGGTAGGCCACGTCCTCATAGGCCGGATAGACCTCCACCACGTCGCCCCGCACCCGGAAGATGCCGGGTTCGAAACTCAGGTGGTTGCGCTGGTACTGGATGGCCACCAGGTCCCGCAGCAGCATGGCCCGGTCGATGGTCTGGCCGGGCTTCAGGTTCACGGACAGGTTCAGATACGACGAGGGATCGCCCAGTCCGTAGATGCAGCTCACGGAAGCCACCACGATGGTGTCGCGCCGCTCCAGCAGGCAGCGGGTGGCGCTGAGGCGCAGCTTCTCCAGCTCCTCGTTGATCTTCGCGTCCTTGTCGATGAACAGGTCCCGCTCGGGCACGTAGGCCTCGGGCTGGTAGTAGTCGTAGTAGCTGACGAAGTACTCGACGGCGTTCTCGGGGAAGAACTGCTTGAACTCGCTGAACAGCTGCGCCGCCAGCGTCTTGTTGGGCGCGAAAATCAGCGCCGGCCGCCCCGCCCGGGCGATGGTCGAGGCCATGGTGTAGGTCTTCCCCGAGCCCGTCACCCCCAGCAGCGTCTGGGCACGGTCGCCCTGCTCCAGCCCCGCCACCAGCTGCGCGATGGCCTCCGGCTGATCCCCGGCGGGCTGGTAGGGCGACACGAGCTTGAAGGGGATTGCCTTGGCCATAGATTCAAAAGCAAACCACCAAGGCACCAAGACACCAAGAAAAGAAAAAAGCAGTTCTTGGTGCCTTGGTGTCTTGGTGGTGAATCGTTTTCCTTTAGACCTTCCGCAGCACCAGGCACCCGTTGGTGCCGCCGAAGCCAAAGCCGTTGTTCATCACGTATTCGGAGTCCAGGGTGCCGGCCACGTTGGCGGTCACGTCCAGGTCGCACTCGGGGTCCTGGTGGTCCACGTTGATGGTGGGGGGGATCCGGCCCGTCTTCACGGCCATCACCGCCACGATGGTCTCCAGGCCGCCGGCGGCGCCCAGGAGGTGCCCGTGCATGGACTTGGTGCTGCTCACCTTGATCTGCTTCGCGTGGTCCCCGAAGACCTTCTGGATCGCCATGCACTCCAGCTTGTCGCCCACGGGCGTGCTGGTGCCGTGCATGTTCACGTAGCCCACCTCCTCGGGCGCGATATCCGCGTCCTTGATGGCCGCGCGCATGACGCGCTGGCCGCCCTCGCCCTCGGGGGCGGGGGTGGTGATGTGGTTGGCATCGCCGCTCATTCCGTAGCCAGCAACTTCCGCATAGATCTTGGCGCCGCGGGCCTTGGCCAGCTCGTACTCCTCGAGGATCACGATGCCGGCACCCTCGCCCATGACGAAGCCATCCCGGTCCACGTCGAAGGGCCGGGAGGCGCGCTCGGGCTCGTCGTTGCGGGTGCTGAGGGCGCGCATGGAGGCGAACCCGCCCACGCCCAGCTGGTTCACCACAGAGTCGCTGCCGCCGGCCATCATGCGGTCTGCGTAGCCAAAGGCGATGAGGCGGGCCGCGTCGCCGATGGCGTGGGCACCCGTGGCGCAGGCGGTGGCCACGGCGCTGTTGGGGCCCTGCAGGCCGTACTTGATGCTGGCCTGGCCGCTGGCCATGTTCACGATGAGACTGGGGATGAAGAAGGGGCTGGTGCGGCGGGGGCCGCGGTAGCCGTTGGCCTCGTCCCAGATGGTGCTGAGGCCGCCGATGCCGCTGCCGATGTAGGCCCCGAACACCTCCCGCTCAGCCTTGGTGAGCTCGATCTGGTCGAAGCCCGCATCCACCCAGGCCTCATGGGCCGCGCCCAGGGCGTAGTGGATGAAGATGTCCATCTTCTTCTGTTCCTTCTTGTCGATGAACAGGTCGGGGTTGAAGCCCTTCACCTGCCCCGCGATCTTGCAGGCGAAGTCCGTGACGTCGAAGCGGTCGATGGTGCCGATGCCGCTCTTTCCCGCCAGCAGGTTGTTCCAGGTTTCGGGCACGGTGAGGCCGCAGGGGTTGATGGTCCCCATGCCGGTGATGACGACGCGGCGGCGCTGGACGGTCCTGGTCATGGATTCACCTCGTAGAACGGAAAACAAACGTGCCGCAGGGCCGTGGGGGCGCTGCGGCACGTCACGATCGCGATGGGTCAGGCCTTCGCGTGCTTCTCGATGTAGGCGATGGCATCGCCCACCGTGCGGATCTTCTCCTGCTCGCTCTCGGGGATCTCGAGGCTGAAGGCCTCTTCGATCGCCATGATGATCTCGACGGTGTCGAGGCTGTCGGCGCCGAGGTCGTCCACAAAGTGGCTGGATTCGGAAATGGAATCTTCGGGCTTGGCCAGCTGCTCAGCAATGATCGCAATGACCTTCTTACGCACATCAGCCATCGTGGGCTCCTCCAAACGAACCTGGAAACCCTAACACACCCCCGGCCCGATGTCCAAACCCTGGGTAAAGGTGCCCCGCCAGGATCCTGCGACACGAAGGATTGCGTCCTCGCCCCGCCCGTGGAGGATGGTCCCATGCCCCGCCCAAGGACCCACGAGGAACCCGAACACGGCTGGCCCCTCGGATGGGGCGCCAGCCTCCGGGAATTCCGCACCTTCCTGTCCGTGGAGCGCGGTCTGTCGCCCCACACGGCATCGGGCTATCTGTCCGACCTGAACCACCTGGCGGTCTGGGCCTGCGGCCGCGAGCTCCCCGCCACGGAGCTCACGCGCGACCACCTCACGGCCTTCCTGGTGGCCCAGCAGTCCGAGGGCAAGGCCCCGCGCAGCCTGGCCCGGCTGAGCTCGAGCCTGCGCGCCTTCCTGTCCTTCCTGCGCATGGAGGGCGGCGAAGGGGCGGGCCCGGAGGCAGTGGTGAAGCCGCCGCGTCCGCCGCGCATCCTGCCCCGTACCCTGGGCGAGAGCCAGGTCGAGGCCCTGCTCAACGCTCCCGACACCGCCACGCCGCTGGGCGTGCGGGACCGCGCCTGGCTGGAGCTGCTCTATGCTTCGGGCCTACGGGTGTCGGAACTGGCGGAGCTTCCGGCCCTGTCCGTGTTCCTGGACGAGGGCTTCCTCAAGGTCATGGGCAAGGGGCGCAAGGAGCGCCTCATCCCCTTCGGCGCGGGGGCCGAGCGCTGGATCCGCGCCTGGCTGGCCCTCCGGCCCGGCTTCAAGCCGAAAGACAGCGCACTCTTCCTGGGCCAGCGCGGGGAAGGCCTCACGCGGCAGCACCTCTGGCGCCTGCTGAAGGGCTACGCACGGACCGCCGGTCTCCGCCCGGAGGCAGTCAGCCCCCACGTGTTGCGGCATGCGTTCGCCACGCACCTGCTGGACCACGGGGCCGACCTCCGCTCCGTCCAGGCCATGCTCGGCCACGCCGACATCAGCACGACGCAGATCTATACGCATGTCCACCAGGCCAGGCTCCGCGCCCTCTACGATCAGATGCATCCGCGCAGCCAGAACTGACGGCCGAGACCTGATAGCTGACAGCCGACAGCCGATCAGCCATGATGGGCCAGGAGCCAAAGAACCCATGGCCGTGACCAAGACCCCCCGCAAGAAGCCCATCGCCACCGCCGTCGAGGTGGAGAAACCCGCCGCCAAGGCCAAGGCCGCCCCCACGAAGAAGGCGGCCCCCAAGAAGGCCGAGGCCCCGGCACCCAAGGCCAGGAAGACCGCCAAGGCCCCCGCGAAGGCCAAGGCTCCCGAGGTGGTCGAGCTAGCACCGGCTGTCGCGGAAACTCCCGCCCCCGCCATTCCGGCCCCGAAGCCGGCCGCAAAGAAGGCCACCGCCCCGTCTACCCTGCCAGCCCTGGTGGAGGCCATCCTCGCCGCCATCCGCGAAGGCCGCGCCGTGGAATTCATCTTCGCCGACGCAGAGGCCAACGCGCCACGCACCTTCGAGCCCCGGCAGCTCACCTTCGACGCCCTCAGCCAGGCCTGGTACGCCTGGGGCTGGGACCGCCGCTACAACGCCGAGCGCCATCACCGCGTGGACCTGCTGGCCGAGGTGAACGACGTGGAGGGCGTGGGCCGCGCAGCCCAGGGCCCCTATGCCGAGGGCACCGCCGCCAATCAGATCGGCGGCTGGCTGGGTGGCGAACCCATCGCCGTGAAGGCCACCCTGCTCAAGCAGTGGGTCTTCGCCGTGAAGCAGGCACCCCCGGCCTTCCCGCACTTCAAGCTCGAGGAGCAGGGCGACGGCCAGGCCCTCGTGACCTTCACCGCCACGGACCTCCGGGCCATCGCCCGCTGGGCCATGCAGTTCGGCGACGGCATCCAGGTGCTGGAGCCCGCCCGGCTGGTGGACCGCATCAAGCAGGTGGGCGCCGTGTGGGCCGGTCGGGACCGCCAGACCGCCGCACCGGCTCCCAAGCCCGCGCCCCGGCCCGAGCCCAGGCCCGAACAGGAGCCCCGCCGGCACGAGCCCAGGCACCACGCCGAGGCGAAGTCCGAGGCCCGCCCCGAGCCGAAGCCCCACCGCGAACCGCGCCCTGAGCGGGAACGGGACGACACCCCCAAGGGGAAGCCCGGCAAGGTCGAGGTCATCCACTTCGACCGGCTCTAAGGCGTTCGACTACTCCACCAGCTTCCAGCCCCGCTTGCCGGGCCAGAAGCCGTAGGCCTGCCCGAGGACGTTGAAGGAGACCCCCCGGAGCCGCGCGTCCGCCAGCACCCGCACCAGGATGTAGTTGAGCGGGATCACGGGCTTGTCCCGCCAGATGATCTCGGAGAGCTTCAGGTAGATCTTCCTGCGGGAGACCCGGTCCAGGGTGTAGCGCCCCTCCTCGAACAGGCGATCCACCTCCGGATTCAGGTAGCTGCTCACATTCGCCTTGGTGCGGTAGCCCTCGCTGGTGAACAGCGGGGCATCCACGTCGGGATCCAGGGAGGTTGTCCACCCGTAGGACCAGATGTCCCCATCGTGGTTCATGGACTTCTCCGTGAGGGACTCGAAGGGCAGCCGCCGGACCTCGATGTGCATGCCCACCTTCGCCGCCTCTTCCGACAGCAGCTGGGCCGTGCTGCGTCGGATGGAAGTGACCTGCTCGTAGGCCACCAAGGACAGGGGGCGCCCCCGGTCGTCATGCCGGAGCCCGTCTTTGCCCAGGCGCCACCCGGCGGCCTCCAGGATGGCCACAGCCCGCCCGCTCTGGGGCAGCGGCCGGGGTGTGTCATCGTGGGCCCAGTTCTCGGGCGGCCAGAAGGCCGAGGCCAGCCGGGCCGGGAAGAAGCGCCGGGCACGGGCCAGTTCCTGCCAGGGCACCAGCTCCGCCAGGGCGTGGCGCAGGGCTGGATCGCCCAGCAGGCTCAGCTTGGGGTCGCAGTTCAGGAAGAAGGCCCCGAAGGCCGCCTGGGGGACGGAGTAGGCCTGGAGCCGGCCCCCGGCTCGGGCCCCCTTCCGGACGAGGTAGTGCGGCAGGCCCCCCACCAGGGCGTAGTGGTACCGGTGGTCCAGGAGGGCCTGAGTCAGGTTCTTCTCGTTCGAGGAGTCCATGAACTCGAAGGCGGGCCACGTGCCCGGATGAGCCCCCTTGTAGCCGGGCCAGAGCTCCAGCCTCAGATGCGTGGTGGTGGCCCGGCCGACGATGCGGTACGGGCCCGATCCCACCGGCTGGAAGTTGACGGGGGCGGACTGGGGTTTGGCGCCCAGCTGGTAGTGGCGGCGGGGGACGGGAATGAAGTTGTAGAGGTCGGACAGCAGCGTTCCCCGCGCCCGGGACAGGTGGATCCGCACCCGGAGGGGCCCCTCGGCCACCAGGCTATCCAGGGAGGCCACGCCACCTGCGGTGTCTGCGATGGCGCGTATTTGGGGCATCCGGAGGGACTTCCAGGTGAAGACCAGGTCCTCGGCCTCGATGGGGGTGCCATCCTGCCAGGTCATGCCCGGCCGGAGATCCAGGACGACCTCCCGTCCGCCCTTGAGGACCGTCCAGCCCTGCAGCAGGCCGGGGATGAAGGTCCCTTCCGCATCCATGGTCACCAGGCGGTCGAACACCAGGTCCACAGCCTCGCCGTCAGTGTCCCGGGTCATGAGGAGGGGGTTCAGCGTGGTCCAGCCGTCCACCGCCACCCGGATGGGCTCGGCGGCGCCCAGGCCGCAGAAGAGGCAGGTGATCAGGAGGAGGGAGGGCCAGCGCATCGTGCCCCCTCATCGGCGGTCTGGCCGGGGGCCTGAAATCCGGAGGACCTCAGAGCGGCCGGACAGCGGACTCCACCAGCTCCACCAGGGCCTCGGCCATGCGCTGGCCTGCCCGGGGCGGGTTCTCCACCACGGTCCCCACCAGCTTCTGCGCGCCCCCCGGCTGGGTGGCGAACAGGTAGAAGGTCGGGACCCGCACCACCGCCTGGGGGGGGCACCCCTTGGGCCAGGCGGCCTCGGCGACCTGCTTGTCCCGGTAGACGCCCAGGTAGTGGATCTCGATGAAGGGATTGGGGTCCGCCGCCAGGACCAGCAGGTCCGGCAGCTGGTACTGGCTGTCGCCGCACCAGGATCCGAAGACCGCCACCAGAGTCAGGGGCTGGCGCACGGCCTTCCACCGGGCCTTCAGCTCGGAGGGCAGCTGGGTGGCGGCGGCGGTGTCCCGGAAGACGGCCCGGTGGGCGAGGATCTCTTTGGCGGTAGCCGGCCCCAGCAGCAATGGCTGGTGGTCCTTGGCGTCGCTGGGCAGCCCCCCCGGCGTGGTGGCGGGGATCGGCGGCGGCACCGCCGGCGGTTCCGCCTGCAATCCCAGGGTTCCGAGGGCCAGGAGCACAGCTTTCATGGGGATCTCCGGATTCCAGTCTAGCCCGGGCGATAAACTTGACTCAATCACTCAGGAATACTAGCCTGGAACCTGGAGAAGGTTTCGTGAAGATCTCGGCCCGAGGCAGGTACAGCATGCAGGCCCTGTTCGACCTGGCCCACCACAGCCATGGCCAGCCGGTGCCTTTGCATGTCATCGCCGAGCGCCAGAAGCTCTCCCTGCCCTTCCTCGAACAGATCTTCAACAAGCTCAAGAAGGCCGGCGTAGTCGCCAGCGTACGCGGCCCCAAGGGCGGCTACATCCTCACGCGGCCCTGCAACCAGGTGAGTGTGGGCGAGGTGCTTCGCCTCACAGACAGCAGCTTCTATGCCGTGGCCAAGGAAGATCCCAGGGCCGCGAATCAGGCCCTCATGGCCGATGAGCGCATGAGCCTCATGCTCTGGAACCGCCTCTCCGACCACATCTCAGCGTTCATGGAGAAGGTGACCTTCGCGGACCTGTGCTCCGAGACCGCCAGCAACACCTGCCCCGACTGCACCTGCCCCGAATACGTGAAGGATGTGCAAGGCCAGATCGTCCGGGGCGAGCGCAAAGCCTGCGGCGTGATGTAGGGCCGATGAGCAATCCCTGCGCCCTTCCCAGCCTGGCCCTGCCGCCCACCGATGCTGACCTCAAGACCCTGCCCCGGCTGGAGAAGAAGCTCGCCCGCCGGGTGGGGGAGACCAATGCGGCCTACAGGCTCATCGAGGACGGCGACCGCATCCTGGTGGCGGTGAGCGGCGGCAAGGACTCCTGGGCCCTCCTCGATATCCTGGAGCGGCTGCGCAGGCGGGCCCCCGTCACCTTCACGGTCGAGGCCGTCACCGTCGATCCCGGCTTTCCCCAGTTCAACCCCGATCCCATCGCCGAGACCTGCGAGCGCCTCGGCGTGCCGCACCACATCATTCCCGCCCCCATCGACAAGATGGTGCGCAGCAAGCCCGAAGAACTGCCCTGCATCATCTGCTCCCGCCTGCGCCGAGGCGTGCTCTACTCCTTCGCCAAGCAGCACGGCTACACCAAGATCGCCCTGGGCCACCACCTGGACGACCTGCTGGAGACCCTGCTCATCAATCTCTTCTTCGAGGGCCGCCTCAGCACCATGCCCCTGCGCCTGGTGAGCGACGACGGCGCCAACACGGTCATCCGCCCCCTGGGCACCTGCGAGGAGAAGGACCTGCAGCGCTACGCCTGGCTGCGCGGCTTCCCCATCGTGCCCTGCGGCTGCCCCCTCTGCGGCTGCTCCAGCCTGGAGAGCCGCCGCAAGCAGGCGAAGGAGCTCATCGCCTCCATGGAAACCAGCATCCCCCGCCTCAAGGCGTCCATGCTCGGCGCCATGGGCAACGTGAAGCTGAGCCACCTGCTGGACCTGAACCTCGGTGCCCTGCATGCCACGGGCGTGGACGAGGCCGTGGAGCGGCTGGGGTAGCCTGCCCGTCGAAAAGGAATTGGGAAAGAAGCGGAGGAGAACGGAGGAAAGCGGAGAACTGAAACCAGAGTTTCTCTTTTCTCAGCTTTCCTCTGCCTTTCCGTTCTCCTCCGCTTATCTCATTCCGTTCACGACAAACTCAGCCACAGGCCCTTGAGGTAGAACCCTTCGGGGTGGTTCAGCGAATAGGGGTGGTCGGCAGGCTGACCGAGGTGCGCCAGCACCCGCGCCTCGCGTCCCGCTTCGAGCAGGGCGGTCCACACGGCCTCCTGGAAGCGGGTGCGGTCCAGGTGCTGGCTGCAGGAGAAGACCCAGAGCATGCCACCGGGCGCGGTGGCGCGGGCGCCGAGGCGGAAGACATCCTTGTAGGCCTTGAAGGCCTTGTCCACGTCCTTGCGCTGCTTGGCGAAGGCGGGCGGGTCCACGATGACGCGGTCCCAGCCGCCGGGCTCCAGCTGGCGCATCAGCTCGAAGGCATCACCCTCCATCCGCAGGTGGGCCGCGGGATCCAGGCCGTTGGCGGCCCAGTCGCGCTCCGCCTGGTCCAGGGCCGGGGCACTGATGTCGAGGGTCGCCACCTCCGTGGCGCCGCCCAGACCCGCGTGGATGCTGAAGCCACCCGTGTAACCGAAGGTGTTGAGCACGCGGCAGCCTGCCGCGTGGGCGCCCACCTGGAGGCGATGCGCCCGCTGGTCCAGGAAGAAGCCCGTCTTCTGGCCCCGCAGCAGATCCACGCCGAGCCGCGCGGCCCCCTCCTGCACGGTCACCGGCCCGGCGAGGCTGCCCTTGAGCAGGCGGTTCACGGGGTCGAGCCCCTCCTCCCGGCGGCCCGACTGGCTGCGCTCCACGAAGGCCGTGATGCCCTCGCGCTTGCCGATCTCGAAGAGGATGGGCCACCACAGCTCCCGCAGGAGCTCCAGGCCCGCCGTGCCCACCTGGAGCACCAGGGCCTGGGAGTAGCGGTCCACCACCAGGCCCGGCAGGCCGTCGCCCTCACCGAAGATCCAGCGGCAGCCGCCTTCGGGATCCCACAGGCCCAGGCTCTTGCGCAAGGCCAGGGCGGACTCGAAGCGCGCCCGGAAGAAGGCCTCGTCCAGGGGCGCGTCCTCGAACCGGAAGATCCGGGCCGCCAGGGGATTCGTGGGGCTGGCCGTCCCCACGCCCAGCACCTGGCCGGAGTCATCGGCCAGCCGCACCAGGTGGGCTTCCGAAGGCCGCGCCAGGGCCCCGGAGAACACCCAGGGGTGGCGCTTGGAGAGCATCACCTCCTTGCCGGGCTTCAGGCGGAGCAGGGGGTAGGGCCAGCGGGGCGTGTTCATGGCTTCAGATTAGCTTGATAGGCTGGAAGGATGCGCCGCTCCGCCCTGCTCGCCCTCCTGCTCGCCTTCTTCCCTGTCCGGGCCGGCGATTCCCCGGCCGCCGCGGGCCCCGTGCTGCTCATCAGTGAGGACGGCCTGGGCGCCGACCAGTTCCGCCCGGACACCATGCCCGGGCTCTGGGCCCTGGCGGAGCGGGGCCGCCGCGCCGCGGTGCGCCCCCCCTTCCCCGCCACCACCTTCAATGGGCACGTGACGCTGGCCACGGGCTGCTGGCCCGAGCATCACGGCGTCGTGGCCAACGGCTACCTCCGCCCGGAGGACCGGCAGCGCGTCCCGGCCGCCAACCGGGTGGAGGACATCCAGCGCGAACCGCTCTGGGTGGCCGCCACCCGCAGCGGCGTCCGCACCGCCGTCTTCCATTGGGTGGGCTCCAACGGCCCCTGGGAAGGCGTGACCCCCTGGCGCATGGAGGCCTTCCGGCCCGGCGTCCCCGACGCGGAAGGCCTGGCCTTCTGCGAGTCGGCCCTGGCCGACGGAGCCCGCCTGGTCATGGCCTACCTGTCAGGCACCGACGAGGAAGGCCATCTCAAGGGGCCCCGCAGCCCCGAGGCCCTGGCCAAGCTGCGCGCCCTCGATGCCGAGCTCGCCCCCTGGCTGCTCCGCATGCAGGCGGCCCATCCGGGCCTCCGGGTGATCCTCACGGCCGATCACGGCATGGTCCCCATGAAGCGCCGGGTCCACCTCCCCACGGTCCTCGACGGCATCCCTGTGGACCTCATCACCCACGGTGGCAGTGCCTATGTCTATCTGAAACAGCCGGAAGACCTGGCGCGCGCCCTGGCGCGGCTCCGGAAGGCGGGCCTGCAAGCCTGGCCCCGGAAGCAGGTGCCCGTCCGCTACCACCTGGGCGGCAGCCCGCGGGTGGGGGACATCGTGGTCCTGGCGCCCCTCGGCACCTGGCTCTCCCAGGCCCGCAGCAGCCGGGAGGATGAATCCGAGCGCCATGGCCGCGCCGGAGCCCACGCCTACGCCCCTGAGTCCGCCCCCATGCGGTCCTGGCTGGTGGTGCTGGGCGCGGGCCGGGGCCCCCTGGCGGATGTCCCCGCCTGGGACATCGCCCCCACGGCCGCCTCGTGGCTGGGCATCCAGTGGGCCCAGGCTCCGGATGGGGAGCCCGTACCCGCGCTGATGTCCGCCCATTGAGCTATCGGATCAGCGCCAGCAGCACCTGGGCCAGGACGATCTTGAGGATGGTCGCCAGAGGGTAGACCGTGGCGAAGCCCATGTTGGGCAGCTCGTTGCCGGTGTGGTGGCTGGCGTAGCCCAGCACCACGGGCTGGGTGTGGGTGCCCGCCAGGATGCCAAACATGATGTTGAGCGGGATGCCGAACAGCTTATGGCCCAGCAGCATGGTCAGGGAATCCGCCACGAAGCAGACGAGGAGCGCCGCCCCGAGGAAGAGGGGCAGGACCCCGGCGTTCTGGGACACGATGGCCCGGAAGCCCTCGCCGGAGATCACGCCGATGCCCGCGGCGAACAGCACTAGGCCGAACTGGCGGACCGTATGGTTGGCGCTGTAGGGGAAGTTCCAGACCAGCGGCCCGATGCGGTGGAACCGGCCGAGGATCAGCGCCACGGCCAGGGGCCCGCCCGCAAAGCCCAGCTTGAAGACGATGCCGTGCCCCAGCGGGATCGGCAGCTGCCCGAGCGCCAGGCCCGCGGCCAGGCCCATGGCGAAGGTGAGGAAGCTCACCTCGCTGATGGCGCGGTAGCTGTCCCCGAAGAAGGCCTCGACGGCCTCGATGTTGTCGCGGCGCGTGGTCACCCGCACCCGGTCGCCCAGCTCCAGCACCGTGTCGCCGGATGGGACGAACCAGAGGTCCCCGCGGCGGACGCGGGTGATGATGGCCTGGTGCTTGTTCACCAGGTCCAGCTTGCCGAGGGGCACGCCCACCACCTCCCAGTTGGAGACGAAGATCCGAGTGGCATCCAGGGCGCTCTGGTCCCGGTCCAGCTCCACGTGGCTGCGCTCGCCGACGAGGGCTGCCACCTGGACGAGATCGTCCGGCGATCCCACCACCGTCACCAGGTCGTCCAGCTTCAGTCTGAAGTCAGGCCCCGGCAGGAGCAGCTCCGCCTTGCGTAGCACCCGCCCGAAGACCACCTGGAAGCGGCCGGCGGCGCGGATCTCCCGCTTCGTCAGGGACTCCGCTTCGGACCTCGTCACCCGCATGGTCCAGACTTCCAGCTTGTGGTGGCCCACCTGGTAGTCCTTGAGGCCGTCCGCCTCTTCTCGCAGGTTCACGCGAAAGACTTTCGAACTGACCAGGATGACCAGCATGGGCACCAGCACACCGATGGGATAGGCGATGGCGGAAGCCACGGTGGGCTGGGCCAGCTCCACGGGTCCGGCGCCCATGGACTTCACGCGCTCGATGACGCCCGCCAGGGCCGGCATGTTGGTGAAGCTGCCCGTCAAAAGGCCCGCCGCATAGCGGGCGTTGAAGCCCATGACCCGCGCCAGCAGCACCACGAAGCACGTGGAGGCGAGCATCACCAGGAAGACCACGGCGTTCTTCTTCATGCCCTCCCGGCTGAAGGCGGCCCAGAAGCTGTGGGAGATGGAGAGGCCCATGGCGTAGACGAACACCGCCAGGCCCAGCTCGTAGACCAGCTTCATCTCCTTGGAGATATCCTTCTTGAGACCGGCGTCCAGGCCCGGCGCCATGACCAGCGCGCCCAGGGCGATGCCCGCGAAGAGGATGCTGGCGATGCCGAAGGAGGCGCCGGCGATGCGGAGCTTGCTGATGGGGTAGCCCAGGGCCACCACGGCGAAGAGCATCAGGAGCGGGTTCTGCGCGAAGAAGAAGAGGGTCTGCTCGATCATGCTCGCTCCGCCAGAGGGCCTTCCCAGGGGCTCATGTCAACCGCCGGATGGCCGCCGCCAGGGCCTCCACCTCGTCGGGCCGCGCGTCCGGGAGCATCGAGAAGCGAAGCACCGACCGCGCGTCGTCCGAACTATACCCCAAGGTCAAGATTGCATGACTGGGCTTCACCGCCCCGCTGTGGCAGGCGCTGCCCGTGCTCACGGCAAAGCCGGCGAGGTCCAGGGCCACCTGCAGGGCCTCGCCGTTGCGGCCCCGGAACAGCACACAGCTTGTATTCGGCAGACGGGTCGACTCTTGGCCGATGATCTCGATGTCTCGTCCCCAGGAGGTGATTTCCGCCTCGAAGGCATCGCGAACCGAGGCCAATGCGGCATTCATGGCTTGACGCTCCGTCAAGTGCCGCGCCGCCGCCGCCAGACCGAGGATGGCCGGGAGGTCCTCCGTGCCGCCCCGGCGGCGGCGCTCCTGGGGGCCTTCCATGACGGGCTCCCAGGGCAGGCCTGGCCGCAACCACAGCAGGGCCGCGCCCCGGGGACCCCCCATCTTGTGGCCGCTGAACACCGCGGCATCGCAGTCCGACAGGTCTACGGGTACCTTGCCCCAGGCCTGGCAGCAGTCCTTGATGCGAACGGCATCCAGGGCGGAGGGCATGGCGTAGAGGATGCCCGTCTCGTTGCTGGCGGCCAGCTGCACCACCGTGGCGCAGTCCATCGGGATCTCCGGTAGCCAGCTCACGCGCGACCAGTCCCGCAGGGGATTCAGGCAGGCGCTGTGCTCCCCGGGGAACACCGCCGCCGGCCGGTCCCCCAGGGCCGCGTGGAGGCCGCGAATGAGCAGGTGCAGGGCCTCCGTGGCGCTGGCACAGAACACCAGCTCCCCCGCCGCCACCTCCAGTGAGGCCGCCAGCTCCCGCCGGGCCTCCTCGAGGCGGAACCGCGCCCGCTGCCCCTCCCGGTGGGTGCTGGTGGGGTTGGCCCAGTCCTCGGCCATGGCCCGCCGCACCGCCTCCATGACCTCGGGATGGGGCGGCGTGGTGGCGTTGGCGTCGAAGTAGAGCCTGGACATGACATCAATGTACCCTGGGCCCATGCCCAAATCCCTGGAAGGCAAGCTCGTCGTCGCCATCTCCTCCCGCGCTCTGTTCGATTTCGAAGAGGAGAACCGGGTCTTCGAGGAGTCGGATGACCGGGCCTACATGGAGCTCCAGCTCTCGCGGCTGGACGTGCCCGCCCAGCCCGGCGTGGCTTACCCGCTGGTGAAGAAGCTGCTGGCCTTCAACTCGGGAGACGAAAACCGCGTCGCTGTGGTGATCCTTTCCCGCAATGACCCCGTGAGCGGCTTGCGGGTCTTCCGCAGCGCCCAGGAATCGAACCTCCAGCTGGAGCGCGGCGTCTTCACCCGGGGCCGGAATCCCTATCCGTACCTCACGTCCCTGGGGGCGAACCTGTTCCTGTCCGCCAAGGAAGAGGACGTGCGCGCAGCCCTGAACGCTGGCTTTGCGGCGGCGCGGGTCTACCCGGACAGCGCCATGGCCGCGGACCGCCACCCGGACGAGATCCGCATCGCCTTCGACGGCGACGCCGTGCTGTTCAGCGACGAGGCGGAGCGCGTCTACGCCCAGGGTGGCCTGGCCGCCTTCCAGGCCCACGAGATCGAGCGGGCCGCCGTCCCCCTGCCCCCCGGGCCGTTCAAGCCCCTGCTCCAGGCCCTGCAGCCGCTCCAGGACATGGGCACGGACGCCCCCATGCGCATCCGCACCGCCCTCGTCACGGCCCGCAGCGCCCCCGCCCATGAGCGCGCCATCCGCACGCTCATGGCCTGGAACATCCAGGTGGACGAGGCCATGTTCCTGGGGGGCCTGGAGAAGGCTGACTTCCTCCGCGAATTCGAACCCGACTTCTTCTTCGATGACCAGACCGGCTACTGCGACACCGCCGCCAAGGTGGGGCCGACCGGGCATGTGGTGAGCGGCGTGAAGAACGAGGCCGCCAAGGGCTGACGCGGGTTCAGGCGCCTTCCGCCGCCTTGGCGAGGGCCGCGTGGAACTCCGCCTTGCCCATGAGCTTCCGGACGGCGCCCGGCAGGGCCTGCTCGTAGGCCTGCTTCACGTTGCCGCCTCCGAATACCCCAGCCGAATGCTGGAAGGTGTCCATGAAGGTGTCCGTGTACAGCTCCTTCCCCTGGGCATCCTTGACGCGCACCACGAGGCTCACCTCGGCTTTGCTGTCGCCGGAGAAGAACCCGGAGTTGTAGCGGTGGACGAAGGCCAACAGCTCGATCCGGAGAGGCACCTTCCCGCCCTCGAGGCCGTAGCCCCGGGCCCGCAGCTCGGCCTCGATCGCGCGCTTCACCAGGGCCGGAATGTCCTCATCGTTGAGGATGGGGGCCATCTCGGACCCGAACCCGTTGATCTTCCGGGCCACCTCCCGGCCCTGGCTCGACCTCAGGTCCCGGACCTCCACCTTCACCTGGATGGCTTCGGCCCCCTTGATCTTCTCGACCGCAGCGGGCGCCGGGTAGTCGATGTGGATGGTCTCCGTGGTGAGGGCGCATCCGGACGCGGCCAGCAGGCAGGCAGCCGCCACACCACCCGTGAACTTCAAGAGCGAAGGCATGACTCCTCCTTGTGGGAAACCTGCCCGGATTATATATCTACGGGTCAATAAACCTGCCACCCCGCATCAAAGGCGCGCCACTGCTAGACTTGGAGGTTCCGGAGGAATCATGTCCCGCAGGCTGGTGGAGTGCGTGCCGAACATCTCGGAAGGCCGGGATGCCATGAAGATCAAGCAGGTGGTGGACGCCATCAGCGCCGTCTCCGGGGTGCAGGTATTGGATGTGGATCCCGGCGCGGACACGAACCGCACGGTCATCACCTTCGTGGGCGAGCCCGAGGCCGTGCTGGCGGGCGCCTTCGCGTGCATCGCCGAGGCCGCCAAGGTCATCGACATGCGCCAGCACCACGGAGCCCACCCCCGCATGGGCGCCACGGACGTGACGCCCTTCGTGCCCGTGGAGGGCGTGACCATGGAAGACTGCGCGGAGCTGGCCCGCCGCCTGGGCGCCCGTGTCGCCGCGGAGCTGGCCATCCCCGTCTACCTCTACGAAGCCGCCGCCTCCCGCCCCGAGCGCCGCAACCTGGCCGAAGTTCGACGGGGCGAGTACGAGGGCCTGGGGAAGAAGCTCCAGGATCCCGCCTGGCAACCCGATTTCGCCGCCCCCTACCATGCTCAAGCCGGAGCCTGCATCATCGGCGCCCGGGAGTTCCTGGTGGCTTACAACGTCACGCTGAACTCCAACGACAAGGCCCACGCCACGGACATCGCCTTCGAGCTGCGCGAGAAGGGCCGCGTGGCCCGGCGCGGCCGCGTGAAACCCTACTACCAGGCCGGCGAGCTGATCTACTACGCCGAAGGATCCTTCCCCTGCGGCAACTGCGACTTCACGGGCGTCACCTTCCAGGAGACGGTGGATCACTGCGCCTCCGTGCACGGCTACGACCTGCCGGCCCTCATGCGCCTGAACGATGTCGATCCCTCGAAGCCTGTGGGCGAGAAGGTCCGCCGCCGGGGTACCTTCAATCACTGCAAGGCCATCGGCTGGTACGTGGACACCTACCGCCGCGCCCAGATCAGCGTGAACCTCACGGACTACAAGCAGACCGCCCCCCACACGGTGCTGGAGGAGGCCCGTCGCCTGGCCGCCGAGCGCGGCCTGGTGGTCACGGGCAGCGAGATCGTGGGCCTGGTGCCCTTCCAGTGCCTGCTCGCCTCGGGCCGGCACTACCTGAAGGCCATGGGCAAGTCCACGGGCGTGCCCACCGCCGACATCCTCCAGACCGCCGTGTTCTCCATGGGCCTCGGCGATGTGGCGCCCTTCGAGGTGGAGAAGAAGGTGCTGGGCCTGCCCACTTACGATCCGAAGGCCCTGGTCGCCATGCCGGTCCACGCCTTCACGGACGAGGTCAGTCGCGACACGCCCGCCCCCGGCGGCGGCTCCATCGCGGCCCTGGCGGGCAGCCAGGGCGCGGCCCTGGCCAGCATGGTGGCCAACCTGGCCCAGGGCGGCCCGGATGCGGAGAAGGACGCCAAGCTTATCGCCCTGGCGGAGAAGGCCCAAGTCCTCAAGGACCGCCTCATGGTGGCCGTGGACGCGGACACCAACGCCTTCAACGCCTTCATGGATGCCCGCCGCCTGCCGGACGCCACCCCTGAGCAGAAGACCGCCCGCCAGGCCGCCATGCAGGCCGGCCTGAAGGTGGCCATCGACGTGCCCCTGGACACGGCGAAGACCAGCTTCGAGGCCCTGGAGCTGGCCGGCGAGGCCGCCCGCCTGGGCAAGGTGGCCTCCATCACGGATGCGGCCGTGGGCGCCCAGATGGCCTACGCCGGCGTGCGCGGCGGCATCTGGAACGTGGTCATCAACCTCAAGGACATCACGGACGCCGCGTACGTCGCCGACATGCAGGCGGAGTGCGCCAGCTTGCTGGCGCAAGCTGGCGCGGCATTGAAAGAAGTGACGGATCACGTGGATCAGAAGCTTTTGGACCGACTGAACAAGGCGAAAAAGTAACCGTCTCTCTCATCCGAGTAGGACATCCCTGGCGAAGCCGGGGGTGTTCTACTCCGCCATCCAGAAGAACAGCGCCGTCATGCGTTTGGTGGCCAGGTCGTGGCCGAAGTAGCTGGTGGCGGAGTGCACCAGGTCGGCGCGGTAGAGCAGCAGGCGGTTGAAGACGTTGGGCACGGACACATCCGGGTGCCAGGCCTGCAGCGGCAGCCCCGTGACGCCCAGGGCCTCGCGCAGGTTGGCGTGGGGTGGTGGGCAGAGGTTCCCGCTGCGGGTCCCGTTGGGGTAGCGCAGCCGGTAGAAGGTCGTGCCCGCGTTTGCGGGGGCCCGTGGCGTGAGGTAGATCACGGCGGCGTAGCGGCAGAGCTTCCGGGAGTCCGTGTGGGGGCGGGGGCCGGATTCCCTGGCGCCCACCACCTGCACCACATTGTGGTTGAGGTAGGCGCCATCGGGCGCGGTCTCCGACCACAGCCGCTTCGCCCCCGTCAGCTCGCACACCCGGGTCTCGATGGGGGCCAATTCCTCGGGTGTCAGAGCCTGTCGTGAGCGCATGCCCGGCCAGGTTTCCCGGGTATGCGGAAAGCCCAGTTCCCAGACCTCCAAGGCCCGGAAGCGCGCCACCACGGCCTCCGCGTCCGGCAGGATCCCGTCGATGATCCAGTAGTCCCGTCCTTCAGTGGGCTTCCGGTACGGGAGCGACGGGAGGCGCGGGCTGGCCGGCGGGGGCATGGACATGGAGCTGACTCCGGAGGGGAAGCACCCAGCCTACCCTGGACACAAAAAAGGGGGGCCTTGCGACCCCCCCACTCCCCCCCCCCGGGGAGAGTATGTGTGAACATCTACCATGTAGCCCGCTGCCGGGCACCGTGTCCACCCCTTCGGTTCTCGAATGCCGAAACTTGAGGAGTGGTGCCAGAAAAATAATGGATTGATTTTGTCAATATTCCCCGGCCCTGCTCTGACGGCCAGGGCCGGGGAACTCCGGGGATAATGAAAGCCCGGTGGATCCGGAAGGGACGGCGACCGCATGGGGATCAACCAGGGCTATGTCCACCGGGAACAGGTCGGGATCGAGGGGTTTGGCTGCACCCTGCTGGCCCACCTGGCCGCCCGGCATCCCCTGGCAAGCCAGGACTTGTGGCGGGCCCGGATCCTGGACGGCCAGGTGCGCCTCGACGAGGCCCCCGCCGTTCCTGAAGCACCTCTGCGCCTGGGCCAATGGATCACCTGGGCCCGCCCTCCCTGGATCGAGCCGGAGGTTCCCCTTGCCACGGCCGTGCTGTATGAAGACGAGGACCTGCTGGCCGTGGCCAAGCCCAGCGGCCTGCCCACCCTCCCGGGAGGCGGGGAATTCCTGGAGCACACCCTCCTCGCCCTGGTGCGGCGCCGGGCCCCGGAAGCCAGCCCCATGCACCGCCTGGGCCGGGGCACCTCAGGCCTGGTGCTGTTCGCCCGCACGACCGCCGCGCGGAAGCCTCTCCAGGCCGTGTTCCAGGAGCGCCAAACCCGCAAGGTCTACCGCACCTTGTGCCAGGGCCACCCGACCGGGGATGCCTTCGAGGTCACGGCGCCCATCGGGGAGGTGCCCTACGGGCCCCTGGGATCGCTCCATGCCGCCACTCCCGGGGGACGCCCGTCCCTGAGTCGCGTCACCGTTCTGGAGCGGAGGGAGAAGGCCTCCCTGCTGGAGGTGGAGATCCTCACGGGCCGCCCCCACCAGATCCGCATCCATCTGGCGTACGCGGGACACCCCCTGGCGGGCGACCCGCTCTACGGGCCAGGTGGAATCCCGATGCCCGGAACCTGCGCGGTGCCCGGGGACCCAGGTTATCTGCTGCATGCTCATAGGTTGGAACTGAGCCACCCGCGCAGCGGGGCCTGGCTCACCCTCACCTGCCAGCCACCACCGGCGCTGCGCCCAACTTAGTTGTGCACGCCCGGGGCCTCGCGGCCCATGCGCTCGACGTATTCGAGGTAGGAGCCGCCGAAGGCCATGGGGCCGTCGTGTTCCTCGCCACCCAGCTCCAGCACCCGGTTGGCCAGGCCGCGCAGGAAGGTGCGGTCGTGGGACACGAAGAGCATGGTGCCCTCGAAGTCCTTCAGGGCGTCGATGAGCATCTCCTTGGTGGCCAGGTCCAGGTGGTTCGTGGGCTCGTCCAGCACCAGGAAGTTGGGCGGATCGAAGAGCATGCGGGCCATCACCAGCCGGGATTTCTCGCCGCCCGAGAGCGCGCGGATGCGCTTGTCCACGTCGTCGCCGGAGAACTGGAAGGCGCCCAGGAGGTTGCGCAGGACGCCCAGGCCCTCCATGGGGAAGTCCTGCTGCATCTGCTCGATCACGGTCAGGTCGGGATCCAGGAGGTCCAGGGCCTGCTGGGAGAAGTAGCCCAGCTTGAGGCTGGCGCCCAGCTTCACGTTCCCCGAATCCGGCTGGATGGCGCCGGAGATCATCTTCAGCAGGGTGGACTTGCCGGCGCCGTTCTTGCCCATGACGCACCACCGCTCGCCGCGGCGGATGTGCAGGGCGAACTGGTCGTACAGCTTCCGCTTGCCGTAGGCCTTGCAGACCCCCTCCAGCATGGCCACGTCATCGCCGGACCGGCCCGGGATGCGGAAGTCCCACTTCACCACGCGCCGCTTCTTGGGCGGCTCGATGCGTTCGATCTTGTCCAGGGCCTTGACGCGGCTCTGCACCTGGGCGGCCTTGGCGGCATGGGCGGAGAACCGCTCGATGAAGCGCTGCTCCTTGGCCAGCTTGGCCTGCTGGCGGGCGTAGGCGGCTTCCTGGTTGGCCTCCCGCTGCTCGCGTTCCTTCACGTAGAAATCGTAGTTGCCCGAGTAGGTGACAATGTCTCCCCCATCGATCTCCAGCACCTTGGTCACCACCCGATTCATGAAGTCCCGGTCGTGGCTGGTCATCAGGAGGGTCGCGGGCACGGCCTTGAGGAAGGCCTCCAGCCAGAGGATGGACTCGATGTCCAGGTGGTTGGTGGGCTCGTCCATGAGCAGGACGTCGAAGTTCCCCAGCAGCACCTTGGCCATGGAGACGCGCATCTTCCAGCCGCCGGAGAGGGCGCCCACATCGCCGTCGATCTGCTCATCCTCGAAGCCGAGGCCGTGCAGGCAGGCCCGTGCCCGGGCCTCCAGCTCATAGCCGCCCAGGTGCTGGTATTCCTCCTGGACATGGCCGAAGCGCTCCAGGATGGCCTCCAGCTCGTCGCCGCGGTCGGGATCGGACATGGCGTGTTCCAGGTCCAGCAGCTCGTGGTGCAGGTCGCCCAGGCGGCCGCTGCCGGCGATGGCCTCGTCCAGCACGGGCCGGCCCGCCATCTCGTCCACCTCCTGGCGGAAGTAGCCCAGGGTGAGCTTCTTCGGCAGGGTGACGGAGCCCTCGTCCGGCGATTCCTCGCCCATGATCATGCGGAAGAGCGTGGACTTGCCGGCCCCGTTCGGGCCCACCAGGCCCACCTTCTCGCCGGGATTGAGCTGGAAATCCGCCTCGATGAACAGGACCTGCTTGCCGTACTGCTTGCTGACGTTCGAGAACGAGATCATGGGAATCCGATGCGCAGAGTGGGGCGCCCGGCGAGCCTGGGCGGCGGAAGATCCAGAGACAGGGGATCGAGGTCGCGAAAAGCAGGATCCTCAAGCCTACGGTGCCTCCAGGGTACCACAGGGGCCCGGTCGCGCCCGGAGGCTCTGCCCGGCGGGTCAGGCCGGGGCGCCCCCCCGTGGACCGTGCATCAGCTCGACCACCGCCTGGTTCAGCCGGAGCCGCGTCTCGTGGCGCTCGAAGGCCCGGGTGATGTAGCGGGCCCGGATCTCCACGCCGTTCATGGTGGGCACCACATTCAGGCCCGGGGCGGCGGAGAAAGCCTGCACGCGGTAGCGTGCCGTAGCGCGCTTCCACTCCTGTTCCGCCAGGCGGGCGTTGGCCTCGGTCTGCTGCTCCACCAGCTTCTGGACGCCATCAATGATGGGATAGGGGTCCTGGCCGGGCGGAATCATGACTCGCAGCTCGTCCCACATCCACTGGCCCGAGGTGGAGAAGTTGAAGAAGTGCCCCTCGATGGCGAAGTTGTTCACGAAGGCCACGCGGCGTCCCGTGGGGTGGCCCGCGTCGCTCCAGCTGCCCGTCTCCAGCACCACCGTGCGCAGCAGGCCGATCTCCACCACCTCGCCGCCCACGCCGCGGATCTCCACCCAGTCGCCCACGCGGATGCCGTTGCGGCCCATGAGGATGAACCAGCCGAAGAAGGCCACGATGAAGTCCTTGAGCGCCACGGTGAGGCCCGCGCCCGCCAGGCCCAGCACGGTCGTGATCTGCCCAGGCATGCCGAAGATCACGAAGCCGATGGCCAGGGCGCACAGCACCTGGACGCCGAGCTTCACCACGGTCCGCAGGGTTCCAGAACCCTTCTTGTCGCCCGCAGCCGCTCGGTGGAAGAGATGATCGATGGCCAGGCCCGCCAGATAGGCCGCCGCCACCAGGCCCAGCACCCACAGGAGGCGCGAGAGCAGAGTATGGAGGGCGGTGTTCCGCTGGACATCGGCGATGCCCATCCAGGTGGCGTACACCTCTGCCAGTTCCTGCTGGTCGAGGATGCGCCGGTTCATGCTGGCGAGCCGCTGCTGCACATCGCCATAGCGCTTCAGATAGGAGACAGCATCCTTCGCCTGCTCCCGTCCGGCGTCCGCACCTCCTCCTGCGGCCCCTTTCACCAGGCTGGAAGCCCAGAATCTGGCGGCTTCCCGGTCTTCTTTCTCCTTGTTGGCCTGGGCCTCGATGGTGGCTCGCCGTTGCGACAGAGCCTGGACTTTGACCTGGGCGGCCTGACGGGCCTGGACCAGACGGGCCAGCTTGCCCCGCTGCCCCCGCCATTCACTGAGGCGGGCCAGGAGGCTCCCGGCCGGGAAGGCGGAAGCGGGACGCCCCGATGCGATGATCTGGGCAGATTCCTTGTCGCCGGCCTCGAAGGCCTCCTTCAATCTGCGGATCCGGGCCTGGGGATCGCCTCCGGCCCGAGCCAGGTCGTCAGAGGCCGCCTCCAGTTCATCGCGATCCAGTTCCAGCTGGGCCTTTGCGACGTCCAGCTGATCCTCCAGTGGCGCCTTCTGGGACTCCCGCGCGGCCGCGAGCTGCTTGGCCAGGCGATCGATGGTCTGCTGATCGGCCTCGAAGGTGGCCAGGGCCTTGGCCTTCAGATCGGCCAGCTCTTTAAGTTCGGGCGTCTGCTGAACCTGGGCGCTGGCCACCCGCCGAAGCGCGGCGGCGAAGGCCAGGTCCACTTCATGGTTGGCCAGACGCTCGGCCTGCCGGGCGAGCTGCTGTTCCTCCGGCGTCGTGGCCAGGGTCAGGAGCGTTCTCGCGGTGAGGAGGGGGCTCTGGTCCACCACCCACTCGCGCACAGGGGCCGCGCGGCGCGGCCCCTTCTTCTTCGCGGCGGTCCCCTCCTCGGACTGCACCACCGCGGGCTGTTCGCGGGTCAACATCCAGCCGGCGACGGCCGCCCCACAGAGGAGCAGCAGGATGACCGCAGGGATGAATGGACGGAGTTTCATCCCGTCCAGACAACCATGAACCGGGCCGGAACGCAAAAACCCCGGGACCAGGTCCCGGGGTTTTCACTGTCCGGCCGGAAATGGCGCCGGGAATGGGCCTTCAGCTCTTCTTGGGGGCGGTGTCCTTCTTCTTGCTGCAGTCAGCGCAATCCTTGCAGGAAGCGGCCTTGTTCTTTTCGCAGCAGGCCATCCCGCAGCCCTTCTTGGGCTCGGCCTTCTTCTCCTCGGCGGCGAAGCCCACCAGGGCGAAGGAGCTCACCAGAGCCAGCGCCAGCATCTTCTTCATGAAAGTCTCCGACATCGGGGGACACGGCCCCACGGGAAGCACCTTAGCCTCCCCCGGGGCCCTCCCGAAACACTTTATTTGGTCAATGGCCGAACAGGTTCTTCAGCACCATGGCGGCCATGGCGGGATTGGCCCCCAGGCGGCGTTTCATGTAGGCCACGGCGTACTTCCAGTTCTCGGCGAAGGGGACGTAGAGGCGCATGATCTGGCCGCGCTTGACGATCTCCTGCTGGAGGTCCGCCCGGGGCACGCCCATCAGCATCTGGAATTCGTAGGCGTCCTTCGCCACGCCCTTCTTGTCCAGGTGATCGATGCAGCGCCGGATGAGGGGCTCGTCGTGGGTGGCGATCTCGGGATAGTGGCCGTGGTCCAGCAGCAGCTGCACGTACTCGAACAGCTTCTCCTTCATGTCGCGCTTGTCCTGCAGCGCCACTTCCGCGGGCTCCCGGTAGATGCCGATGCAGATGCGGACCTTGCAGGGCTTGAGGTGGAGGGCCTTGATGTCCTCGGCGGTCCGGAAGAGGCGGCTCTGCAGCACGATCCCGAAGTTGTCGAACTCGTTCCGGATGGCCTTGAACATGCGCAGGGTGACATCCGTGAAGTGCCGGTCCTCCATGTCCAGCGTGATGTGGACCCCGTGGACGGCGGCCGCGGCCACGATGCGGCGGAGGTTGTCCTGGCAGTAGGTCTCGCTCTCGTTGATGCCCAGCTGCGTGGGCTTGAGGCTGATGCTGGCGTGGGGACGTTCCTTCACCGCCTCGATCATCCGGAAGTAGACCTGGACCGTGGCCTCCACGTCCTCCCGCTTGAAGACCTCCTCGCCCAGCAGGTCCAGCGTCGAGTAGAGCCCGCTCTTGGCGTGGATCTCGTCCACCTTGGCCACGCCGCTGGCGATGCCCTTGCCCGCGCAGTACGGCGCGGCGAAGGTCCGGACGAGTGCGTCCGGCATGAGGTCGAGAACAATGCGTTTCAGATCCACGGTGTTCCTCCCGTCGTTCCTGCGTTTCCCGGCCCATCCGCGGGGATTGGGCGGCCCTTCAAATATAGCGGTCCTGGCCTGTCCTGAAGCCGGGCGGGTGCGGAGATGTGACCGGGGAGACACAACGAAAAAGCCCGCAGACTTTGGATCTGCGGGCTTCTGGTCTGGTGGTCCCTCCCGGACTCGAACCGGGGACCCTCTGATTAAGAGTCAGATGCTCTAACCAACTGAGCTAAGGGACCACGAGCAAAAGAAAGTCTACCAGGACTGCATGGGAACGCAAGAGCCGGTTCCCCACCCGTTCCTAGAGGGCGGGCATCTTCATGGCCCGCCGGACGTCCACCATGGTTTCCGCGGCCACGGCCCGTGCCCGGGCGCTGCCATCCTGCAGCACCGCCTCGATGGCCGCGGGGTGGGCCAGGTGGGCCTCGATCTTCTCCCGCAGGGGCTCGATCCGCTGGATCATGGCCTGCGCCACGCGCTTCTTGCAGTCGAAGCAGCCGATGCCGGCGCGCCGGCACTCGGTGTCCACCAGCTGCACCGTGGCGTCATCGCTGAAGAGCTTGTGGAAGTCCATGACCGGGCAGATGTCCGGGTTGCCGGGATCGGTCTTGCGGACCCGGGCGGGGTCTGAGGCCATCTGGCGCGTGCACTTCTCGAGGATCACGTCGTTGGTGTCCCGCAGGTAGATGCAGTTCCCGTAGCTCTTGGACATCTTGCGCCCGTCGAGCCCAGGCACCTTGGGCGTCTTGGTGAGCACGGCCTCGGGCTCCGGGAAGACCTCCTCCTTGTAGAGGAAGTTGAAGCGGCGGAGCACCTCGCGGGCGAGCTCTATGTGGAAGAGCTGGTCTTCGCCCACAGGCACCTTGTGGGCCTTGTAGAGGATGATGTCCGCGGTCATCAGCAGGGGGTAGCCCAGGAATCCGTAGCTGCCGAGGTCGGCCACGGCGTTCTGCAGCTTCTCCTTGTACGTGGGCACCCGCTCCAGCCAGGTCAGCGGCGTCACCATGGACAGCAGCAGGTGCAGCTCCGCGTGCTCCTTCACCAGGCTCTGCACGAAGATGGTCGCCTTCTCCGGATCGAGGCCCGCCGCCAGATAGGTGGCGGTGAGCTCCAGCGTGGCCGGCCAGATCTCCTCGACGGACTCGTACTTCGAGGTGAGGGCGTGCCAGTCCGCGATCATGTAGAAGGCCTCGCCCTGCCCCTGCAGCCGCGTGAAGTTGTCCAGGGCTCCCACCAGGTGGCCGATGTGCTGGGAGCCCGAGGGCTGGATGCCGGAAAGGATGCGTTGCATGGAAACTCCGATGGGGCGCGGGGATCAGAAGTGGAGGACGAGGCGGGCGATGAGCTCAATGCCGTAGAACAGCAGGCCGAACACCGGCCCCAGGACGTAGCCCAGGAGGCCCGTGAGGGCCAGCACGATGAGGATGCCGCCCATCCAGGGCTGGACCCGGTCGAACTTCGGCAGCCAGCGCCAGGGCAGGAAGCCCCTCAGGATGCCGGCCCCATCGAGAGGCCCCATGGGCAGCAGGTTGAAGAGGGCGAGGCCCAGGTTGATCAGTACCAGACGGCCCAGGAGCGCCAGGAACAGCGTGGCGGTGGTGCCGAGCTGGAGGACCTGCAGGCTCTCCACCTTCGCGGCCAAGAGGGCCCGGGCGAAGACCCGGAACTCCATGTCGGGGACAGGGACCACGGCCTTCACAACCAGGAACATGATCCCGAGGAAGATCAGGGCCTGGATCAGGTTCGAGAGGGGGCCCGCGCTGGCCACGAAGGCGTAGCCCACCCGCTGGGTGAACCGGCGGGTCAGCTTGCGGGGATCCACCGGCACGGGCTTGGCCCAGCCGATGAAGGGGAAACCCGTGGCCATACCCAGGATGGGAAATATGAAGGTGCCCAGCAGATCCATATGGGCGAGCGGGTTCAGGGTCATCCGGCCCAGCCGTGCCGCCGTGTCGTCTTCGAGCCAGTAGGCCATGGAAGCATGGCTGGCCTCATGCACGCTCAGGCTGAACAAGAGGGCCACGTAGCTGACGAGGATGGTGGGGATGGAGATGCTGTCGAACACCCGGGCTCCGGTAATCCCCCAGTGTACAGGCTGGGGCTCAGAGCCCCAAAGCCGCGAGGGCGGGCCCCAGGGTTCCGCTCGAAGCCCCCAGGCCCAGCCGCAGCAGGAACTCGACGTTGCCTTCGCCGCCCTTGATGGGGCTCTCCGCCAGATCCAGGGGGCGCAGGTCCGTGCCTGCGAAGAAGGTCCAGGCCTCCACCAGCACGCGGCGGTGCACGGCCGGGTCGCGCACGATGCCGCCGGGGCCCACGTCGTCGCGGCCCGCCTCGAACTGGGGCTTCACCAGCAGCACCGCCTCCGCGCCGGGCTCCAGGCTCGGTAGCACTGGCGGGATGGCCAGGCGGAGGGAGATGAAGCTGAGGTCGGCCACCAGCAGGCTGCAGCGCTCGGGAATGGCGGCCGGATCCCAGGTGCGGAGGTTCACCTGCTCCATGGAGACTACCCGGGCGTCTGTCCGCAGTTTCCAGTGCAGCTGGTTGGTGCCCACATCCACGGCATAGACCCTGGCCGCGCCCCGCTGGAGCAGGCAGTCGGTGAAGCCGCCGGTGCTGGAGCCCGCGTCGAAGCAGGTCCGCCCTGTGGGATCGATGCCCCAGCGGTCCAGGGCCCCGGCCAGCTTCAGGCCGCCCCGGCTCACGAAGGGCAGCGCCTCCCCCCGCAGGCGGATGGGGGCCGCCTCGTCCACGGCCGTGCCCGCCTTGGTGACCGGGCGATCGTTCACCAGCACGTCCCCCGCCAGGATGCGCGCCTGGGCGCGGGCGCGGGTCTCGCACAGCCCGCGCTGCACGAGGAGCTGATCCAGCCGGACCTTAGCCACGGGCCGACTTCCGCTGCCGGGCGAGCTCCTTGCGGTAGAGCCCCACGTTCCGGTTGTGGTCCCGCAGGCTGGGGGCGAAGTTGTGGCCGCCCTGGCCCGTGGCCACGAAGTAGAGGTCCTTGCCGGAGAGGGGCGCCTTCGCCGCTTCGATGGCCGAGGGGCTGGGAACGGCGATGGGCGTGGGTGGCAGTCCCTTCACCGCGTAGGTGTTGAAGCGACTGGACCGGCGGATGTCCTCCGGCGTGGGCGCCGTGAACCGCAGGTCGCCGGCGATCCAGCGGGCGTAGAGGCTGGTGGGGTCGCACTGGAGGCGCATGCCGATCTTCAGGCGCTTCAGATAGACGCCCGCCACCCGCGGCTGCTCCTCCGGCAGCTTCGTCTCCTTCTCCACCAGGCTGGCCAGGACCAGAGTCTCGTAGGGTGGCAGCGCACCCCCCTCGAGCTTGGGCCGGACCTGGTTCCGGAAGGCCTCCACCAGCATGAGCATGATCTCCTCGGGCTCCAGGGCCCGGTGCAGCTTGTAGGTGGCCGGGGCCACGAGGCCCTCCAGGCTTTCTGCATCCTCGAAGCCGGCAGTCCGGGCCAGGCGCGGACTCTTCCAGAGGGTCCAGAAGACCTCCTCGGGCACGAAGTCCTTCAGGCGCTTCTGCACGGCCCAGGCGTGGGCCCCCTCGGGAATGGACACGGCGGTGTAGTGGATCTCCGCGCGCCGCAGCTTGCCGGCCACGTCCGACAGGCTGGCCCGGGACGTGAAGGTGTACTCGCCCCGGATGAGCTGGAGCTTCCGGGCCCGGGCCCAGAGCTTGAACAGTGAAGCCGATCGGATCACGCCATCCCGCTCCAGCTGATCGGCCATCTGGTTGATGCTGGTCCCCCGCTTCACGAGCACGGTGGCGTCCTGCCGGAGGGGCCCCTGCCCCTTCCAGGCCCACCAGCCACCCGCAGCCGGAGCCGCGGCCAGGATGAGGGTGGCCAGGAAGAACCTGAGGGAGATGGAAGATCGCGCCATGCCTCCAGGATGCCGTGATAGCGTGGATCCATCCACCCAAGGAACCTATGAGCGCACCTGGTTACCGCCGGCATGTCGGCCTGTTCTCCGCCACCATGCTCATCGCCGGTTCCATGATCGGCAGCGGCGTGTTTATCGTGGCCGCCGACATGATCCGCACGGGCGGCTCCGGAGGCTTCCTGCTGGCGGCCTGGGGCCTCACGGCGATCCTCACCCTCTTCGCGGCCCTGAGCTATGGCGAACTGGCCGGGATGTTCCCCCAGGCCGGGGGCCAGTACACCTACCTCCGCGAGACCTACGGCCCCGCCGTGGGCTTCCTCTATGGCTGGACCTTCTTCGTGGTGATCGAGTGCGGCACCATCGCCGCCGTGGCCGTGGGCTTCGGGAAGTACCTGGGCAGCTTCCTGCCGGCGGTCACGGATGCGGCCTGGATCGGGCCCCACCTGGACGTGCCGCTCATGAAGGTCACCCATGCCATCGGCGTCGGTCCCTACCACCTGGGGCTCACGCCCTCCCGGCTGTCCGGCATCGCGGTGGTGGTCCTGCTGAGCGCCGTGAACCTCTACGGCGTGCGGCTGGGTTCCCGCATCCAGGACCTCTTCACCGTGGCCAAGATCGGCGGCCTGGCGGCCCTGATCCTGCTGGGCCTGCTGCTGAAGCCCGCCGTCGCGCCCTCCCAGGCCCCCTTCATCGCCACAGACGGCGCCGCCCTGCCCTTCCTCACGGCCCTGCTGGTGGTGCAGACCGGGAGCCTGTTCTCGGCGGATGCCTGGAACGCCATCACCTTCATCGCCGGGGAGGTGAAGGAGCCGAAGCGGACCATCCCCTTCGCCCTGCTCATCGGCACGACCATGGTCTGCGGTCTCTACGTGCTGGCCAACGCGGCCTATCTGAAGGTGCTGGGGCCCTCGGGCATCGCCCACGCCCCCCAGGACCGCGTCGGCAGCGCCGCCCTCCAGGCCCTCCTGGGCAGCGGCGGCGGGCTCATCATGGCGGGCAGCATCCTGGTGTCCATGTTCGGCTGCCTCAACGGCCTGGTGCTGTCGGGCGCCCGGGTCTACCAGCGCATGGCGGAAGATGGCCTCTTCTACCCCCGCGCCGCCCTCCTCAACGAGCACGGCGTTCCGGGCTTCGGGCTCTGGATCCAGGCCCTGTGGACATGCCTCCTCACCCTCACGGGCACCTACGGGCAGCTGCTGGACTTCGTAATGCTGCCCACGATCCTTTTCTACGTCCTGGCCGTCGGCGGGATCTTCCTCCTCCGCTGGCGGCGGCCCGACCTGGAACGCCCCGTGAAGGTCTGGGGCTACCCCTTCGTTCCGGGGCTCTACCTCATCGGCGCCCTCGCCATCATCGGCGCCCTCTTCATCCACCGGCCCAGCTATTCCTGGCCCGGCCTGGCCCTGGTGGCCCTCGGCTGGCCCGTCTACCTCGCCGTGAAGCCCCGCGCCGCGGCCTCTGAAGGGAGTCTCCCATGACCCACGTCGTTGTTCTCGGAGCCGGCCGCGTCGGCGGCGCCATGGCCAAGGATCTGGCTCCGGACTTCAAGGTCACGGTGGCCGATCGTTCGGAGGATGCCCTGGCCCGCATGCGCGGCGCGGGACTGGCCACCCGGCCCGCCGACCTGGCTTCCCCCGATGGTGTGAAGGCCGCCGTGGCGGACGCGGACCTGGTCGTGGGCGCCGTGCCGGGCTTCATGGGCTTCGCCACCGCCAAGGCCGTGCTGGAGGCCGGGAAGGCCCTGGTGGACATCTCCTTCTTCGACGAGGACTGCTTCGAGCTGGATGCCCTGGCGAAGGCCCAACAGCTCACGGCCATCGTGGACTGCGGCATCGCTCCCGGCTGCGGGAACATCATCCTCGGCGACACCCTGCGGCAGTGGGACCACGTGGATTCCTTCGAGTGCCTGGTGGGTGGCCTGCCCGCCGTGCGAACCTGGCCCTACGAGTACAAGGCCGGCTTCAGCCCCATCGATGTCATCGAGGAGTACACCCGGCCCGCCCGCTACGTGAAGGATGGCCGCACGATCACAATGCCCGCCCTTTCCGAGCCGGAGCTGCTGAATTTCGAGGGTCTGGGCACCCTGGAGTCCTTCAACACAGACGGCCTCCGCAGCCTCATCCACACCTTCCCCCAGGTGCCGGACATGAAGGAGAAGACGCTCCGCTACCCCGGCCACATCGAGAAGATGCGGATGCTGCGGGAATCCGGGTTCTTCCGGAAGGAGAAGCTCCAGGTGGCTGGCGTGGAGATCAGCCCCCTGGACCTCACCACCGCCCTGCTCTTCCCCATGTGGTTCATGCAGGAGGGCGACGAGGACTTCACGGTCATGCGCGTCACCGTGACCGGCCTGAAGGATGGCCAGCGGGTGCGCCGGGAGCTGGATCTGCTCGATCGCTACGACCGTGCCACGAAGACCACCTCCATGGCGAGGACCACCGGCTACACCTGCACGGCCGCCGTGCGGCTGATGGCCAAGGGCGGCTACGCCCGCCAGGGCGTCAATCCGCCGGAATTCCTGGGCCAGGAGCCCGGAGCCTGGAGCTTCATCCGCGCGGAACTGGCGAAGCGCGGCGTGATCTTCACCGGGGAATGATCACCCGTTCAGCTCCCGGTGCCGCACGGTGAGGGCGGCCACATCGTGCCGGATCCGGTGGGCGAGCAACTCCACCAGGGCCACGGAGCGGTGCTGGCCGCCGGTGCACCCGATGGCGAGGGTGTGGTAGGCGCGGCCTTCCTGGCGCACCAGGGGCAGGGACCAGCGCAGCCAGGACTCCGCCCGCTCGAGGAACTCGCGGAACTCCGGGGACTCGAGCAGGTATTCCTGCACCGCCGAATCGCATCCCGTCAGCGGCTTCAGGGCCTCCACGTAGTAGGGGTTGGGCAGGAACCGGGCGTCCAGCACCACGTCCGCATCGGCCGGCACGCCCCGCTTGAACCCGAAGCTGAGCAGCCGCACGGCCGTGCTGCGCGTCGGCAGCTGAGGCACCAGGGCGGCGACGCGCTGGCGCAGGTCCGCCAGGCTCAGATCCGTTGTGTCGAGGATGGAGGTGGCCAGGGCCCGGATCGGGGCCAGCAGCTCCCGCTCCCGCTGGATGCCCTCCCCGGCGGAACCGAGCAGGGCGAAATGGTGGGGCCGCCGCGTCTCCGAGTAACGGCGCAACAGCGCGCTATCGTCTGCCTCCACGAAGACCACCTGCACCGGCACGTTACCGGCGCTGAGGCGCTCCAGCAGGGGGCCGAACTCGTGGGCGAAGTCCGCCTGGCGGCTGTCCATCCCCACCACCAAGCGCTCCCGGCCCGGCCGGAGCTTGGACTCCAGCTCGATCAGGGGCTCCAGGAGCCGGGGCGGAACGTTATCCAGGGCCGTGCAGCCGCTGTCTTCCAGCGCGCCCAGCACCGAGTGGCGGCCGGCGCCGGAGAGTCCCGTGACGACGATGAGTTCCATATCCAGAAACCGTAGCAGGGCCAGAGGGCCTGCCCAAGAAAATCGCAGGGGGCCGGCTGGCCCCCTGCGATTTTCTCAAGTCAAAGAGGTCGGAAAAATCAGTCCTCCAACCCACCCGCCGTGAACCGCAGCACGCGCTGGATGCCGTCGGGGGCGTTGCCCTGCTCATCGGGCCCCAGCTCGAAGGTGTCCGAGGGGCCCCGGAAGAGGTCCTCATCCGGCGTGTAGGCGGGCTGGGGTTCCACACGGTAGAGGTACGAGATGATCTCGTCCTCGTAGCCGAAGCGCATCTGCTCGAAGTACTCGTAGCTCTCGCGCTTGTACTCCACCAGCGGATCCTTCTGGCCGTAGCCGCGGAAGCCGATGGCCTCCTTGAGGTGGTCCATGACCAGCAGGTGGCGCTTCCAGGCGGCGTCGATGATCTGGAGGATGGACCAGCGCTCGTAGCTGCGCATGCCCTCGCCGCCCAGCCGCTCGTCCTTGCCTTCGTAGAACTTCTGCACCAGGACGGCCAGGGCCTCGCGGGCCTGCGCATAGGGCAGCTGGCCCACCGCATCCACCTCCTCGCCCGTCAGGGTGAAGAGCTGCTCCACGCGCTCGCGGAAACCCGCCAGGTCGCGCTCGCCCTTGTCGGGCAGGAAGTCGTTGCAGATGCCCTCGGCGATCTCACCGGCGACCCGCAGCACGTAATCCTTGGTGTTGCCCTTGAGGATCTCCGTGCGCAGCCCGTAGAAGAAGATGCGCTGCTTGTTCATCACATCGTCGTACTCGAGCAGGTGCTTGCGGATCTCGAAGTGGTGGGCCTCCACCCGCTTCTGGCTGCGCTCGATGGCCCGGGTGACCATGCCGGCCTCGATGGGCTCGTCGTCGTTCATGCCCATGGCGCCCATGAGGCTCTTGATCCGGTCGCCGCCGAAGATCCGCATCAGGTCGTCTTCGAGGGACAGGTAGAAGCGGCTGCTGCCGGGATCGCCCTGGCGGCCTGCGCGGCCGCGGAGCTGGTTGTCGATGCGCCGGCTCTCGTGCCGCTCGGTGCCAAGGATGTGCAGCCCACCGAGGCTGACCACCTCCTCATGCTCGGCCGCGGTCTGCTCCCGCATCTGCTCCACGAGGGCGGAGAACTCCGCCGTTTCGAAGCCCTCCTCGTCGTAGAGGGCGATGTCCTTCTTCTTGGCTTCCAGCCGGGCCATGCCCTCGGGATTGCCGCCCAGGATGATGTCGGTGCCGCGGCCCGCCATGTTGGTGGCGATGGTGACGGCGCTCTTGCGGCCCGCCTGGGCCACGATCTCGGCCTCACGCTCGTGGTGCTTGGCGTTCAGCACCACGTGGGGGATGCGGGCGGCCTTGAGGGCGTCGGCGAGATCCTCGCTGCTCTCGATGCTGGCGGTGCCCACCAGGACCGGCTGGCCCTTGGTGTGGAGCTCGCGGATCTCCTCGACGATGGCCTTCTTCTTCCCGCTGCGGGTGGCGTATACCGTGTCCGCGAAGTCCTTGCGGATCATCGGCATGTTCGTGGGAACGATGATCACGTCGAGCTTGTAGATGGAGTGCAGCTCTGTGGCCTCGGTCTCGGCCGTGCCGGTCATGCCGGCCAGCTTGCCGTACATGCGGAAGAAGTTCTGGAAGGTCACGGTGGCGAGGGTCTGGTTCTCGGCGTTGACCTCCACGCCCTCCTTGGCCTCGATGGCCTGGTGCAGGCCGTTGGACCAGCGGCGGCCCGGCATCAGGCGGCCCGTGAACTCGTCCACGATGACCACTTCCATGCCCTTGCCGTCCTCCTTGGGGCGGACCATGTAGTCCACGTCCAGGCGGTAGAGGTTGTGGGCCAGCAGGGCCTGGTTGAGGCCGTGCAGGGTCTCGATGCTGCCCGGATCGTAGAGGTTCGCCACGCCCAGCAGCTGCTCGGCGTGATGGATGCCCTCGTCGGTGAGCATCACCTGGCGGTCCTTCTCGTCCACCTTGTAGTGGACCTCGGCCTTGAGCTTGGGGACGATCGCGTCGATGCGGAAGTACTTGGAGGTGTCCTCCTCGCTGCTGCCCGCGATGATGAGCGGCGTGCGGGCCTCGTCGATGAGGATGGAGTCCACCTCGTCCACGATGGCGTAGTGGAAGCCCCGCTGGGTGAAGTCCTCCAGGTCCCACTTCATGTTGTCGCGGAGGTAGTCGAAGCCCAGCTCGTTGTTGGTGGCGTAGGTGATGTCGCAGCCGTAGGCGTCGCGGCGTTCCTGGTCGTCGAGGCCGTGCTGGATGACCCCGATGGTGAGGCCCAGCCAGGAGTAGAGGCGGCCCATCCACTCGGCGTCGCGGCGGGCCAGGTAGTCGTTCACGGTGACCAGGTGGGCGCCCTTGCCCGCCAGGGCGTTGAGGTACAGGGGCAGCGTGGCGGTCAGGGTCTTGCCCTCGCCCGTCCTCATCTCGGCCACCTTGCCCTCGTGGAGGACCATGCCGCCCACCAGCTGCACATCGAAGTGGCGCATCTTGAGGACGCGCTTGCTGGCTTCCCGCGCCACGGCGAAGGCCTCGGGCAGGATGTCTTCCAGGGTGGCCCCGTTGGCCAGCTTCTCCCTGAGATAAGGGGTCTTGGCCTTCAGCGCCTCATCGCTCAGGGCCGAGATCTCGGGCTCCAGGGCATTGATGAACTGGACCTTGGCCCACAGCCGCTTCAGCTCCCGGTCGTTCTTGGAACCGATGAGTTTCTTGAGGAGGTTGTCGATCATGGATCCGTCCAGTCGCGTAAACCGTTGATTGTAGCGTGATGAAGGACCAATTCCCAGTGGGGGTGCGGTCTCCCAAGCCTTCGTGGTTGCCCGACTTATCTATCCAGGGCACACTGATTGTTTGGATTCCGGAGAAACCATGACCCTTGAGCGCACCTTTGCCATCGTCAAGCCCGACGCCGTCAAGGACGGCCACATGGGAGAGATTCTCACCGCCATCGAGCAGAGCGGTCTCAAGATCGTCGGCCTGAAGCTGACCCGCCTCACCCCCGCCATCTGCCAGGGCTTCTACCACGAGCACGTGGGCAAGGGCTTCTACGCCGAACTGGAGGCCTTCATGACCGAGGGCCCCGTGGCCATCATGGTGCTGGAGGGCGAGAACGCCATCCTGCGCTGGCGCGACCTCATGGGCGCGACCAACCCCGCCAATGCCGCCGAAGGCACCCTCCGCAAGCGCTTTGGCGCCAGCATCGGCCGCAATGCCACGCACGGCAGCGACAAGCCCGAGAGCGCCAGGTTCGAAGTGGGCTACTTCTTCAACGCGTTCGAGCAGTTCTGACTCAGGGCGTAGTCCCCATGGAAATCGGCGCCGAACGGCGCCGATTTTCGTTTGAACGGACGATGGATGGAATCTCACCCTTCGGCCACCGCCTGCAGGGCGGCCTGGCAGAGCCGGCGCACGCCGGGCAGCAGGTCGGCGTTCTGCAGGCCCTTCTCATGGAGCCATTGGCCGCCGGTGGGGGGGGGCGGCAACAGGTCCTCCGGGGCCTTGGTGCGGAGCAGGTGGCTGAGGTAGAGGCGCTGCTGGCCTTCAAGCCCCTCCAGCCTCAGCAGCCAGGGGGTGGGCAGGCGGCTGGTGCGCTCGTCGAAGACCACGGGCAGAGTGGACTTGTCCACGAACCGGTAGGGCATGCCCCACCCCGCCTCGATCTGCGCGTTCAGCAGGGCGGTGGGCAGAAAGCCGGGCGACCAGGGGATCTGGGCGGGCATGAGCAGGCCGCGGTGGGGCGTATGGGGCGAGGGCACGAGCAGCACGAAGGGCGTCTGCTGGCCATGGACCAGCACGCCTTCGATGAAGGTCGTGAGGTGGATCCGGCCCTCGGCCATTAGGGCCTCCCTTCACATTGGATGGGAGCCGCGACGTCGGCCAGCCGCGCCTCTGGCAGATGTCTGTACGCCTCGCGTATCGCCTCCGGCGATACCGAGAAGGCGCCGGCCGCAGGGCGATGCGGGACATCGTTCAAGGCCGGCAACGCCGCCAGAGGTGCGGCTGGCCACGTCCCGGAGGGCAAGGGGCGGCGCCCGGCGCGATACTGCGTCGAACGCCTCGCCGATAGTGCCGCTATCGCCATCGTCGTTCTCCTTGTCTCGCTTGGGCGGCGCCCCTTGCGCGGCCGCACCCCAAGGTGAAGGGAGGCCCTAACGCCCTCCTGCGGTTTCCAGCTCCTGCATGATGCGGTCACGGGCCACGGAGACCTCGGCCACGGCGGCCTCGGGCTTGAGCTTGACGACCTCCTTGGTGCGGCGGTCGCGCAGCTCCACGATGCCGTCCTTCAGGCCCTTGGCGCCGACGGTCAGGCGCAGGGGGAAGCCCAGCAGGTCAGCATCCTTGAACTTGGCGCCGGGGCTCATGCCCTCGCGGTCGTCGTGCAGCACCTCGAAGCCGGCCTGCTCCAGGTCCTTCTCGACCTGCGCTGCCACGCCAGCCACCTCGGGGTTGGCCGGGTCGAGGCAGACGATGTGGATCTGGTAGGGCGCGATGGGCCAGGGCCAGATGATCCCGTCGGCGTCGTAGTTCTGCTCGACGGCGGCGGCCACGGTGCGGGTGATGCCGATGCCGTAGCAGCCCATCACCATGGGGTTCTCCTTGCCCTGCTCGTCGAGGAAGGTGCAGCCCATGCTCTTGGAATACTTCAGGCCCAGCTTGAAGACCTGGCCCACCTCGATGCCGCGGAAGGCCTGGTAGGTCCCCTTCCCGCAGCGCGTGCAGCTGTCACCCTCGGCCGCCATGCGGAGATCCGCATAGGTGCAGCCCGGAAGGTCACGGACCGGGTCCAGGCCGAAGTGGTGGTAGTCCGTGCGGTTCGCGCCGCAGGTGAGATTCACCGCGCCCTCGAGACTGCGGTCCACGAGGAAGGTCACATCCTTCAGCCCCACAGGGCCCATGAAGCCGCTCTTGGCGCCGGTGAAGGCCTCGGCCTCCTCCAAGGGCATCAGCTCCAGCTCGGCGGCACCCACGAAGTTCTTCACCTTGACCGGGTTCACCTCGTGGTCTCCGCGCAGAACGGCGCCCACCAGCTTCGTCGCCCCGTCCGCGAACGTGACGCGGTAGAGGAAGAACTTGCTGGTCTGCGTGATGGGCATGCCCTGGGGGTGGTCCGCGTCGATCATGCCCGCGGCCTGCTCGACCTGGCCGACGACACCCGGCGTACGGAAGTGGTCCCTCTTCAGCTCGAAGGCCTTCCCGTGATCTCCGGCAGGCAGCGCCGGCGCTTCCGTCTTCTCGATGTTGGAGGTGTAATCACACGCGTCACAGCTGAGGATGGCGTCCTCGCCGCTGCCGGCCAGCACATGGAACTCGTGGGTGAAGCTGCCGCCGATGGCGCCACTGTCGGCTTCCACCGGGCGGAACTTCACGCCCAGGCGGCTGAAGATCCGCTTGTAGGCGTTGAACATGGCCCAGTACTCGCGGTCGGCGCAGGCGTCATCCACATGGAAGGAGTAGCCGTCCTTCATGGTGAACTCGCGACCGCGCATGAGGCCGAAGCGGGGGCGGCGCTCGTCGCGGAACTTGTTCTGGATCTGGAAGAGGTTCATGGGCAGCTGCTTGTAGCTGCGCACATTCTTGCGGACGATGTCCGTGATCACCTCTTCGTGCGTGGGGCCCAGGCAGAAGTTGTAGAACTCCCGCTCGTCGGGCTTCTCCCCGCGGGCCCGGCGCTCGGCGACCTCGGCCTTGGCCTTGCGGTCGCAGAACCGGAGCAGCTCATCGCCGTAGAACTTCCAGCGGCCACTCTCCTGCCACAGCTCCGCCGGCAGCACCGCGGGCATCAGCAGCTCCTGACAGCCGTCCTTGGCCAGCTCCTCGCGGACAATCTCCTCGAACTTGCGGATGCTCCGGAAGGCCAGCGGCAGGTAGCTGTAGATGCCCGCGGCCACTTTCTGGATCATGCCGGCACGCATCATGAGCTGCTGGCTCACCACGTCGGCATCGCGCGGCGTTTCGCGCAGGGTCTGGATCAGGAGCTTCGACTGCTTCATGGGGGCCTCGAACCTTCGAGTCTATCTCAGGAAGGGGGGACCGCCTGCTCGCTTCGCTCGCGAAGTCCCCCCTTCGCCCCCCACGCGCAGCCCAGGCCAAGCCTGGTCTGCGCGTCCGTGGCTACCGGCGTCACCCCAGCAGGCTCTGCACCAGTGCGCTGGCGGCCTTGCCGTCGAAGGCGCCGCCGTGGGCGGCCTGCAGGGCCTTCATGACCAGGCCCATGTCCTTCTTCGTGGTTGCCCCGCTCTCGGCGATGGCCGCCTTCACGGCCGCCTCCAGAGCCGGCCCCTCGATCATCGCCGGCAGGTAGGGCTTCAGCAGCTCGATCTCCGCCCGCTCCTGGGCCGCCCGGTCCACCTGGCCCACCTTCTCGAACTGGGTGATGCTGTCCTCCCGGGACTTCACCAGGCGCTTCAGCACGGCGAGGGCGTCCGCCTCGGCAAGCGTCCCCTGGGGACCGAGGCCCTTGGCCACCGCCTCGTTCTTGTAGGCGGCCAGGGCCATGCGGAGCACCTGGGTCCGGCCCGCGTCCCGAGCCAGCATGGCGGTTTTCAGATCGGCCTGCAGACGGTTGAGCATCGGGACCTCCGGTAGGACTTCCATGGTGACGCAGTTGGGGCAGTCTCCGGTCCTCAGTCTTCAGTAAACACACGAAGCGGGCGCCTTGCGCCCGCTTCGCTGCAGAGGACTGAAGACTGAGGGCTGACCCCTGTCTCAGGCCTTCTCGAACTTGATGACTTCCACGGGGCAGCCGGCGGCGGCGGCCTCGATGCTGGCTTCCAGGTCGGTGCCGAAGCTGCCGGCGAGGGGGCTTTGCTCGTCGCGGTTCTCGGAATCGACGCCGTCCTCGCGCACGGAGCCGTTGATGTTGCAGCTGGTGTCGGTGACATGGAACACGTCGGGGCACTCGGCTTCGCAGGCATTGCACACGATGCAGCCTTCTTCGATCCACACTTTGGTGATGGCCATGGTCGTCTCCTAAAGGTTCAATTGGGGCCCTGGCGAGGGGCGAACCCAACCAAACTAGCATCGCCGCAGCCCCGGACCAAGCTTCGCCTCGCCATCAGAGGCGTGGGAGACTGGACTTGTGACGGAGGTCCGCCCATGAGCCTGCAGGAGACGGGAATTCTTGCCCGGATCCGGGAGCTGCTGCCCGGAGGCGGCCAGCTTACGGACGACTGCGGCGCCCTGCCCGCGACGCCGACCGGACAGACCCTCCTGGTGACCACGGATCTCATGGAGTCCGGCCAGCACTTCAGCCTCGACTGGCACCCGCCGGACCTGCTGGCCCGGAAGCTGCTGATGGTGAACCTCTCGGATCTGGATGCCTCCGGCGCACGGCCTTTCGGCTACACCCTCACCCTGGCCCTGGGCCCGGAGGTCGATGCCCCCTGGCTCGACAGATTTCTGGCGGGCCTGGCGGCGGCCTCCCGCGAGGCCGGAGTCGTGGTCCTGGGCGGGGACACCGTGGGGCGTCCCTCCGGCCTGGGTCTGGGCCTCACGGCCTTCGGCTTCGCCACCCGCTGGCTGCGGCGGGACGGTCTGCGGCCCGGCGACCGGCTCTTCGTGGACCAGCGTCCCGGCGCCAGCCTGCGGGGCTTGCGGAAGCTCCAGACCGGCCTCAGGTGGGATCCCGCGAGACCTGATGCGGAGCTGGAGGCCCACCTGGCCCCCCGCCCCCGGCTGGGCCTGGGCCTGCTGCTGGCCGGAATCCCCGACATCCACGCCTGCCTCGACCTGTCCGACGGACTCAGCCGGGACCTGCGCAACCTGGCGGAGGCCTCGGGCCTCAGCATCGCGGTGGACCCCGCCCTGGATGAGGATGCCCTGCGCGGAGGCGAGGACTATGCCCGCTGCTTCGGCAGTTCAATGCCCCAGGCCGAGCTGGAGGCCCGGCTCGGCCTGCCCCTCATTCCTGTCGGCGAAGCCCTGCCCCGCGGGGAATCGCCGCTGCTGGCCTATGATGGAAGGTCGCTCCACCCCATGCCCGACCTCAGCTTCGACCACTTCGGATCTTCATGACGCATCATGACAAGACGCACATCTGGGCCCGCACCAAGCGGTTCCTGGCTGATCCGGACCTGGAGCCGCACCACTTGGCCTGGAGCTTCGCCTTGGGCTTCGCCATCGCCTGGAACCCCCTGCTGGGCACCCACACGGGGCTGGTGGTGCTCATCTGCGCCCTGGCGAAGAAGCTGCACCGGCCCCTCACCTTCCTCGGCGCCTTCACCAACAATCCCTGGACCATGGTGCCCATGGCCACGGGCTCCGCCCTGCTCGGCAACATCCTGCTGGGGCGGGGCCTGCACCTGGACCTGAGCGGCGTGGTCTGGAAGAGCATCGGATGGCACAGCGTCAGCACCCGCGCAGGCTTCGAGGCCGCGGCCGCCATGCTCAAGCCCATCCTCGCGCCCTATCTGTTGGGCGGCTTCGTGATGAGTGCCATCGCCCTTCCTGTGGGATATTTTCTGATGTTGCGGCTGGCGCACCGGATGCGCAGCCCGAAGATCCAACCCCCTTCCGGAGACTGACATGGACATGCGCTTCCTCATGAAACAGGCCCAGCAGATGCAGGCGAAGCTGGCGGAAACCCAGGCCAACCTGCGGGTCGAAGGCACCGCCGGTGGCGAGCTGGTGAAGGTCACCCTCAACGGTTCCAAAGAACTGATGGGCATCTCCATCGGCAAGGACGCCATGGATCCCGAGGATCCCTCCATGCTCGAAGACCTGCTGATGGCGGCCTTCCGCGACGCCACCACCAAGGTCGACGAAGCCATGAAGAAGCAGATGGGCGGCATGGGTGCAGGTCTCAACCTGCCTGGCCTCGGGTTGTAGATGACTGCCAGGTGTCAGCTGTGGGCGATCGGCCGTAACGCTGGAGCCGGAGGCCTGCTGTGAAGCTGCCGCCGCCCCTCGAGGCCGTGGTGGAGAGCCTCCAGAAGCTCCCGGGGGTGGGCGCCAAGTCCGCCCAGCGCATGGCCCTGCACTTGCTGAAAGAAGGCCCCGAGGCCATGGCCCACCTGGCCCACCAGCTGCAGCAGGCCGCCGAGAAGGTGGGCTTCTGCCAGGTCTGCGGCGCCTTCACGGACCAGCCCACCTGCCCCATCTGCCTGGATCCGCGGCGGGACCCCGCCAGCCTCGTCATCGTGGCCGAGGCTTCCAACGTGCTCAGCTTCGAGCGCAGCGGCCACTTCCGGGGCCGCTACCACGTGCTGGGCGGCCTCATCTCGCCCCTGCGCGGCGTGGGGCCCGACCAGCTGCGCGTGCGGGAGCTGCTGAAGCGCCTGGAGGACGGCGCCATCCAGGAGATCATCCTGGCCACCAACCCCACCGTCGACGGCGAGGCCACCGCCAGCTGGCTGGCCCGCATCCTCGAGCCCATCGGCGTCCGCACCACCCGCATCGGGCTGGGCCTCCCGATCGGCAGCGACCTCGAATACGCCGACGAGCTCACGCTGGACCGCGCCATGGAAGGGCGGCGGCCAGTCGGTTGAGCGGCTAGTACCGCACGCTCACGTCGCCCCGGGCCCAGGTCTGGCAGGCCAGGCGCTGATCGGGCTTGGCCTTGAGCACGTCCAGCACGCGGGTCTCGCTGATGCCCTTCTCGCTCAGGTGCTCGGCGCCCTCGACCACGGTGATGAGGCAGGTGCCGCAGCGGGCGTGCCCCCCGCAGCGGTGCGGCAGCGGCACTCCCGCCCGGGTGCTGGCGGCCAGCAGGGCCGTCTCCTGCTCGCACTCGGCGGTTCCGGGTTTCTTGCCGTCGAATCGGATGGTGTGCATGCGCTACCCATAAGTCAATAAAGCAAGGGAGATACAGACCGGCTGGCCTGTCCCACTCTATCAGGGAGCGCCTCAGATGGCCTGGCCGCCCCGCTCGCCGGTGCGGATGCGGATGCACTCCTTCAGGTCCTGGACGAAGATCTTCCCATCGCCCACCTCACCGGCGCCGTGGCGCGCCGTGCGGATGATGGTGTCCACGGTGATGTCCTCGAACGCGTCGTTGCAGGCGATGGTGATCTGGATCTTGGGGATCAGGTTGGGCACGATCTTCTTGCCGCGCTGCACCATGATCTCCTGCTGGCGCCCGTGGCCACTGACCCGGCACACGGTGATGCGCTCGATCTCCGCTTCGATCAGGGCTTCGCGGACTTCGTCGAGCTTCTCCTCGGGGATGATGGCGGTGATGAGCTTCATCGGAGCCTCCTGGTTCAGGCTAGTTGAGGTTGTTCAGGCCGTAGGCCCGTTCGCCGTGGATCTCGTGGTCGAGCCCGGTCTTCTCCACCGCCTCCGCCACGCGGAAGCCCACGAGCTTCTCCACCAGGAAGGCGATGAGCAGCGTCATGGCCACGGAGAACGCGATGGTCGCCCCCACCGCGAAGGCCTGGACCTTCAGCTGGGCGAGCAGGCCCCAGCCGGGAACCTTGGCCGCGGCCTCGGCCCACCAGGAGTCCCGGATGAAGAACGTGAGACCGAGCGCCCCGACGATGCCGCCGGTGCCGTGGATGCCGAAGGCGTCCAGGGAGTCGTCATAGCCCAGGCGGTTCTTCAGCATGATCATGCCATAGCAGATGCAGGAGGCGATGGCCCCGAGCACGATGGCCCCGCCCACCTGGACCACGCCGGCCGCGGGCGTGATGACCACCAGGCCCGCCAGGATGCCCGAGGCCATGCCCAGACTGGTGGGCTTGTCCTCGCGGATGATCTCGATGAGCACCCAGGTGAGGGCGCCGGCGGCCGCGGCCACCTGCGTGACCGTGAGGGCCCGGGCCGTCTCCAGGTTCGAGGCGATGGAGGACCCGGCGTTGAAGCCGAACCAGCCCACCCACAGCAGGCCCGCGCCGACGAGCGTGAAGGTCAGGTTGTTGGGGGCCATGGCGGTCTTGGGGTAGCCGTGGCGCGCCCCCAGGAACAGGGCCAGGGCCAGACCCGCCACGCCCGAGGAGATGTGCACCACGGTGCCGCCGGCGAAGTCGATGGCCCCCTTGGCGCCGAGGTTGAAGAAGTAGCCGTCGGAGGCCCACACCCAGTGGCAGAGCGGGCAGTAGACGAAGAGCACCCAGAGCGTGATGAAGGCCACCCAGCCCCGGAAGGAGATCCGCTCGGCCACGGCCCCAGCGATCAACGCCGGCGTGATGATGGCGAACTTGCCCTGGAACATGGCGAAGGCGTACTCGGGCACGCCGGCCGGAAGGATCGTGTGGTCGATGCTGCGCAGGAGCACGAGCCCACGGCTCCAGCCGATGAGGCCCCCCAGGGCGTTGGGCCCGAAGCTGAGGGCGTAGCCCACCACCGTCCAGAGCACGCCCACCACGGCCATGGCCGAGAACGAATGCATCATCGTGCCCAGCACGTTCTTGGTGCGGACCAGGCCGCCATAGAACATGGCCAGCCCCGGCACCATGAGCAGCACCAGCGTGGTGGAGGTCAGCATCCAGGCCGTGGTCCCCGTGTCGTTCACCGGGGCGCTGCCCGCCGCGGCCAGGGGGAGCCCCGCCCCCAGGATGGCGGCGAGACGGACGGGTCGCGACCAGGTCATCGGTTCCTCCGGAGAACGGCGTGGCTTCAGGCTACCCGGCAGTGAACCCGTTTAATGGATCATCCCATTTGTATAAAAATTTCTGATGCCGATATAACGCGCCCTTCAGGCGGAACCCGCGTCCAGCTCACCCGCTGGTCCCGCTGCCCAGGGCCACCTGCCACAGGCCCGTGGGATTGGGGTGCATCAGCCACTCGGAGACCAGGGGCCGCCGGGTCCAGGCTCCGACCTCCATCTCCTGGTCCAGCTGGCCGGGGCTCCAGCCCGCGTAGCCCAGGAAGAGCCGGTAGCGGGCGGAAGGGTCCGCCAGCAGGGCCTCCAGGAGGTCCTTGCGGTGGCTCACGAAGTGGGTGAGGTCCACCACGGTGTCCTCCTCTTCCGGCAGACCGCCCTGCACCAGGAGGATGCCCCGCTGGGGATCCACGGGGCCGCCGCGCCAGGCGGTCGCCTCCTCGGAGCCCTGATAGGCCAGGCCACCTTCCTCGCTGACCTGGGTCAGCGGCAGCGGCAGCGGCCGGTTGAGGATCAGCCCCAGGGCCCCCTCCTCGTCGTGTTCGACGATCAGCACCACCGCGTGGAGGAAGTTGGGGTCCAGGAGCGAGGGGCTGGCCACCAGGAGGCAGGGGGCTTCGGGCGTCATGATGCCGATGATGATAGCCCAGCGGTCCATGCGGAGAGGGCGCTCAGGCTAGGCTGGAGGGATGCGTACGCCACTGCCTTCCCACCTGGGCGCCCTCCGCGAGGGGCTCGCCTTCCTGCGCTGCCATCCCCTGCTCAGCTTCGGGCTGGCCCTGCTGGCCATGGTCCTGGCCCAGCTGGGACCGGCCCTGGAGCTGGCGGCGAAGGTGGGCCCCAGCCTCCTGATCCAGCCCATCTTCGGCTTCGCGGGCCTGCTGCCGCTGGAGATGTACTTCATCCCCAGGCTGCAGGCACAGCTGGACGCGGAGCTGCGCGACGCTCCGGCCAATCCCACGGCGTCCTGGCCCGCGGTCTTCGATGGCCGCTGGCTGAAGGCCTTCCTCCTCCGCCTGGGCCTCAGCGTCGCCATCGGCCTGGGCCTGTTCTGCTTCCTGGTCCCTGGGATCCTGCTCCTCACCCTCTTCGGGTGGGCGCCCATGCGGATGCTGCTCCGGGGGGACTCCGCGCTCGACTCCCTGCGCTGGAGCCAGGCCGCCATGGCCCGCCACTGGCCCCGGATCGTCCAGGCGGTGCTGGCCATGCTGCTGGTGGCCCTGGTCTACCAGATCGCCGCGGGCTGGGCCCTGGACCGCCTCCTCCCCGCCACCGACCCCGATCTCGGCCCCAGCGCCCTGCTCCGCCTGAAGCACCCCGCCCTCTGGGTCTTCAACCTGCTGGGCGGCGCCATGAACCTGTGGCTCAGCTGCTCCCTGCTGGCGCTGTACCACCGGCTGGAGGCCGCCCTCCAGCAGCCTGTGGCCTGATCAGCAGCCGCAGTCCCGGACCTTTCCCCCGGCCTGGATGCAGATCCCGCAGACCCGGATGGCCTGCCCGATCCCGACCAGCTCCACCTCGGGGCTGAGGAAGCCCGCCTTGGCCGGCTCCTCCCGCATCAGGTCGGTGGAGAGGTACTTCTTGTTGCTGTCGCTGAAGACCGTCACCACCACCGCATCGCTCCCGAGCCGGTCCTGGGCCTGGAGGGCCGCCAGGAAGTTCGCCCCGCTGCTGATGCCCACGCCCAGGCCCCGGTCCGCCAGCTTCTGGGCCATGAGGATGGCGTCGCCATCATCCACGGAGAGGATGTCATCCAGCTGGTCGAGCTTCACGATGGCGGGGATGAACTCGTCGGAGATGCCCTGGATGCGGTGCTTTCCGACCTTGTGGCCCGTGTGCAGGGTGGGCGAATTGGACGGCTCCACGGGATGGACCCGGATGCCCGGATCCACGCCCTTGAGGAAGCTCCCGACGCCCATCACCGTGCCGCCGGTGCCCACGCCCGCCACGAAGGCGCCGGGCTTCAGGCCCACGGAGGCCAGCTGGGCCAGGATCTCCGGACCGGTGGTGGTGGCATGGGCCTCCACGTTGGCCTCGTTGGCGAACTGGCAGGGCAGGAAGGCGCCCGGCGTCTCCCTGGCCCAGGCCTCGCTGAGGCGGATGGAGCCCAGGAAGCCGCCCTCGGCCGCGCTCACCAGGCGGATCCGGGCGCCGAAGGAGCGGATCAGGTCCTTGCGCTCCTGGCTCATCCAGTCGGGCATGAAGATGGTCACGGGATGGCCCAGCGCGCGCCCCAGGGCCGCGAAGGAGATGCCCGTGTTGCCGCTGGTGGCCTCGGCGATGGGCGCTCCGGGCTTGAGCAGGCCCGTGTCGTGGGCCTTCCGGAGGATGTGCAGGGCCATGCGGTCCTTGATGCTGCCCGTGAAGTTGAAGTTCTCCGCCTTGGCGTAGATCCGCCGGGCCTCACCCCGGAACCGGACGTCCAGCGCCAGGAGGGGCGTGCAGCCCACCAGGCGGCCCAGGGTGTGGAGAGACTGCTGGAGCTCGGTCATGCCGGAGGCCTCGTCAGGAAAGCAGCTTCAACCATCGCATGACGAGGGCCCTGCCCGCCCAAAAGCGTGACCCAGCGCAAAGGGTCCTTACGCTTCGTCAATGAAGTAGCCCGGGTCCTCCACCTCCACCAGGTCGCCCGCTTCGAGGCCCCGCCGCTGCTCGGCGCTGAGGACCACCTCCTGCCAGCGGGGATCCGTGCGGGCATGGAGGAAGTGGGCCGAGGGCTCGGCCGCTTCGAAGTCCTCGCGCCGGCGCCAGAGGTGCACCCAGCCCACGTGGTTGATGCGGGCCCAGACCTTCACGTGCAGGGCCCTCCGGCCGCGCCTTCCTTCCGCAGCACGGAGACGGCGTGCTGAAGCAGGGGCCAGGCCAGCTGGATCTGCTCCAGGGCCGCCGCGGGCCGTCCCGACAGGTTCAGGATCACCGTCCGCCCCGCGATGCCGCAGACGGCCCGGCTGGCGAAGGCCAGGGGATGGCCGCCCTTGGCGCGGATCAGCTCGCAGATGCCCGGCGCCTCGCGCTCCATGATGCGGCGCGTGGCCTCCGGCGTGGTGTCCCGGGGGCCGAAGCCCGTGCCGCCGCAGGTCAGCACCAGGGGCGCATCCGAGGCCACGGCGGCCCTCATATCCGCCTCCAGGGCCGCCGGGTCGTCCGGCATCAGCGAGGCCGTCACGACCTTCACCCCCTGCCCCTTGAGCCACGAGGTCAGCAGCGGCGTGGACTGGTCCTGGTACTCGCCCCGGGAGGCGCGGTCGGACAGGGTGATGAGGTGGACGCGGTCCATGGTCAGGGCATCACGAGATCATCATCGGCCAGGGCCTTTTCCGTCTGCGCCTGGCGGTAGGCCAGGTAGCGCTCGCGGATGCCGGCATCCGTGAGCGAGAGGATCGACGTGGCCAGCAGCGCCGCATTGATGGCGCCGGCCTTGCCGATGGCGAGGGTGCCCACGGGAATGCCCGACGGCATCTGCACCGTGGAGAGCAGCGCGTCCATGCCCTCCGTGGCCCAGCCCTTCATGGGCACACCCAGCACCGGCAGGTGCGTCTTGCTGGCGCAGACGCCCGCCAGGTGCGCAGCCCCGCCCGCCGCCGCGATGATCACCCTCAGGCCCCGGCCCTCGGCCTCCTTGCAGAACGCCACCACCTTCTCCGGCGTGCGGTGCGCGCTGGCCACATGGGCCTCAAAGGGAACGCCCAGGCTCTTCAGGGTGAGGGCCGTGTGTTGCATGGTCTCCCAGTCGTTCTTGGAGCCCATCAGGATGCCCACCAGGGGAGTCGTCGTCATGGATGCCTCTCAATCGCCGGGGGCCAAGGGGGCCGCCTCGGGAAGGGCCATTCTAGCGGAGGTCGCTGGTGCCTCCTACCACCGCGTCCATCCCAGCACCCACAGGACGCCCAGCACGGCCAGGGCGTCGCGGTCATCGGGGTCCATGCGCTGGTTGCGGTCGCGGAGCTCTTCGGGGCCGGGCCCGCGCATGACGACGCGGTGGGTGTCCTGAGCAGGATCCTCCAGCAGCACCCAGTCGGGGGCTGTGCGACCCACGACGGCGGCGCCGATCCTGGGCGCGCCGGACTTCCAGCGGACCTCCAGGGGCTCCCACTGCCCGGCGTTCATCACCCGCCATGGCCCCTCGGCCGGTAGCGCGGCCAGGTCCAGCACCGCATCCCGGTCCAGGTAGCGCACGATGAGCCGCGCCTGGGGCGGAACCGTGGCTTCCGGCTTCCGGCAGCCAAACCCGATGAGCAGGACCAGCGCCACCAGCAGCAGTCGCATCCGACCCTCCGCTTCCATTCTCACCCTTTTCCCGACGGCACCAAGGGCACCTTTGCGCCGCCGTACGGACCCTATCGCCGGTAGTACGCCCGGATCGCGTTCACCACCGCCACGGCGTAGCGCTCGCGGAAGTCGGGATCGCGCAGGTTGGCGGCGTCGTTCTCGTTGGTGAGGTTGGCCACTTCGATGAGGGCCTTGGTGGCGCCGGTGCTGTAGCGGATGACCGCGGGAACCCACTTCCCATGGCCGCGGTAGATGACGTTGCGGATGGGGCGGTTGGCGTGGACGGGGATGTTGTCCTTCTGGAGGGCCTTCAGCAGGGCCTCGGAGAACTGGCGGCTGCGGGCCTCGCCCTGCAGCTTCTCCCGGCCCGTGAAGGCCACCCGGCTGGAGCGCTTCGCCTCGGTCACATGGCCGGTCTTGGCTCCGCCCAGGGCGAAGGTCGAGGGCACCAGGGCCGCCCCGGGCACGTAGACCATCGAGCCCCGCGCGGAGGGGTGCAGGCTGTCGGCATGGAAGCTGAGGAAGAGTGTTTTCTGGGCATCCCCGCGGGTCTTCCGGAAGGCTGCGAAGAGGTCGTTGGCCAGCACCCAGCGCAGGTGGACGCTCACGGCCGACGGGCTCTCGCCATCCACGGCGAAGGGCGGGCTGGTGAGGATCTCCGCGGCGCGGCTGGGCGTCCGGATGGCCTCGCGGCTCTGGAAGCCCAGCGCGGGGTAGCGGATGGTGCTGCTCACCTGGGCGTCGGTCTCCTGCTCGAGGAGGCGGCGCACGCGCATGGTGATGTCGTAGACGAAGTCGGATTCCCAGAGGCCGTTGGCCCGGGCGCCGGGGTCCACGCCGCCATGACCGGCGTCCAGGATGATCCGCACGCCCTTCAGCTTCGGCCCTGCCTCCACCCGCGTCGTGCGGCGCACTTCGGCCCGGACCTCGCGCTCCTCGGCCAGGCCCGTGCTGCCCTCGGACTGGAAGGGATCCGCCAGGAAGGCCACGGGGATCTTGACGAGCTGGCCCGGCTGGATGCCGCGCACATCGGCGATGCCGCTGCGCTGGGCGATGAGTTCCGCCAGCTCGTTCACGCCCTTGGGATCCACCCGGTCGGTGTAGCGGATGACCACGCTCGAGTACAGCGCCTCACCCTTGCGCATGCGATAGGCGGCGAACTTGCCCTGGGCGTCCTCGCCGAAGGAGAGCAGCCCGCGATAGGCCGCCACGCGGGCCTCGTCGTCCAGCTCGTCCTCGGGCTGGGAGCGGTCGGGCCCCTTGCCGAGGCCGCCGAGATCCGCCGAGAGCAGGCTGCGGGGGATCCGCCAGACGTCGCCCTCGCGCAGTTTCTCGGGCAGCTCCGGGTTCTCGGCCATGAGGCGGTCGTAGTTCTGCCCGTGGCCGGTGAACAGCGCGGCCAGCGTCCACACGGATTCCACCTCGGGATGGCTGATCCGGTGGCGGACCTCCTCCTGGCGCCACTGGTCCTCGGGGAACAGGGCCGCGAGAGCCCAGCGCTTGCCCTGGGGGCTGAGGCCCTCGAAGGGAACCCAGCCGCTGGCATCGGCGCCCTTGGCCAGGAAGGCCTTCGGCAGCGCCTTCCCTTCGGTGCTGAGTCCCTTCCGGAACTGGAGCCGGAGGAGGATGGCCCGGCCTTCGGGCGTGCGGGCCTGGGCCAGCACGGGGGCGGGTTCCTGCGCCACGGCGATCACCGCGGGCAGCAGGACGGCGGCGTGTCTCAGGCCTGCCGACCAGCGGAGGCTCACGCCTCCCACGGCGCCTCGCCCGCGGGCAGCGCCTCACCCGTACGCCCCGCCCGGACCCATGCGCGCATGGATTCCTCGAGGCCGCCGGGATCTTCAGAGCGGGCCTGCAGGAAGACCTTCAGGCGCCGCTCCAGGTGGCCCGCGCCCTCCTCCAGCAGGAAGAGCCGGTCGTGGAGGCGTTCGTGGGGCGCCTTGCCGGTGCTGGGCGGCAGCTTGAGCGTGCCCATGTCCAGGGTGGCGGCGTTGAGGGTGAACACCCATTCCAGGTCGCCAGAGAGGATGCGGAGCTTCATCTTCGCGGGTCGCATGCCGCGGCCGAGGGACTCGAAGGCCTCGCGGCTCTCCGCGGGGTTGCCCTTGCGGAGGCTGATCTCCTTCACCTCGCCGCGCTCGGAGGCCAGCTGGATGGCGTCGTCCACGAAGCAGCCGGACCCGTCGCCCTCCTCGCCGCTGGCGCCCCCTTCCGTCATGCTGCGCATCCAGAGCCAGAGAAGGAACTCCTCGCCGAGGAAGCGGCCCTGCTCCATGAGTTCAAGCGGCTTCACCTAGGCCTCCTCGAGTTCGAGATCCAGCGGATCCAGGGCCATCAGGCCCTCCACGGACAATCCGGGATTGAGCCGGCCCGCCAGCACCAGGGGCGCCAGGGGATGGATCTCGCAGCCGAAGGACTTGATGAACAGGGTCGAGAGCGCACCCTGGGCCTTGCTGGAGGAAGCCGTGGTCCAGAGGATGCCGCCCTTGAGATCCCAGGCCACCTCCACCACCCGCGGCGTCGGCAGCACTTTGCGCAAGAGCTCCAGCTTCACTTCGTCCTGAAGGGAAATGCGGGCCTCCTTGCCGATGAAGGCCAGGTCCTTCTCCTTGAGCAGGCTCTGCAGCCGCAGGTCCATGTGGGCCTTGAGCAGGGCCGGCGGCACGCGGCGCGTGTCGATGCGGAGGCCGAAGACGGCGAAGCGCTCCTGCCCGACCCAGTCCTCGTCGGGCGGCGTGATGAGCGGGTTGCGCCAGTCGCACCAGCCCATGCGCTCCTCCTCCATCCCGTCCTGGAAGGGGCGGAACTGGTCCTGCTCCAGGCCGGCCTGGAGGTCCTTGGGATCCGGCACAGGGCCGAGCACCAGGAAGCGTTTGAGGGACACGGTCCCCTGAAGGATGCTCATGAGGCGGTGCCTCCGAAAAGTCCCCGCAGCCGGCCCCAGAAGCCGCGGCCAGGGCCCCGGGAATCCGGGTGCAGGAGGTCCAGAGGTTCTCCTGGGGTGGGCAGGGGCAGGGCGGGATCGTTGAGAACCAGGACCACGCCGGTGACGTTGTCCCGGGCGCCCCGGACGATGGCCTCGTCCAGCAGCAGCTCCAGGCTGCGCCGGGGGCTGAGGTTCTGCTTCAGCACGTCCTGGATGTGGCCGTCCCCCACTTCGCCGTGGAGGCCGTCGGAACAGCACAGGAGGCGGTCCCCCCGGCGCAGGGCCAGGCGGGAGAGCGCCACCTTCAGCGGCTGGGGCGAACCGAGCGCCTGGGTGATCATGTTGCGCTGGGGATGGGTGCGCGCCTGTTCCCGGGTGAGCGAGCCCTGGGCCACCAGATCGTTCACCAGCGTCTGGTCCTCGGTGAGCTGATGCAGGGCGCCCTGGCGCAGCAGGTAGGCCCGGGAATCGCCAATCTGGGCCACATAGGCATGGCCGTTCCAGATGACCGCCGCCGTCAGGGTCGATCCCATGCCCCGGGCCGTGCGGTCGTCGTCGGAATAGCGCAGCACGGCGTCGCTGGCCTCCCGCACGGCGGCTTCCAGCGCCTTGATGAGGTCAGCCTCGCGGCCCTTGCCCGGTGCCAGGCGCCCCCAGTGGCCGAAGAGGTACAGGGCGACGGCGGCCAGGCCCTCGCGGCTGGCCACCTCCCCCGCGGCGGCCCCGCCCATGCCATCGGCCACCGCCACGAGCAGACCCGGCTCGCCCACCTTCAGCGAGCTGGCCGGGGCGTTGATGATGGGCTCTTCGCCGTCCAGCACGCTCAGCAGGTAGGCATCTTCGTTGTTCCTCCGGACTTTGCCCGGATGGGTGATCGCGGCGAAATCGATGAGCATGAGGAAGTGGCGACCCTGGCGGGCTGTGGGTTCGGGAAGGTACGAATGGCCCTTTCCGTTCATCATAGCGGGTGGAGGGGCGAAACAATGGCCGAAGCAGCTGGAGACCCGGATCTTCTGGACCTGTTGATCGTGGGGGCGGGACCGGCGGGGATCGCCACGGCCGTGGAGGCCCGCCGGGCGGGCATCCGGCGCATCCTGCTGCTGGAAAAGGGGCCCAGCCACAGTTTCTCCATCGAGAAGCTCTACACGCCCGGCAAGCGGGTGGACAAGGTCTACCTGGGCCAGCAGGTGGAATGCGAAGGCTCGGTCTGCATCGTCGATGGCAACCGGGAGACCGTGCTGGCGACCCTCGATGGGTTCGTGCGGGAGTATGGCCTGGAGATCCGCAGCCACACCGAGGTCAGCCGCATCACGCCCCTGGAGGGGGGCGGCTTCGAGGCCATGGACGCCCAGGGAACCTCCTATCACGCGCGAACGGTGGTGATCGCCATCGGGGTGTTCGGGCGACCCAACAAGCCCGACTATCCCCTGCCCGCCACCCTCAAGGGCCATGTCCGCTTCGATCTCACCGAGGACGTCCCTGCTGGCGAGAGCGTGCTCGTGGTCGGCGGGGGCAACACGGCTCTGGAATACGTGGAATACCTCTACCCGGGACGCGCCGTCACCCTGGCCTACCGCGGCGCCGAGTTCGCCAAGGCCAACGAGGTGAACCGCCGGATCCTCCAGGATCTGGAAGCCTCCGGCCAGGCCACGGTCTGGCGCAACGCGGATATCGCCTCGCTCCGGGACGCCGGGGAGGCCCCGCGGATCGAGGCCGTCTTCAAGGACGGCCGGACGGCGCGCTTCGATCACGTGGTGTACGCCCTGGGCGGCGCCACCCCGGAGGGCTTCCTGCGCCAGGCGGGCGTGGAGCTGGACGGCAAGCATCCCCGGGTGGACCACCGGTTCCACTCCACCGTGCCGGGCCTCTTCCTGGCCGGTGATCTGGTGGCGGGCGGCAAGGGCTCCATCGTCAAGGCGTTCAACACGGGGCGGGCCGTGGTGTGGGAGGGGCTGTGCCAGGACCACCTGGAATGCCGGATCCCGGATGCCGGGGACCAGCCTTGACCGGCGCCCTGGCCATCCTGGGCCCCGGCAGCCTCGGCCTCTCGGCCGCCCAGTGGGCCGCGGAATGCGGGCTGGAGGTGCGCCTGCTCGGCCGCGATCCGGACCACGCCCGGCAGGGGCTCCGGGAAGTGGAACGGCGCTGGGAGACCGCTCAGCAGAAGGGCGATCTGGCTCCCGAGGCCCGCGAGCGGGCCCTCCGGAGGCTCCGGCCACACGGCTTCGGTCCCGAGGCCCTGGAGGGCGTATCCCTCCTCCTGGAGGCCCTTCCGGAGGATCCGGGCCTGAAGGCCGATGCCCTGGCTGCCGCCGCAGGCTGGGGCGGGAGGGAACTCCTGCTGCTTTCGGGCACGTCAGCCCTGCCCATCTCCGGCCTGGCCGAGGCCGCCGGGCTCCGGCAGCGCCTCCTGGGGTTCCACCTCTTCGTGCCGGTGCCCCGGATGGCGGTGGTGGAGGTCGCCGTCCCCACTGGCACTCCGGAGGCCTGGACCGATCGGGCCCGGGCCTTCGGGGCGGCCCTGCGCAAGCGGGTGGTGGTCGTGAAGGACCAGCCCGGTTTCGCCGCGGCCCGCATGGCCCTGGCCCAGGGCCTCGAGGCCATGCGGCTGCTGGAAGCGGGTGGCCCCTCGGCGGAGGACCTGGACGCCCTCATGACCCTTGGCTATGGCCACCCCGTGGGCCCCCTGGAGCTGTCGGACCGCGTCGGCCTCGACCTTCGCCTGCGCATCGCCGAGGGCCTCTTCCGGGCCACCGGGGATTCCCACTTCGAGCCCCCGGCCCTGCTCCGGGACCTGGTGGCCCGGGGGGACACGGGGAGGAAGGCCCGGAGGGGTTTCTACTGCTGGGACTCAGACGGGAGGCGCCTGTGAGCACCACCATCCTCGTGGCCGGAGGCCTCGCCCTCCTGTTCGTGATCTACGTCGCATATCGGATCGGCAAGGTGCTGCTGCGGGTCTTCGTGGGTCTCGCGGTGCTGGCTCTGGTAAGCTGGGGGCTCTGGAAACTGTTCCATTCCTGACTCTCTAGCCTCCCGAGGAGCAAGCATGGCCGCCATCTCCTGCACCCACTGCGGCGCCGATCTGACCGCCCCCCAAAGCGTACGCATCGCCGAATACCAGTTCGGCCACCTGGAGAAGGTCTCCGAGGATCCCGGCTTCAAGTACCACTTCGAGCAGGCGGACAACTTCACGATCCTCTGCAACAGCTGCAAGCGCCTCGTCCGCACCCTCCCCATCGCCAAGTAGTTTTTCTCCTGCAAAAGGAAACGGCCCCGAACGGGGCCGTTTCCTTTTGGGCAGCGCCGGACTACTGGCGCAGCACCCGCGGCGTGATGAAGATCAGCAGTTCGCTGTTCGACTCGGCCTTGGTGTCCCGGCGGAAGAGGAAGCCCAGGAGGGGGATCTTCGACAGGAAGGGGACGCCCGACCGGCCTGTGCTGTGATTCGTCACATAGACACCGCCGAGGACCGCCGTGCCGCCATCCCGCACGAGCATTTGGGTCTCCAGCGCCTTGCGGAGGATGGTGGGGGTGCCCTGCACCGTGCGGCTGAAATCGGCCTCGGCCTTCTCCAGCTTGATGTCCATGATGATGGTGCCCTCGTTGGTGATCTGGGGCGTGACATCGAGCTGCAGGTTGGCATCCACGAAGGCCACGGTGATCGCACCGCCCTGGGCCCCGCCCTGCTGGGTGGGATAGGGGATCTTCTCACCGCTGAGGATGGTCGCCTTCTTGTTGTTCTGGGTGACCACCTTCGGGGAGGACACGATCTTCACGGTGCCGTCCGTTTCCAGGGCCTGCAGGACCGCATTGATGCTGAGGCGGTTGCTGAGGAAGGAGAGCCAGAGCTCACCCGCCGGGGCCGCGATGGAAGTCACGCCGGAAGTGCCGGGGGACCAAGCCACGGCCGCGGACTGGCCCGAGGGGGCCCTGTTAAATCCCTGGATGCCATTCCAGAAGGGGGCCTGTGAACCTACCCAAGGCGTACTGGAAGATCCCGTACCACCCGTGATGGCAGCAGTGCCACTATTGGCCTGGGGCCACTTGACGCCGAACTGGCGCTGCCAGTCCTTGTTGGCTTCCACTACGCGGGCCTCGATCTGCACCTGCTGGATCTGGACATCCAGGGTGTCCAGCAGCTCGGCGATGACGGGAATGCGCGAAGGCAGGTCCGTGATGATGAGGGTGTTGGTGCGGTCGTCCAGGATGGCCGAGCCGCGCTTGGTCATCATCTCCTTGAGGATGCGCTGGACGTCGCTGACCTTGGCATAGGAGAGGGGACGCGTGATGGTCTGGAGTTCTCCGGCCAGGGCCTTGGTCTCCTCCAGCTTCTTGCGCTCCTCCTCTTCCTTCTGGAGCTTCTCCACTTTGGCGACCCGCAGGACGCCATTCTGGATCTCCTTGCCCAGGCTCGCGTTCTTCAGCACCACATCCAGGACCTGGTCCCAGGGGGTCTCGTTGAACTTGAATCCGTAGTTGCCCTGCACGTCGGGGTCCATGACCAGGTTCAGCTTCCCGGTATCCGCGAGGATGCGCAGGAAGTCACGGATATCCGTGTTCTGGAGGTCGATGGTGATCTTGGCGCCGGTGTACCGGGTGGAGCTCTCACCGAGGGTGCGACCCGTGTACCGGTTGTGGGCGGGAGCCGGAGCCTTCTCGGCCTCGGGCAGCTGTACCGCCTCGGGGGTGGCCACCGGAAGGGCCGTGGAGGCCGCCAGCTGGGGCAGCAGCTGGAAGGAGCTGCCCAGCGCCGGCAGGGTGGCCAGCGGCTTGGCCGAGGCCTGGACGGTCGCGGGAGCGGGCGCAGTGGCAGCGGGGGCCGAGGCGGGTGCGGAGGCCTGGACCGCCGGCAGCGGTAGCGCCCCGGGGTGGTAGACCCCCTCGATCCGTGCCTGGACGCGGCCCTCGCCGGGGTTCAGCATCAGCTGGACGCCGTCAGGGCTGGTTCCCACCACCACCTGGGTGCCGGGGGCCACTTCGAGCACCAGCCGGGTCACCGGCTTGGGCGCGGTCGAGAACTGGCCGAGCCGAGCCTTCTGGACCAGCGGATGGGTCAGCTGGGCCAGATCCTTCTTGGTGACGGCGGTTCCCCGGTCGACACCCGGCAGGTCCAGTACCACCCGAAGGGGGCTGGAAAGGACCTGGATGGCCGGCTGCCCCAGCATGCCCGGGATCCGGAGCGACACCCGGGCGCCCGCACCCGCGGGCTCGAGGGTCGCGGCAGCCAGGGTGGAGGCCTTCGCGACGGCGGTTTCCGTGGACGGCGAGGCAAGGAGGGACCCCGTGTGGATCCCCGCCAGGACCACGCCCCCTGCGACCAGCAAGGAACTCAGGCGAGCATTCATCGTTTACCCTCCTCACGCTTGAACGTCTTCGTGATGGTGCGGAATACAGAACGGTTGGTGGTACTCACATCCCATTGGTGGAACGTCACTGCCTTGTCGGTGATGCTGGTGATCTCGCCATCCTTGAACCGATGGCCCGCAGGGAGCCAGCGGACATTCCCGCGGCTATCGGAGACGATGGCAAAATTCTTGCCGTCTTTCCGGATCATCCCCTTGACGGCAATGTCATCGATGAGATCGAGGGCATCCGTGGGACGGTCATCCCGGGGCGTGGCGAAGGGGTCCCGCTGGATGGTGGGCTTGTAGGGCGTGATCTTGATGATGGCCACGTCCTGGGCCGGAGCCTCCGGCGCCGCGGCGGCAGGTGCCTCGGCGGGCTTGACCGCCGGGCCGGTCTGGGCGACCAGGGCTATTCCGGTGAGGAGGGGGAGATGCAGGAGTCGATGGATCATGGCGGGTTCCTCAATCCTCCTTGGCGCCGCCCTTGGGGGCCGGTGCCGGGGCGGGTTTCGTGGCGGGCGCCGCCGGGGGAGGTTCGGGATTGTAGATGAAGGCGCTGACGGTGCACTTCACGGTGGCCGGATAGACACTGCCCTTGTCGGTCTTGCGGGTGAACTCGATGCCGGAGACGTTGATGATCTTGTCGTAGCCGGACACCAGCGAGGCGAACTGGCCGAAGGTGTGGTATCCCACCCTGAATTCGAACTCCACGGGCTTTTCCGTGTAGTAGGTGTCCTTCCGCTCGGGCTTGAGGGCGAAGGAGACCTGGTCGATGCCTGCATCATCCGCGAGCTTCTTGATGCGGTAGGGGATCTCGCCGTAGTCGGCCTCGGAGGGCATGATCTTGATCAACTCCTCGATGCGCTTGTCCTGCTTCGCGACCTCATCGCGCAGCTTTTCGTAGCTGGCCTTGAGCAGGCGGCCCTTGTCCACTTCGATCTGGAGGTTCTTCACATCGGCCCGGACGGTTTCCAACTCGCCCCGCTTCCCGCCGAGCAGGAAGTAGACCAAGCCGGCCAGGACGAGACCCGCCACCGCGCCGACGCCGATCTGTTTCTGAAGCTGGGGATTCATGGCCTACCTCAGACAGCGTTCTGGAGTTCGAAGGAGATCGTGAAGTCGAAGGAACCGGTGGTCCCCCGCTTCGCGCTCGGATAGTTGATCTTCTTGAACCATCGGGTACGGGACTGGAGGTTGCCGTAGAAGGCGTTGATGGACTCGAAATTCCGGCCCTCGCCTTCGATGGTGATGAGCGAACCCTTCTGGGAGATCTTCTTGAACCACACGTCGTCGGGCAGGCTGTTGGCGAGTTCCTCCAGGAGGTGCACCGGAAGCGACTGCTGCCGCTTGAGGGCCGTCATCACCTCTTCCTTCTTCTGGAGGGCGGCCTTCTTCTCCCGGAAGGTCTTCTCCAGGGCGATGTAGGGTTCATACTGCTTCTTGTCGCGCTCGAGGTCGACTTTCTGCTTTTCGGCCTTGGTGAGCTCGCTGTTCAGCCAGACGTAATAGATGCCGCCGCAGGCCGCGAAGGCCAGGCCCACCACCACGCCGGCGATGGGCAGGGTCGAGCGGCTTCCCCCTTCCCCCGTATAGACCTGGACGGGCTCGGCGGCGGCCTTGTTGGCCCCCTTCTTCGCACCGCCCTGGGTCAGGGCATCACCCAGCAGGTTGATCTTGATCATCGGTCCCCCACTTGGCGCAAGGCCAGCCCGACCGCGACGGTGGCGCCGCCGCCGATCTCACGAACCGTCATGGGATCCTCGGTCCGGCCATCGATGTCCACGAGCTGGAAGGGATTGAACCGGTCCACCGAAACCCGGAGCCGGTCGCTCAGTACGTCCATCAATCCGTGGACCATGGAGCCCCCGCCGCTGACGAGCACGCGGTCGAGGCGATCCACCTTGAAACTGCTCTTGAAGAAATCGAGGGTGCGGCTGAGCTCATCGGCGAAGGCATCGGACACGGCGTTGATCGACGGGTGGACCTCATCCGCCTCGTGGCCCTCCGAAGCCTGGTTCCGCTTGAGGCGCTCCGCACCTTCGCGGGTGACCCCCCAATCTTCCATGAGCTTCTCGGAATACCGGCTGCTGCCCCAGGCCATGTCGCGCCAGAACACCGACTTGCCGCCCACCATCATGGTGAGGTTGGTGAAGGTGGCGCCCATGTTCACCAGGGCCACGACCTCGTCCCGACCGCCCCCCATGGTGTTCGCCTCGTAGGCGTTCTGCAGGGCGAAGACATCCACGTCCACCACCTTGGGGCTGCAGCCCGCCTGGGCGACGCAGCTCACGTAGGCCTCGAGCTTGTCTTTCCGGCAGGCCACAAGGACCACATCCATGTTGCCGTCGGCGGCCCGCTCTTCGATCAGGTAGTAATCCAGGGCGTACGAGTCCAACCCCTGGCCTGCCGGGAAGAAGCTCTCGGCCTCCCACCGGACGGACTCGGCCAGCTCGGCCTGGCTCATCAGGGGGAATGTCACTTTTTTGACCATCACCTGCTGACCGGACACGGAGATGGCCACATCCTTGGCCTTGATTTTCTGTTCCGCCATGACCTGCCGGATAGCTGACGCCACAGCGTTGCTATCCATGATGTCGCCATCCACGATGGCATCGGGCGGCAGGGCCACCCGGCCCAGTTTCTGGAGGCGATAGCGGGTCTGGCCGCTCTTTCCAATCTGCTGGAGTTCGCAGACTTTCACCGAGCTGGATCCGATATCCAAGCCAACAAGACTTTTGGGTTTGCTTCCGAAGAGACCCACCGGATGCCTCACTTGGAGAATTTAGGTATTGGAGATGGTACCGCTGGAATGGATTAGGTCAAGGCTAACTAATTTTGCGTCAGGGTAGTTCGGGTTCCAAACCAACCAGGACGGCCGTGATATTGTCCTCGCCGCCATGTTCCCGCGCGGCCAGAACCAGTGATTCCACAGCCCTTTGAAGGTCGCCGGACTGTGTCACGATGTCCCAGATCTGTCTATCGCCGATCATTCCTGACAGGCCGTCGGAGCAAAGCAAAAGTCGCTCCGTTTTGTCGAGCTCCAGGTTTTGGACCTCAATATCCAGGTCTCCCCCGTTACCCAGGGCCTGGGTGATGACGTTCCGGAAGGGGTGCACCCGGGCTTCCGAGGGGGTCAGAATGCCGTTCGCCACCTGTTCGGCCACCCAACTGTGGTCCCGGGTCACCTGCCGGATGCCTTCGGGCCCCAGCAGGTAGGCCCGGCTGTCGCCCACATGGGCCAGGGTCACTTTCGAGCCGTGGACCAGGCCAGCTACGACAGTGGACCCCATGGTCTCCCGTTCGGGATTGCGGCGGATGTCCTCGGCGATGGCCCGGTCCGACAGCAGCAGCGCCACCTTGAGCCGGTTCCCGTCATAGGAGAGGCTGGGATCGTACTCCATGGGCCACGTCCGGTCCTTCTCCCGGGTGTCGCCCACGAACTTGGCCACCGTCTCCACGACGATCTGGCTGGCCACCTCGCCGGCGGCGTGGCCGCCGAGCCCATCGGCCACGACGAAGAGGCCCAGGTCCGCATCGGCCAGGTAGCTGTCCTCGTTGTGCTTCCGGACACAACCGACATCGGTCTTGCCTGCGGTGCGGATCCTCATGATCAACCCTTTCCCGTCAGTCGGCCCCAGAGGTCCTTCAGTTGATCCATGAGGCCCGCCTGGCCCGCAGGTCCGGCCGGGGACTGCCCTTTCTTGTCGGGCGTCGGGGCCGTCTTGGCCCCCTTGCCACCCTTCGGGGCTGCCTGGCGCAGCTTCGGGTGGTTGGGTGAGATCTCCCGGGCGGTCTGGAGGTGCCGCTGCGCGCGGGCAGCCATGCCCAGGGTCTGGAAGTGGGCCGCGAGACGGAGGTGGCAGTCCACATCCCTGGGGGCCAGCCTGACCGCGGTCTCGAGCGCTTTCACCACCGCGCGGAGGTCGCCCCCGCCCTGTTCCAGGTACGTGGCCAGCAGGGCGTGATATTGGGGTTTCTTCTCGTCCAGGCGGATCGCGTAGTGGATGAGCGCCTGGGCCTGCTCCACCCGGCCCTCCTCAAACGCCTCCTTGGCCATGTTCACCCAGTCCTCGGCGGTCCGCTCCTGCGGGGAGTCAGGATCTTTCTCCTTCTCCTTCTCCCTCGGCGGCGCGGGGGCGGGGGCGGGGGCGGACCTGGGCATCTGCTGCACCAGCGCGAGCCGCTTGCCGGGATCTTTCAAGGTGCTGAACGCCTCCGCCAGCTCCCGGAACTTCCCTTCCGCCTCCTCCTTCGCCGCTCCCGTATACCGGTCCGGGTGCCATTGCTTGGCCAGCCGGTGGTACGCGGCCTTGATGTCCTCGGGCGAGGCATCGGTGGGGATTTCCAGCACATCGAAAGGATTCATGGGAGTCCATGGAGCACCCTGCGCCAGCGCATCGCATGGGGATGGAAGAACAGGGCTTGAGCAGAGGATGGTAGCCTATTTCCATCCCGAGTGCAGGCCCAGAGCAACGAAACGTGGCGGAATCTCACCAGGAGAAGATGGTGGCCCCGCCGGTCCAGGCTGGAAGACACTCCGGCGTGGTGGCAAAGTAGAAGGTTCCACGGGAGCGGGCATGGCGTTGGGCACGGCGATGGACTGGCGCGAAGGCCTGGATGCCGGTGACCTGTCCTCCGAGTCCCTGGTGCGAGGTGCCTTCGACCGCATCCGTACCCTCGACGGGACCCTCCATGCTGTCCTGGCCACCGACGAGGCCCGCAGCCTCGACCTGGCCCGGAAGGCCGATCGGCGCCTGCGGGCCGGGGAGCGCACGCCGGTGCTCGGCCTCCCCATCGTCCTGAAGGACAACCTCCACTGGTCCGGCCTGCCGATGACCTGCGGCTCCCGCGTGCTCGACGGCTATGTGGCCCCCTACGACGCCACCGTGGTGCGTCGCCTGCTCGAGGCGGGCGCCATCCCCATCGCCAAGGCCAACCTCGACGAGTTCGCCATGGGCTCCAGCGGTGAGTACAGCGCCTTCGATCCCGCCCGGAATCCCTGGGACCCGACCCGGGTTCCCGGCGGCAGCAGCAGCGGCTCCGTGGTGGCCGTCGCCGCGGGCTATGCGCCCCTGGCCCTGGGCAGCGACACCGGCGGCTCCGTGCGCCTGCCCGCCAGCTTCTGCAACGTGACGGCCCTGCGGCCAACCTACGGCGTCCTCAGCCGGTACGGCCTCACGGCCATGGCCTCCAGCCTCGATCAGGTGGGACCCATCGCCGCCACGGCCACGGACCTGGCCCTGGCCTTCGGGGTCATGGCCGGCGTCGACCCCATGGACAGCACTTCCGTGGAGCTGCCGCACCGGGAGCGCCTGGCGGATCTTCGGCCCCTGGATCTGAATGGTCTTCGCGTCGGCCTCCCCGAGGAGTACTTTGCCGACGGCCTGGAGCCCGGCGTCCGTGGCCTCCTCGACGCCGCCCTCCGGGTGTTCGAGGGCCAGGGCGCGCGGCTGGTCCCCGTGAGCCTGCCCCACACTCGCTACGCCATCGACACCTACTACCTGCTGTGCACCAGCGAGGTGTCCAGCAACCTCAGCCGCTTCGACGGGGTGCGTTACGGCCTGAGGTCGAACTCGGCAGCCTCCACCCTGGCCGGGATGATCTCCGAAACCAGGGATGAGGGCCTGGGCCCCGAGGTCAAACGCCGGATCCTCCTGGGGACCTTCTGTCTGTCCAGGGGGTACTACGATGCCTTCTACCTGAAGGCCCTGAAGGCCCGGACGCTCATCGCCGCCGATTTCCACGCGGCCTTCGCCCAGGCCGATATCCTGGCTTCCCCCGTCAGCCCCGGCACGGCCTTCCCCTTCGGCGCCAAGACGGATGACCCCCTCGCCATGTACCTCGCCGACGTCTTCACCGTCCCCACCGCCCTGGCGGGGCTCCCCTGCCTGTCCATGCCGGCAGGGTTCACCGGCGGCCTGCCGGCCGGCATCCAACTCATCGGGCCGGCCCTTTCGGATGTCCGCCTGCTGGAGGTCGCCCGCGCCTTCCAGTCCCTCACCCGCCACCACCTCGAAACCCCGACCCTGTCCGCATAGGAGCGAACCATGGCCTTTGACGTCGTCATGCCCCAGATGGGCGAGAGCATCGCAGAAGCCACCGTGCTGAAGTGGCACAAGCAGGCCGGCGACGTGATCGCCAAGGACGAGACCCTCTACGAGATCAGCACGGACAAGGTGGACGCGGAGATTCCCGCGCCCGCCGCTGGCACCTTGCTGGAGATCCTCGTGGACGTGAACGCCACGGTCCCCGTGGGCACCGTGGTGGCCCGGATCGGCGACGCGTCGGAGAAGCCCTCCGGCGCCACGGCCCCTGCCGCAGCTGCAACCACCGCCCCAGCCGCCAGCGTGGCCCCGGCCGCCGCGGCCCCTGCCCCGCTGGGGGACGAGGACGACAACAGCCTGGAGGGTCGCCTGCGCACCAAGAGCAGCCCCCTGGTCCGCGAGATGGCCAAGCAGCACGGCCTCGACCTGGCCAAGGTCCAGGGCACCGGCCAAGCCGGTCGCGTCACCAAGGAGGACCTGGAGGCCCACCTGGCCAAGGGGCCGACCGCGGCACCCGCCGCTTCCGCCTCCTCCATCGCGCCGGCGCTGCCCGCGGTCCATGATCCCTCCGCCCCGACCATGGGCCTGGCGCCCGGCATGGCGGTGGCCCCCGCCCCGGCCATGCCCGCCTTCGCCGCCGGCGAGCGCGTGAAGGTCGAGCCCATGACCCGCATGCGCAAGATCATCGCGGACAACATGGTGGCCAGCCGCCGCACCTCGGCCCACGTCTACACGGTCTTCGAGATCGACATGACCCACGTGGCCCAGCTGCGCAACAAGCACAAGAAGGCCTTCGAGGCCCAGTTCGGAACGAAGCTGAGCTTCATGCCCTTCGTGATGATGGCGGCCTGCAAGGCCCTCCGCGCCTATCCCATCGTCAACGCCTCCGTGGACGGCGACAACATCGTCTACAAGCAGGACATCAACCTCGGCATCGCCGTGAGCCTGGACTGGGGCCTCATCGTGCCCGTGGTGAAGAATGCCGACATGATGAACCTGGGCGGCCTGGCCCGCAGCCTCAACGACCTGGCCGAGCGCGCCCGCGCCAAGCAGCTGAAGCCCGACGAGATCAGCGGCGGCACCTTCACCATCACCAACCCCGGGGTCTACGGCGACACCTTCGGCCTGCCCGTCATCAACCAGCCCCAGGTGGCCATCCAGGGCGTGGGCGCCATCGTGAAGCGCCCCGTGGTCATCACCGGCCCCGACGGCACCGACTTCATCGCCATCCGCCAGGTGATGTTCAGCAGTCTCGGCTTCGACCATCGGATCATCGACGGCGCCATGGGCGACCTGTTCATGGCGTTTGTGAAGAAAGAGTTGGAGAACTCCACGTTCGGGCTCGAATAGCGGTCCATCCGCGCATGAAAACGGCGGCCATCCGGCCGCCGTTTTCATGCGTAGGAGGAGGTCTCCCGCACCATCTCCCGGTACATGGCGTACTCGCCCTGGAAGTGCAGCTGGATGATGGCGGTGGGGCCGTTGCGGTGCTTGGCCACGATCAGCTCGGCGGAGGGATCGGGCTCCTCGTTGGCGGAGGGGATCATCTTCCGGTGGATGAAGGCCACCATGTCGGCGTCCTGCTCGATGGCGCCGGAGTCACGGAGGTCGCTGAGCTGGGGGCGACCGCCAGTGCGGTGCTCCACCTCGCGGTTCAGCTGGGACAGGACCACCACTGGAATGCCGAAGTCCTTGGCCATGAGCTTGAGGCCGCGGCTGATCTCGCCGATGCGGACAGCCTCGTTCTGCTTGGCGCCGCGGCTGTTCTCGGGGCTGCTGAGCAGCTGCAGGTAGTCGATGAGGACGAACTCCACGCGCCGGTTGCTCTGGCTGCCCTGCTTCACGATCATGTTCTGGATCTGGGGCACCGTGATGGAAGCCTGGTCGCAGATGAACAGGGGCATCTGCACCAGCTCGTCCCGGGACCGCATCACATGATCCAGCCGCCCGGTGGCCCGGCCGGACTGGAGGTCCTTCATGTTGGTCTGGCTCTGGGCCGCAAGCAGGCGCAGGAAGACCTCCTCGTGGCTCATCTCCAGGCTGAAGAAGGCGCCACAGTGCCCTGGGCGGCCGTCCCGCTCCTGGGCCGCGCGCAGGACCCAGTTCAGGGCCAGGGCGGTCTTGCCGATGCCCGGACGGGCGGCCAGCACGATGAGGTTGCCGGGCTGGAAGCCCTGGGTCAGCTCGTCGAAGCGGCTGAAGCCCACCCGCACGCCCGGCGAGAGGCGGCCCTCCAGCCGCTCGTGGAGGCGCTCCATGGCATCGTCCGCCACCGTCTGGATGGGGAGCAGGCCCTTGGCCTTGGCGTCGCCCTGGGCCAGGTGGAAGAGGCTCTGGGCCGTCTGGTCCACCAGCACTTCGGGCGGTTCATCCTCTTCGGCGGCCTGGCGGACCAGCTGGGCGCCCAGGTGGACCAGACGGCGCAGCTTGGCCTTGCGGCGGATCAGGTCAGCCAGCACCTGGGGCCGCTCCACATCCTCGCCCGCCAGCAGCTCCACCAGGCCGGGATAGCCACCCACCTTGTTCAGGCTGTCGTCCTGGTCCAGCGCATCCTTCAGGGTGAGGGAGTTGACCTCGACCTGGGCCTCGATGAGCGTGCGGAGGGCGCGGAACACGGCCCGATGGGCCGGGTGGACAAAGTCCTCCTCGGCCAGCGCGAACACGGCCTCGCTGGCGGCGAAACCCGCCCCCGGCGCGCAGCACGTGGCCAGGAAGGCCCGCTCCGCATCAATATCCTCCGGAAGGCGTTCCGGAAGCCAATCCGCCATCAGTCCACCCCTGCCGTCTAGAGTCCCGGAGGAGTGTACCCCCCGCCGTCCACATCCACAAAGACCGGGTTGGTGACAGCGATGGGATAGATGCCCTTCATGATCTTGTTCCAGGGCGTTCCGGCCCGGTAGGCCCCGGTCGTGGCCAGGGGCACTCCGGCCTCGACCACCACCCAGGCATCCTTGCCGGCGGGCATGGCGATGCCGCTGAGGGTGGCCGTGCGCAGGAGGAAGTCCGAGGTGGAGGCCGTGAAGCTGGTCATCGGCACCACCTGGACGGCCCCGTTCACCACCACGCGCACCTCATCGACCGGCACCCAGCCCGCCCCGTAGAGCGAAATGGTGATGGAGACGGTGGCGGCGGGCCCGGTCACCAGGCCACCCGGCCCGACTCCGTTGACGGTCACGTCGAGCAGGGGCCCCGTGGAGGCCACGGCCGCCCCGCTGCGGAGGGAGGTCAGCAGGGGATCGAGGGTCGTCTGGGACAGGGTGGATGCGAGCTTGAGGTAGGTGCGCGCCTGGCCCACGGGGGTGTCGAAGCTGAACCGTGAGGCGGAGAGCCCGAGGCCCTTGGTGAAGGCGGCCGGCGTCTGCTGACTCAGCAGAGAGAACCAGTCGGCGCGGACGGCCTTGAACTCCGCAAACCACGCACTGGGGTCCGCCGGGTCGCAACCCTCGGCCCGGATCAGTTCCAGGGCGTCGAAATCCCCATGGCGCTTGCCCAGGGACACGGGGCCGGTCTGGGTCCACCAGGCATTGGCGCCGGTCCCGATGGGCACCGCGGGATCGAAACCGCGGACCGTGAACAGCCCCTGGGGGCCCCGGGGCCGGTGGACGATGGTGTAGGAGCCCTCGGCCTGGGTGATGAAATCCGCCAGTGTCCAGCCCTTGGAGGGGCGAGCCCCGCCATTGCGGGCCCCGGTGGGGGCCGGGGTGAACAGGGCCGTGACGAAACCATCCGCCAGGGCCGAGCTGCGGGCGCCGACCACGAAGGGGTCGTTGCCGATGGGAGCGCGCTGGGCGTCTGTGACGGAAAGGTTTTCGATCTCCGACCGGAATTCCACCCGCAGCGCGGAGGGATCCGTCAGCCTGTCTTCTTCGGTTCTGGCCACCGCCTGCACACCTTCAGCCAGGGCCGAGCTGAGCATTTCACCCGGATTAAGGCCGCCGGTGGTGGCCTGGGTGGGCCCCGGGACATCGAAAGCCGTCCAGCCAGCCGGCAGGACCGGCGGGATGGTCACGAAGGCGTGGGTCACGTCCGCCTGGCCGTCGAATGACTTCACGGGCAGCGCGTCCAGGTGGGACAGCGGGCCGCGGGTGCCGTAGGCTAGGTAGTCCCCGGGAGCGAAGAAAGCCGTGGCGGACCCACCGGAATTCCGGAAGGACGTCCCGAAGATCTGGTTCCCGGCCGTGTACTGGTAGGCCCCGAGATTGGCGCCCCCGATCTCCTTGGCCTTGTAGACCTGGTTGAAGTAGCCGGCCAGCCTGCGCAGACGCTTCATGGAGGGATCCGGGGTTCCGCCCTGGCCTGCCAGGGTAATGCGGAGGGGGTTCAGGCCTCCCAGTTCCAGGGTGCCCGCCTGCCTGACCACGAAGTAGTGGGCCATCTGCTTCTGGTGGATCACGTTGCCCGTGGCATCCACGACCTCCGTCCGCTCGGGGCTGAGGTTCTCCGCCAAGCGCCAGATCAGGCTCTTCGACGGCGTGATGGGCGTGGCCAGGTAGGGACGATTGGTGTCGGCGGTGTTGGTGCCGAGGTAGAGTCTGCTGCTCTGAGTGGCGTTGGTCGCGGTCAGCCGATATGGCTGGGTGGAGCCAGTCCCCCGGGTATCGGTGACGGCCGGGAGCAGGACGCCGATTGGTCCGCCGCTTGAGGGGATCTCGGTGGCCTCGCGCCACTCCACCCGTTCGGTCACCCAGTGGGAGGGATCCGCATCCGTGGCGGGATCGGCATTCAGGCCCGTGTAGCGCTCGAACCGGAACTCCGTCTGGACCGGGCCACCGCGAGCCGCCGTCCCGAAAGAGTCGAACGTCAGAATGCCGAAGTCCCCGCCGCGGAGAGCGGTTCGCGCCTGCACCATCTCATTGAAGACCCCGGTGGCCTGGGCCGGTTCGATGCTGGCGATGCTGGGTCCCCCCAACAGGTACAGGCGGCGCCGGTAGGTGATGGACTGCCCCGCGGGCAGGCCGGCGACGGCGGGGCTGCCCACGACCAGGCGGCCGGGGAAGCGGGGACGCAGCTCGGTGAGCGCGGGCTGGGGATCCGAGGCCACCAGCACCTGGTCCACATCCAGGGGCAGGATGCCCAGTGAGGAGTGGGCGTCCAGGGTGTCTCCGGCGGATTCCGCACCCATGAAAGCCACCATGGGGGCCACCACGCTGCTGGTAAGGGGCGCCGAGAAGTCCGATCCGGGGATTTCCACACCCCAGCTGCTGAGCGGCGTTCCGGTGAAGGTGGACACCGCCGGGACCACGAAGCGGAAGCCACCTCCGCGCTGGGACAGGAAGTCCCCGAGGCTCCGGATGGGAAGGGCCGTGGTCCCGCTGTTGGTGACCGTGGTCTCCAGGGTGAAGAACACATCCGCCTTGGTGAGCGTGATCCGGTGGACCACACTGACCCCCGCCACCCGGCCCTGGAGGTCCGTGGCCACACCGAGCTTGCCCTTGGGATCCAGCAGGTAGCCCTGCATGTCCAGGAACACCTCATTGACCCTGGTCCCCGGGGTGTAGCGATCAAAGACCAGCGGCAGATCCGGATCCTGGTTGGCCACGGGCCCGAGGCGCTCCACCATGTCCGTGGGCATGGACACCCGCTTGTAGTTCTGGTCCAGAGCCACGCTGCCCATGTCGAGGATGGCGCCACCGGAGGGCGCGCCGAACTGGCCTTCCCGGTCCCCGAAGGCCGCCCCGTCCACCGCCAGCTGGACGGCATCGTTGCCGAGGTAGAAATCGCCGGGTCCCGAGGTGGCCTTCAGACCTGCCAGCCGGTCACCTCCGTTAGCGGGGATCTCTTCCACCGCCACCGTGGGCCGGGCCACACCCGAAGCCCTGAAGCAGCCTGTTCCGCCCGCGGCCAGGATCAGGGCCAGGGGGGCCAGGATCATCTGCAGGCGGCGGGAGGACAGACGGGCGGGAAGAACTGCGGGATCAAGGCTCATGTTCATCAAGGCGTCTCGTTCAGGCGGGAGGTCCATGGGGCTGGGGCGTGCGGAAGGTCTATGCTAACTCACGATGCCGATCTCCGCCTTTCTTCATCGCTGCAGGCCGCACCGGCGGACCCTGCTCCTGGTCCTGACGCTGCCCCTCCTGGGAGATTTGCTCTGGACCCTGGGAAGGTTCCCAGCCATGCACCACCAGCAAATCTACCGGGCAGAGGACATGCCGCCAGTGGGCGGCCCGGTGCTGGTGCTGGGGGCCGGTGTCTATGGCGACGGGGAGCCCACCGAACTCCTCCAGGGGCGCCTCCGCACGGCCCTGGATCTCTACCGCACCGGGAAGGTCCGCTGGTTCCTGGTCTCCGGCGACAACCGGCACCCTTCGTACAATGAACCCCAGGCCATGCGCCGCTGGCTGGTGAAGCAGGGGGTTCCCCCCACCCACATCGTCAGCGACTACGCGGGGCTCCGCACCTGGGACAGCCTCAAGCGCGCCCAGGCCGTCTTCGGCCAGCGACAGGTGGTCATCGTCACGTCGGATTTCCACCTGCCTCGGGCCCTCTACCTGGCGGACCGCCTCGGGCTCCAGGCCTGGGGCGTCCCCGCCTCCACCGAGGACCGGCCGCAGGTGAACCGGTTCCGCTATTGGACCCGGGAGTACATCGCCCGGCACCTGGCCCTCTGGGACGCCTGGTTCCCGCCGGATGTCAGGCTCGGCCCCAGGGAGCCGACGCCCGACGACTGGGACCCGGCTTCATGAGGAATTCCGGCGATCTGCTGATCCTTGCCGCGGGGCGCCTGCCCCAGGGCCGCTACGGCGGAAGCCTGGCAGGCCTGGGGGCCGTGTCCCTCGGGCTCTCGGCGGTGGAAGGCCTGCTCTCCCGGCCCGCCCTGCCCCGCCCGGGCAGCCTCCTCTGGGGCATGGCCCGGAGCCACACCCAGGGCATGAACCCGGCCCGCACCCTGGCCCTGAGGGCCGGCCTCCCCCATGACACCTCCGCCTTCACCGTGAACATGGCCTGCGGATCCAGCCTCCAGGCCCTCCTCCTCGCCGCCCAGAGCCTGAGGGGCGGCGCCGCGGCGCCCATCCTCGTGGGGGGCAGCGAGGCCATGTCCGATACGCCCCACCTGGTGCCGGGCCTCCGCTGGGGCTTCCGCATGGGCCACCGCCAGCTCCCGGATGTCATGCACCATGACGGCCTGCGTTGCCCGGTGACCGGCCTGCTCATGGGCGAGACCATCGAACGGCTCGCGGCCAAGCGGGGCATCACGCGGCTGGAGGCCGATGCCTGGGCGATGGAGAGCCACCACCGGGCTGCGGGAGCCGATTTCCACGCGGAGCTGCTGCCCCATCCGAATCTTGATCGCGATGAAGCCATCCGGCCGGAGATCACCCCCGAGGCCCTGGCCCGCCTCGCACCGGTCTTCGATCCACAGGGCCAGGTCACGGCGGGGAATGCCTCCGCCCTGTCCGATGGCGCTGCCGCGCTCCTCCTGGCCCGGCGGGACCAGGCGGGCGATACCAAACCCCTGGCCCGGATCCGGGCGTGGAGCGAAGCGGGTGTGGACCCGCTGGACATGGGCGAGGCGCCCGTCCCCGCCGTGCGGCGCCTGCTAGAGGTCCAGGGCCTGACCGTGGCCGACATCGACCTGTGGGAGCTCAATGAGGCCTTCGCCGCCCAGCTCCTCGTCTGCCAGCGGCAGGTGGGCCTTCCGGAGGATCGCCTGAACGTGGCCGGGGGCGGCGTGGCCCTGGGGCATCCCATCGGGGCCACCGGCGCGCGCATCGTGGTCACCCTGGTCCACCAACTGAGGGCCCGTGGCGGCGGCCTGGGCGTGGCCACCCTCGGCATCGGGGGTGGCCTGGGCCTGGCGCTGCTGATCGAAGCAGAGCCCTAGCGCCTAGGCCGGCTCTCCAGTCAGGAGCGCCTTGAGGGCCCGGTAGTCCGTCTTGCCGGTGCCCAGGGTGGGGATCTGGTCGATCTGCCGGACCACGCGGATGTTGTGCAGGGAGGAGAGGCCCGCCGCGCGGATCACCGCGTTGGCGTCGTCGCGGCCGATGCCGGCCACGGAGAAGAGGATCAGGTCGGGGTTGAGATCCTCGGTGGTGGCCTCCACCGCCAGCAAGGGCTCGATCTCATCCTCGCCCTGGAAGCGCTGGGACAGGGCCTCCTCGATGGCCGGCAGGGAGACCATCTCGCCTCCGAGCTTCACGAAGCGCTTGAGGCGGCCGGAGAACACCAGGACACCGCGGTCCTGGAACACCAGGTCCCCCGTGCGGTACCAGGACCGGCCCTCGAAGGTCTCGAAGGGGGACTCCACGTCCGGGTTGAGGTAGCCGGAGAAGATGCTGGGGCCGCGGACGAGCAGCATGCCGGGCTGGCCCGGCTGCACCCGGCGGCCGGTCTCGAGGTCGACGATGGCCCATTCCACCGACACCAGGGGCTTCCCGATGCTGCCGTTCCGCAGGTCCTCTTCGCGGTTCACCGAAACCACGGGAGAGCACTCCGTGATGCCGTAGCCCTCGAGCACGGTGGTCTTCGGCCAGCGCCGGGCCAGGGTGGCGTAGACCGGTTCGGGGCACTTCTCCGCGCCCGATACCACAATGCGCAGGGATTCCAGGTGCCGGTCCTCCGCCACGCGGAGGATGCCGCCCAGAAAGGTGGGCGTACCCACCAGCAGGGTGGCGTGGTAGGCCTCGATGAGGCGGGCCAGCATCCTGCCCTCGGTGGGATTGGGATGGTAGACCACCCGCAAGCCGAGCAGCATCGGCAGGATGGTGGTGGTGGTCAGGCCGAAGGCATGGAAGGGCGGCAGGCAGCCCATGACCCGCTCGTCCTCGCGGAACCGGATGGCCTGGGTGATGTCGCGGATGTTGGCGAGGATGTTCCCGTGGGTGAGGGGCACGGCCTTCGGATGGCTCTCGCTGCCACTGGTGAAGAGCACCGCGGCCGTGGCCGGAGCCGCGGAGGCATCGAGGGAGGTCCAGCCCAGGCGGGCCCGCAGGGCCGCGGACAGTTTCGTGGCCAGCGAGATGCGCCTGCCCACGACGTCCAGCAGCACCAGGCGGTCCTTGACGGCCGACAGATCCACGCTCTGGGCCTCGAGCCGGTTGATCAGCGTGGACACGCTGATCACGTGCTTCACCCCCACCAGGTCGAGGCCATAGGCCATGCTGCGGACCCCGGCCGTCCAGTTCACCAGCACGGGCGTCTTGCCCGCGAACAGCAGGGCCAGGTAGAGGATGCTGGCGCCCCCGGAGGCCGGCAGCATCAGGCCCACGTGGGAGCCTTCCAGGCCCTCGAAGATGGGCTTCAGCACCAGGATGGCCGTGATGACATCCCGGTAGGTCTTCACGCCGCCCAGCTGGTCGGCCAGGACCACCCGGCCCGGGTCGCGCCGCGCCTGCTTGAGGAAGACCTCGGGGATCGAGTCGCCGTCAGGCATCTCGATGGGCAGATCCGTGCGCGAATGGAACCAGGCATGGGGCACGGCCTTCAGCTCGCCCTGGCGGAGGGAGACGGCCGCGCCGGTGGCCGCCAGCAGCAGGTCGCCCACGGTCTGGAGGGAGGCGGGATCGGCGCAGGGGTAGCCGAAGGCCTGCTCGAGCCAGAGCTCAAGCTCCCGATGGCCCAGGACATCGAGCCCCAGGTCCTTCACCAGGTGGTGATGTTCCTGGATGTCCGAATGGCCCGTGACCGCCTGCAGGTGGCGCCGCACCGCATCCCGGACCTGGGGCGGCACGTTGCGGGGGTTGCCCTCCACCCTGGGCCGGGGCGGCTCGGGGAGGGTGCGGGGCGCATGGTCCTTCCAGATCAGGTAGGGGACGAAGGTCCGCGGCGTGGCGTCCGCATTCAGGTGGGCCTCCAGGACCCGGTTGACGGCCTCGCGGTCCGCGCCCGCCGGGAGGTCCGGGACCTCCTCGAAGGTGACCTGGACCTCGCGCCGGGGCATGAAGAACAGGGCGTTGGCCAGCAGGTAGCCCAGCCCCTTGAGCAGCTCCACGCCGGTGGATGGACGTCGTCCGGAAGCCGCGCTGAAGCGGCTGCCCCAGAGCCCGCCGAGCCGCACCACCACCACCCGGGTGCCGG